>NZ_JAMYLG010000038.1:0-50311 GCF_040317865.1 Mesorhizobium sp. M1365
GGGGGGGGGGTGCTCTTCTTGAGGGCCCCCCGGTGGGGGGGTTGTTGGGTTGTTTCTTGCTTGTTTGAGGTCTCCTGCTCTGACCCGTTGGGGTGGGGGCGGGTTTTCTGGGCCCCAACCGCGCAGGAATATGGTGGGTTGATCAAGCACGGCGCCAAGCTTCTGTTCGCCTATGCCGAAGCGACCGTGCCAAAGATCACCGTCATCACCAGAAAGGCCTATGGCGGCGCCTATGACGTCATGGCGTCAAAGCATTTGCGCGGTGACATGAACTATGCCTGGCCAACGGCGCAGATTGCGGTGATGGGCGCCAGGGGCGCAGTCGAGATCATCTATCGCAAGGATATCGGCGACGCGGAGAAAATTGCAGCGCACACAAAAGCTTACGAGGATCGCTTCCTGTCCCCCTTCGTTGCCGCCGAGCGTGGCTATGTCGACGAGGTGATCATGCCGCATTCGACCCGCCGCCGCATCGCCCGCGCGCTCAGGATGCTGCGCAACAAGGATATGCAAAACCCCTGGAAGAAGCACGACAACATTCCGCTGTGAGGGTTGATGTCGCGCCTGGTCCTCTATGTAGGAGCGCGTTTCGGCAGGTTTGCCATCCTGCTCTTCGCCCTGCCGCTGTTTTGCCCAATACTCCTGTGGTTCTGGTTCCTCGATTGCTATCCGCTCGCTGTCATCGCGACTGGCGTTGTTGCGATCCCGGCCGCGATGCTGGCCATCGTTCTGTTGATCGGGACATTGTTCGCCGGTTTTCGACCCAGCAAGGTGGACGGGATTACTCGGGAATCAGCCCCGAAATTGTGGGCTGTCTGGGAGAGTATTGCCGGCAAACACCGCGCCAGCCGCACGAACATCATCCTGAGCGACGATCTCAACGCTAGCATCGGTGAAGAGCGGCCGTTTCTGGGCCTGCTTGGTCGCAGGGCAATTCTCACCGTGGGCCTGCCGCTGCTCGCAGCGACCGACCAAAAGGGGTTTGCGGCGATCTTGGCCCATGAGGACGCCCATCTGAAAAATAAAGATACAAATGGCGGGCTCAACCTGGCCGAACTCGAAATGAGCTTCGATCTAATCTTCGACTTCGCCCCACCGGGAAAAACCGTTTCGGGCAGCCTGTTCTACTGGATGCTTGGCCCGCTGTCGCGCACGCTGGAGCGCGAAGAAATACGGTTGTCGCGGCGGGCGGAAATTGACGCAGATCGTCATGCAGCGATGTCCGGCGATGCATATGAAACGGCGCGCGCCATGCTGCTGATCGGTGCTGCCAGTGCGCTCTTCGATGACCAAGTGTATATTCCGCTTAAACGTGAACTGCTTGGCACCATGGTACCGCCTCGTCCACCACTTGAAAGAGTTCTGGCGGCCGCCAGTCACCTGTCGAGGCTTCCCATCCTGCAAGAATATGCGCAAAAGGCCTGGGACGCGCCAGATAACGAAAGCGCGGATCATCCGCCCTGGTCCGAACGTTTGACTGCTCTTGGATTTAGCTCGGCTCCAGAGATAAAACCAGTTCTGGTTTCCGCCTTGTCGAGCCTGCTGAGCGATGAGATCGTCGCCGAACATGTCCGCCATTTCGACGGCGAATGGACATCGAAGATCGCCGACTATCTCGATCGATAGCTATCCACCTGAAACTATAGCGGCTAATGCCCAGTCGGCGCAGGCTATTCCGCTTCCGCTGCTCCGAACCCGGCTCCCATCGTCGCGCGGACGGCGCCCGACCACGGCGTGGCGTGATTGTCGATGCGCATCTGGAAGATGAAATAGGTCGGCGAGCAGAAGCCGATGCCCTTCACTTTGCCGATACCGGGTGTATCGGGCGGCAGCGACTGACACATGTAATCCTCGCGGCAGAAATGGTCGGCCGAGCAGGCAGGACGATTGCCGCGATTGACGGCGCCGCCCAGGCACTGGTCGAAATTATTGGTCGCCACGCAGGTGTCGAATTTTTTGCCGCCGACCAGCCCGCAAATCTCGTTCGGCATCGGCTTGCCCGTCTTGAAGGCGGCAAAGCTGCGATCCCGGTCGTCGCAGCCGCGATAGGCGATACCCGCCGGCACACCGATCTTCGGCGGTCGGCAGGTGTAGGCGGCGCGCGAAATGCTTGGTGCGAACGCGGCGAACTGACTGGTGATGGTATAGTGGTCATTGAAAGGCTGTGCCGCGTTGCTGGCGATGTATCCCGTTAAACAGGGGTGGCCGGAAAACATGTCTTCGCTGTCCTTGGGCAACAGGCATTGCGCCAGCTTGGTGTGCACGCCGGACGCGGTTGCCAGCGGCGTGCAGACGGTGCCGGCGCCGCATTGCCATGTTGCGCCGAAGCGGGCCGCATCCGCCGGCATCAGGCACGGCATCGCCATTTCGGCCGGCGAATAGGCGATTTCGCCGGCATCGTTCCAGGTCGCCGGCGGCGCGAACGATAACGGGCGAAAGCGGTTCGGTTCCTTGCCGTCGGCAGTCGCGCGCAGCCAGGCGACGCGGCGCGGGATGTCGGCGTGGAGATGCGGGGAAATGCCGACCTCAATGCGGTTGAGCGGCGAGGTCGTCTTGTCGTCAAGTCCGATGAAATGGAAGCCGGCGGTCGAGCCCGCCTGATGGCAGCCCTGGCAGGCGCCGTTGTCCAGCCGCTCGACCAATGCCTCCGGCGTGCGCACCAGCTTCAGCGCGGAGAAATCGACACCAGCGAAATCCGCGGGCTGGAACAGTGGCGTGAACGGGTGGTTGGCCTGCCTTGCACTGCCGAAGGTCGACCACGAAATGACCTTCCTTGCCAAGAATTCATCGGGGATTTGGTAGACGCCGAGATCGACCGCCGCGACATTGGTGCGGACATAGTCGGCAAGTCTTGCTTTCAGCGCAGCATCTTCGGCGAGACGTGCCGTGTCGGGCGTGTTTTCCAGCGGCTTTTCGCTGACAGCCGCTCCGTCGATGCCGAAAATTCGCATGAGATAGGCAGCCTGCCCGCCGAATTCGGTCTCTTGGCCGGAGGGGAAGCGCACCACTTGCGCATTGAGCTCGAGCTGCTTGAAGGTGAGCGCCGTCCTTTCCAGCGGCCCACCGGTCAGCCAGCCGGCATCGACGCTCTCGTCGAGTTGTGGTGCCCAGCGTCCGGCGACGCCGACACAACCGCCGTCGGCATCCGGCGCGGCATCGTAGACGGCACTGAAATTGAACGGCAGGCGCGAGGCCAGAACCTTGCCGTTTTTCTTGAAACTATAGGATAAGCGATAGACGAAGCGCACTTCGCCGCAACTCGTATCGCCTTGCAGCGCGGCGAAGTCGCGCCGGTCGAGCCGGTTGACGATGCCGACGAGGCGGAAGCGCGCGGCATCGGTCCTCAGCCAGCGCATGTCCATGACACGGCCAACATTGCCGTCGGTCACCTCGTAGAGCGGCCGACCACCGGCCTTCATCTCGGCCCGCAATGCCGCGACGTCGCTTGCAATCGTTTCGACGATCGCGTGATAGGCCGGCGCCTTGTCGTAAAGCGTCTTCAAATCGCCCTTGCCATCGACGCCGAAAATGCCGGCGAACCCGTAACCGTTGCTGTCGAGAGCGGCGAGAACGGCCGGGTCGTCGACGATCGTCAGCGGAGTTTCGGCGTTCGCAGCCTGCGCCATGAATACGGCGCCGACGATCGCAACGAGCAGCGCGAACATGCGGTTCATTCGGCAGCTATCCCGCGACTTTCGATAAGCTCGCGCAGGACCGGCACCAGCGCCAGCGGCAGGTCCTCGGCGATCAGCCCCGGTCCGAAACGGCTGCCGGCCTCGGCATGGATCCAGACTGCCGCACAGGCCGCTTCAAAGGCCGGCATGCCCTGCGCCAGCAGCGCGGCGATGATACCCGACAGCACGTCGCCCGAACCGGCGGTGGCCAACCAAGGCGCGCCATTGCCGTTGATCGCTGCCCGGCCATCGGGGGCCGCAATCACAGTGTCGGCACCCTTGTAGACGAGAGTGGCGTTGGCCCGTTCGGCTGCGGCGCGTGCCTTGGCGAGTTTGGACAGGTCCTTGTCCTCGGCGATATCTGAAAAAAGCCTGGCGAATTCGCCGTCATGCGGCGTCATCACCAGAGCCGGCGCGCTCGGCCGGCTGGCGGCTTCGAACAGGGCATCCGGCGCGTCGCGAAACGAGGTGACGCCGTCGGCGTCGAGCACCAAGGCCTCAATCCCGCCGCCCTGCCCATGGGCGCCATTCAGCACGGCCAGGGCGAATTCGCGCGTCTTCTCACCAATGCCAAATCCCGGGCCGAGCACGAAGGCCGATGGCCGGCGGCTGCCGACGAATTCGTCCACATCCGCGACAGTGTCTAGCTTGCGCAGCATGATCGAGGTCAGATGCGCCGCGTTCACATGGATGGCGTTCGCCGGCGACAGCAAGGTGACGGCCCCTGCCCCGCTCCTGGCCGCGGCAAGCGCCGACAGCCGCGCAGCACCCGTCGCCGACGGCCCGCCGGAAAAGACGCCGACATGGCCGCGTTTATACTTATGGGCGTCGACGGCCGGAACCGGAAAGCGGCCAAGCCAGAGCGCCGGAATGTTCTCGAATGTTCGTGGTTCAAGCTGCGCAACAACACTGTCGCTGATGCCGATATCAGCGAGCACGATTTCGCCGCACAGCTCGCGCCCCGGTAACAAAAGATGGCCTGGCTTTTTTCGCGCAAAGGTCACGGTGATTCGGGCGTGGAAAGCCTGACCGAGGACATTGCCGCTCTCACCGGAGACGCCCGACGGCAGGTCGACCGCGACGACCGGCGAATTCAACTCCGCCACATTATCGATCGCCTTGGCGGGGTCGCCGGATAGCGGCTTGGACAGCCCCGCCCCGTAAAGCGCATCGACCACGATCGAGCCCGTCTCGGCAACGAAATCCGACAGCGGCCGAGCTTCAACCGGGCACTCCGAGGCAGCGACTGCCGCATCGCTGCCGCCTTTAGGCGATCCGGACGCCCATACCGAGACGTCGACGGCGCTCTCCCGAAGGATGCGCGCCACGACATAGCCGTCGCCGCCATTGTTGCCGGGGCCGCAAAGCACATGGACGCGCGTTGCGTTCGGGTAGCGCTTGAGTACTACGGCAGCAACCGCAGCACCGGCATTGCGCATCAGGCCAATGCCGTCGAATGGACCAGCGGCAATCGCCAGCCGGTCGGCCTCGGCCATTTCGGACGGAGAAAGAAGTTCGTGGCTCATGCGGGCGACATGCACATCATCTGCCGAAGCATTGTCCAGTTTTTGATCCGACGCAAACTACGAAGGTTATGAAACACACCGGCAATGCCCGGAGCGACGAGTCGGAGGTCCACAGCTGCCCATGAAATATCCGATCTGCCCATTTTTTGTGCGGACGACGGGAGCGGCGTTGTTTAGGCTCGTGGCGCTCATGGCGCATCCGACGCAGGGAATGACGCGAATGTACATTCCCGCGTAGCGTGGTATCCAAATCATGTGAGCCCACCCGGCACCCCATCAATTGGCACAGTTCGTGCTTGATTGAGGCGCAAGCGGGGCTCACAACCCGTCTTTTTTGGCAGTGGAGGCCACTTTTTACATGAAAAAGATCGAAGCGATCATCAAGCCGTTCAAGCTAGACGAAGTGAAGGAAGCGCTTCAGGAGGCCGGCCTGCAAGGTATCACCGTTACCGAGGCCAAAGGGTTTGGCCGCCAGAAGGGCCATACCGAGCTTTATCGCGGCGCCGAATATGTCGTCGACTTCCTGCCGAAGGTGAAAATCGAAGTCGTGCTCGGCGACGATGCGGTCGAAGCAGCGATCGAAGCCATCCGCAAGGCGGCCCAGACTGGCCGTATCGGCGACGGCAAGATCTTCGTCTCAAACATCGAGGAAGTGGTGCGCATCCGCACCGGCGAAACCGGCATGGACGCCGTCTGAATTTTCCCGTTAAAAGGCCATGTTCAAAACGTCATCACATAGGGAAGCAGGGACATGACGACAGCCAAAGACATCATGAAGCAGATCAAGGACAACGACGTTAAGTTCGTCGATCTGCGCTTCACCGATCCGAAGGGCAAACTGCAGCACGTTACGATGGATGTCGTCGAGGTCGAGGAAGACATGTTTGCCGATGGCGTCATGTTCGACGGTTCCTCGATCGCCGGCTGGAAGGCGATCAACGAGTCCGACATGGTGCTGATGCCGGATTCCGATACGGTGCATATGGACCCGTTCTTCGCGCAGTCGACCATGGTCATCCTGTGCGACATCCTCGATCCGATCTCCGGGGAGTCCTACAATCGCGACCCGCGCGGCACCGCTAAAAAAGCCGAGGCCTACATGAAGGCCGAAGGCATCGGCGACCAGATCTTCGTCGGTCCTGAAGCCGAGTTCTTCGTGTTCGACGACGTCAAGTACAAGGCCGATCCCTACAACACCGGCTTCAGGCTGGATTCGACCGAACTGCCGTCCAATGACGACACCGACTACGAGACCGGCAACCTCGGTCATCGGCCGCGCATCAAGGGCGGCTATTTCCCGGTGCCGCCGGTCGATTCGGCGCAGGACATGCGCTCGGAAATGCTCACCGTGCTCGCCGAGATGGGCGTGCGCGTCGAAAAGCACCACCACGAAGTGGCCGCCGCACAGCACGAGCTCGGCATCAAGTTCGACACGCTGGTCCGCAACGCCGACAAGATGCTGATCTACAAATATGTCGTGCACCAGGTTGCCAACGCCTATGGCAAGACGGCCACCTTCATGCCGAAGCCGGTGTTCGGCGACAATGGCTCGGGCATGCATGTCCACCAGTCGATCTGGAAGGAAGGCAAGCCGACCTTCGCCGGCAACGAATATGCCGGCCTGTCCGAGAGCTGCCTGTTCTACATCGGTGGTATCATCAAGCATGCCAAGGCGATCAACGCCTTTACCAACCCGCTGACCAACTCCTACAAGCGCCTGGTGCCGGGCTATGAGGCGCCGGTGCTGCTCGCCTATTCGGCACGCAACCGCTCGGCCTCCTGCCGCATTCCGTTCGGCTCATCGCCAAAATCCAAGCGCGTCGAGGTCCGCTTTCCCGATCCGGGCGCGAACCCCTATCTCGCCTTCGCCGCCATGCTGATGGCCGGCCTCGACGGCATCAAGAACAAGATCCACCCGGGACAGCCGATGGACAAGGATCTCTACGATCTGCCGCCGAAGGAATTGAAGAAAATCCCGACCGTCTGCGGCTCGCTGCGCGAAGCCCTGCAGAGCCTCGACAAGGACCGCGGCTTCCTGAAGGCCGGCGGCGTCTTCGACGACGACCAGATCGACAGCTACATCGAGCTCAAGATGGCCGAGGTGATGCGCTTCGAAATGACCCCGCATCCGGTCGAATACGATATGTATTATTCGGTGTGATCCGGATTGTTGCAGCCAATAGAAAAACCCCCGGCAGAGACGCCGGGGTTTTTTTATTGTGATGCGATTGGAGAGAAAGTCACAGCGCAGACCTGAGGTCCACGCCGTGACGAATGCTCAAGCCGCGGCCGAAACCTCGGCGCTGGTCGGGACGGAGGCGATCGTCTTCAATATCTGCGAGGCGATCTGGTAGGGGTCGCCCTGCGAGTTCGGCCGGCGATCCTCGAGATAGCCCTTGTAGCCGTTGTTGATGAAGGAGTGCGGCACGCGGATCGAGGCGCCGCGATCGGCGATGCCGTAGCTGAACCTGTTCCACGGCGCAGTCTCGTGCTTGCCGGTCAAACGCTTGTCGTTGTCCGGCCCGTAGACGGCGATGTGATCCATCAGGTTCTTGTCGAAGGCCGCCATCAGCGCTTCGAAATAGGCCTTGCCGCCGACTTCGCGCATATAGGCTGTCGAGAAGTTGGCATGCATGCCGGACCCGTTCCAGTCGGTGTCGCCGAGCGGCTTGCAGTGGTATTCGATGTCGATGCCGTATTTCTCGGTCAGGCGCTGCATCAAATAGCGTGCCATCCACATCTGGTCGGCGGCCTTCTTGGAGCCCTTGCCGAAGATCTGGAATTCCCACTGGCCCTTGGCCACTTCGGCGTTGATGCCTTCATGGTTGATGCCGGCGGCAAGGCAAAGATCGAGATGCTCCTCGACGATCTGCCTGGCGACGGAGCCGACATTGCTGTAGCCGACGCCGGTATAGTACGGGCCTTGCGGCGCCGGATAGCCGCTCTCGGGGAAGCCGAGCGGGCGGCCGTCCTTGTAGAAGAAATATTCCTGCTCGAAGCCGAACCAGGCGCCCTCGTCGTCGAGGATGGTGGCGCGCTTGTTGGACGCATGCGGCGTCACGCCGTCCGGCATCATGACCTCGCACATGACGAGAGCGCCATTGGTGCGGGCGGGATCGGGATACACGGCGACCGGCTTCAAAACGCAGTCGGAGCTGTGGCCCTCGGCCTGCATGGTCGAAGAACCGTCGAAGCCCCACAGCGGAAGCTGGTCGAGCGTCGGAAACTCGGCGTAGTCCTTGACCTGCGTCTTTCCGCGAAGATTGGGAACCGGGGTGTATCCATCGAGCCAAATGTACTCGAGCTTGTATTTCGTCATTCTAGCCTCTCGTTGCTTGATCACCGAACCCTGGATGGCGCCGGGGCGAGCCGGCGTATCCAGCAGCCGACCTGCCGGATTACTAAAATGCAATTCGTGTGCCATTCTCGCCGGCGATGGATGCGGCAAAAGTGAGGTTGTATCCGCCCAAAATCGCTGGTCCGCCGTCATGCTGCGTTCCGATCATCCACAAGCACATTTTGCACAAATAATATGCAAGTACTGATCTTTTCGTAATCATATTGCCTATTTCGATTGCTGAACCTATGTTGGGGAAAGGTTGAATCGGCAAGGTTCTGTCGAAGAAAGGAAACCGACAATGGAAATCACTTCCACTCGTCAGTCGGCCAAAATCCTGATGTTCCCCGTGGCAGCGCGCGCTTCTGCCTCAAATTTAAGCGGAAAGGCTAAGTTCGCGGCAGAACTTGCTTCGTTGCGCAACCGCACGGATTTCGGAAGTGCCTGGTATCATGAGGCAGCGATCGAGGAAGCGAACCAGGATCGGAAGAGCTAAGCCCTGCGCTCGATAAATTGAAAAAGCCCGGCGCGAGCGCTCGCGCCGGGCTTTGCTTTGAACCGGACAGGCCGGCTACTGTTTGGTGTGCAGGTCCGTTCCGAGCGTATCCCTGACAAAGACCATGCCGATGATCAGCGACATCGCCGCGATCACCACCGGGTACCAGAGTCCGTAGTAGATATCGCCCTTGTAGGCGCTGAGCGCGAACACCGTCGCCGGCAGCAGCCCGCCGAACCAGCCATTGCCGATATGGTAGGGCAGCGACATGCCGGTGTAGCGGATGCGGGTCGGGAACATCTCGACCAGGATCGCGGCGATCGGCCCGTAGACCATCGTGACGAAGATCACGAGGATGAGCAGGATACCGATCGTCATCGGCCAGTTGACCGCCGCCGGGTCGGCGAACATGGCGAAGGGACCGCCGCCCGGTACGGTGTAGACGGTGACCTCGGGAGCTCCCGCAGCCTCATCGGCAGTCAGCAGCTTGTCCTTGATCGCCTGGTCGGTCGGAACCATCGCCTTCTCGCCGGCGCGGATCGCGGCCGCATCGAGCTTCAGTTCGGGATTGGCCGCGATGAAGGCTTCGAGCTTCTGATCCGGCACCTTCGCCGCTGCCCGTTTCAGCGGATAGCCGCCGTCCTGAAGCGCCGTGTTTACCGCCTTGGCGAAAACAGCGTCCTTGGCCTTGGCTTGATCGCCGGCTGCGGTGGCGTCATACGACTCAACCGTCTCGTTGCCGATTTTGACCGACGCAGCAGTGCCGGGCGCTGCCGTGGCCACTACGTCATAAGGCACCGAGTTCTTGGTCAGAAACGAGGTGGCGATATCGCAGGACGTGGTGAACTTCGCCGTGCCCACCGGGTTGAACTGGAACTTGCAGTCTCCCGGTGCCGCGGTCACCGTCGCACGGGTGTTCTGCTGCGCTGTGGCGAGCGCCGGGTTGGCTGCCCAGGTCAGCGCCTTGAACAACGGGAAGGTGCAGACGATCGCCAGTGCAAGGCCGGCCATGATAATCGGCTTGCGGCCGATCTTGTCGGAGAGCCAGCCGAACACGACGAAGAAGATCGAGCCAACAGCCAGAGCAATCGCGATCATGATGTTGACCGATTGCGGATCGACCTTGAGCACGTTCTGCAAGAAGAACAGCGCGTAGAACTGGCCATTGTACCAAACTACGGCCTGACCGGCCGTGAGGCCGAGCAGCGCCAGCAGCGCGATCTTGGCGTTCTTCCACTGACCGAAGGCTTCTGACAGCGGCGCCTTGGAGCCTTTGCCTTCGTCCTTCATGCGCTGGAAGGTCGGCGATTCAGAAAGCGACAGCCGGATCCAGATCGAAATGCCGAGGAGGAGGAAGGAAACGATGAACGGAATGCGCCAGCCCCAGGCGGCGTAGGTTTCCTTGGTCATCGACCCCTGGACGATCAGGATGACGATCAGCGACAGGAACAGGCCGAGCGTTGCCGTCGTCTGTATCCACGACGTGTAGTAGCCGCGGCGATCGTCGGGTGCATGCTCGGCGACATAGGTGGCGGCACCGCCATACTCGCCACCGAGCGCCAGGCCTTGCAACATGCGCAAGATGATCAGGATCACGGGAGCGGCGATGCCCAAAGTCGCATAGCCAGGCAGCAAGCCGACCAGGAAGGTCGACAGGCCCATGATCGTCATGGTGACAAGGAAAGTGTATTTACGGCCGACAAGGTCGCCGATGCGGCCGAACAGCAGTGCGCCGAACGGGCGCACGAGGAAGCCAGCGGCAAACGCCAGCAGCGCGAAAATATTGCGCGTCGCTTCCGGAATGGTTGGACTGAAAAAAGTCGAGCCAATGAACACTGCCAGCGAGCCGTAGAGATAAAAATCGTACCATTCGAAAACGGTGCCGAGCGAGGAAGCGAAGATGACCTTCTTCTCCTCGCGCGTCATGCCGCGGCTTGTTTTGCCGGCGGTCGATGCCATTGCCATGAGCGTATCCTCCCGTGTGATTCCATCAGTCCTCGATGCTGCGCGTCATCGTCCGCGTTTCCTCGGAACGCAGACTCAGTGCAGCCACCAGTACAAAAAATGACAGAAAGCGCCGTCCAGAGGCAGACCGTCTTTGGGATTATGACTTTGGTCTAATGTGCAGTGCGAAATAGAAACGACGGTGCGGTCAGCCTTTGAGAGCTTCGAGCAGCGTGACTGCCGCCATCATGTCGCGCTTGCGGGCCGCGCGGTGCGCGACGGCCTCGGCATCATGGCCCCATTGCTCGGCCTGCCAGTCCTCGTCGACATGACCGGCAGCCCAGGCCGCCTCGCCGTCGAGCTCGCCGAAGTCGACGGCCAGCGCCAGCAGCGCCGATCCGGTCAGCGACGTCATGACGTGGATGGCGGCAAGGCGCAGCGGATCGGCACGTTGGGCAAGATGCTGGCCAAGCAGCGCGATACTCTCGCGCGGCTGTTCGACATGGATCACGCCTTCGGCAAGATGGAACCGGGCGCCGAGAGCGCTGCGCACCCAGTCGATGACCGGATCCCAAAGCTCGTTCTGCCGGTCGACGAGTCCTTGGGGCGCATCGGCGCGGTAGCAGAGCAGATCGGACGAGGCAAAGCGCAGGATGTCCTCCAGCACGGCCTGGGGATCACTGGCGACGCCATCGATTGCCGTATTGACCAGACGCATCACCGGCATCGTCACCGGGTTGATGGTCTCCTCCTGTGCGGCGAATTCCTCGGCGACCAGAGCAGCCGCCTTTTCGGTCGGCAGCGCCAGCAGCGCCTTGGCCGGCGTGCGGACGGGCTTGCCATCGAGATGGACGGCAAAACCGTCTTCGACCGGTGCTACCGCGACGGTCTTGTAGAAGCGCTTCGGCAGCGGCGTCTTCATCTGGATCTGGGCGCGACGCACCGGGTCCGGATCGGAGAGCTGCTTTCCAGCTTCGAGGTCGTTCAATATATCGCGCATGCTCATCCGGGACTTTGTTTTCGGACCGGCCGGTTGACGATGATGAGACCAGCCGCGATCAGGGCGAGTGCCAGGAAGATACGAACGGTCAGCGGCTCATTCAAGAACACGGCGCCGCACAGCACACCAAACACCGGCGACAGGAAAGTGAAGCTCGACAGTCCAGATGCAGGGTAGCGCCGCAGCAGCCAGAACCACAGCACATAGGTGAAGGCGACGACGTAGACGGCCTGGAACAACAGCGCCAAGGTCGGCAGAACGGCAAAGCTGCGGACCGGCGGCCCGGCAAAAGGCATCACCAAAATGCCGATGACGGCGGCCCCGGCCAGCTGATAGAGCAGCAGCTTTTCGGCGCTGGCCGTCACCAGCTTCGACCGCTTGATGACGATATTGGTCACGGCCCACAGAATGCCGGCACCGAGACTGAGCAAATCGCCGCCCAATGTTGCGCCGCCATTGGCGCTCAGTTTATCCGAAAACACCGCGATCAGTCCGGCGAAAGCGAGCAGAAGACCAACGAGCTTGCGTACCGTGATGCTTTCGCCCAGCAGGAAATGACCGCCGACCAGCATCCAGAACGGCATGGTGTTGACCAGCAAAGTGTTGCGCACGACAGTGGTGTGCTCGAGCCCGACATAGAGAAACAGGAACTCGAGACCGAAAAGCGCGCCTGCCAGAATGCCGGCGACGAGGGTCTTGTCGGGCGTGAACAGCGCAATGCCGCGCCAGCGGCACCAGCCGAAAACACACAGGCCGCCGATCACCGACCGTGCGATCGACAGGAAAATGGGATCGTAGCCGGCGTAGGAGATCTTGGCGGCGACGTAGTTCAGCCCCCAGGAAAAAGTCAACCCAACCATGATGGCGGCTGCCGCCAGATCGACCGCGTCACGGCGGTCGAGGGTTTCTGTGGCGACGCCCACCAGCGCTAGTCCTCGGCACTCTGCTCGTCGAAACCGAGCAGGTTCCAGCTCTGGCGCATATGCGGCGGCATCGGTGCGGTGACGTCGACAAAGCCCTTGTCGGGATGTGGGATAACGATGCGGCGCGCGTGCAGATGCAGCCGGTTCTGCATGCCGCCTGGAAAATCCCAATTGGTGTCGGCCTCGAAATATTTGGGGTCGCCGATGATCGGGCAACCGATATGGGCGGCATGGACGCGAAGCTGGTGGGTGCGCCCGGTATAGGGTTCCATTTCCAGCCAGGACAGGGTCTGCGCCGCCTGCTCGACTATGCGGTAATAGGAGACGGCGTGATCGGCGCCCTTTTCGCCATGCTTGGCGATACGCACACGATCGCCGTCGGGCGTCGATTCCTTGATCAGCCAGGTCGAGATCTTGTCCTCGCGCTTCGGCGGCACGCCCTTGACCAGCGCCCAGTAGGTTTTCTTCGTCTCACGCGCCCGGAACGCTTCGGCGAGCTTCATGGCGGCGAGCCTTGTACGGGCGACAACCAGCACACCCGACGTGTCGCGGTCGAGCCGGTGCACCAGGCGCGGCTTCTCGCCCTTCTGGTTGCGCCAGGCTTCCAGCATGTCGTCGACATTGCGGGTGACGCCCGAGCCGCCCTGCACTGCCAGGCCGGCCGGCTTGTTGAAGACGAAGACCTTCGGGTCCTCATGGATCAGCATCTTTGCCAAAACGTCGGCGTCGCCCTGGTTGCGGATCGAATGACCGGTGAGCGGGCTTTCACCTTTCTTGTCGACTTCGAGCGGTGGCACACGCACCGTCTGGCCGGCTTCGACGCGGGTATCGGCCTTCACCCTGCCGCCGTCGACGCGGATCTGGCCGGAACGCAGCAGCTTCTGCAGATGACCGAAACCGAGACCGGGGAAATGGCTCTTGAACCAGCGATCGAGCCGCATGCCCGCCTCGCCGGCGTCCACTGTGATCTGTTCAACGCCTGCCATGATTCCAATCGCCGTTTTGCAGGCATGCAACGGCATTCGCCGGTACCCGCAATCTCACTCGCTTATTCGTTGTCGGTTCCATATTGCAGAACCTGAACTTTCTCCAGCGTAATCAAACCACTTGTCATGATTGTTTCAAGCACGGGCAGGAAAGCGGCCAATTTTTCCTCGTCATCGACGATCTCGATGACGAGTGGCAGATCCTCCGATAGGCGGAGGATCTTCGTGGTGTGAAGCCGGCTGGAATGGCCGAACCCCATCGCGCCGCGCAGGACGGTCGCGCCGGCTATCTGCATTTCGCGGGCCCTCAGCACAATAACCTCATACAGCGGACGGCCATCTGCCCTGTCGTTTTCGCCGATAAAGATGCGCAGCAATTGTGCCTGTGTTGGTATCTTCATTGCCTGGACCCTCTCAGCCGGTTGAGCCGAACTGCAAAGATGTGGCCAAGCCAGACGGCGGCAAGCCAGGCCACCACGGAGATCGCGATATTGAGTCCCGCGGCCACAAACCTCCCGCCTTGCGCGAGGATGAGTGTTTCAAGGCTGAAAGCGGAGAAGGTCGTCAGGCCGCCGCAGAAGCCGGCCATGAAGAATTGACGTTGCAGCGGACCGGCGAAGACGCGACCATCCGGTCCCGTCAATGTCGCGTAGAAGCCGATGAGGAACGAGCCAACAAAATTGACGAGGAGCGTGCCGAAGGGAAATCCAGCGCCCCACAGGGCAGTGCTCGTCGATGAGGCAAGCGCCCGCAACACACCGCCGATCATGCTGCCTGCGGCCACGGTCGCATAGAGCCGAACCGTTTCGTTGGTTCTGCGACGGCCAATGAGGCGCGCCGCATGCCCTGCCGCGGCAGTGTCCGTCCCGTCGTGGCGGAGCTTCCGCGGGCCGCTCACCGCGCCCCGCTGCCAATCAGAAGACTTCCGGCGGCAAAGCCCAGCGTCACGCCGCCGAGGCTCAGAAAAACCGAAAGCAGCACATTTCCGCCGGCGCGCCGCCATTCGCCCTCGCGCGCCAGCGCCAGCGTCTGCAGGCTGAAGGAAGAAACCGTGGTATAGCAGCCGAGGCCGCCGGTAACGGTAAAGGCCCAGATGGCGGGCATGCCGTCGCGCGCCACCGCATGCGCAACGACACCGATTGCAAACGCTCCCGAGACATTGACGGCCATAGTGCCCCAGGGAAAGGTCTCGCCGACCCGGCGGGCGACGAAGCCGGACAGGAAGAAGCGGGCCATTGCACCGATCGCGCCACCAAGGCAGACAAGCAACAGATAATACATCGTGCTCCCTCGCGCCGGTCACACCACGGTGTCAGGCGGCTCCGGCCTTCTTCGGCTTGCTGGAGCCGATCATCTTCCAGTTCTTGTAGAACATGGCATTGATGCGCTCGACGCTGACCGAAACGATGGCGAGAAGAGCGGCGATCAGGCCGGGAAATGGCGATGGCCGGATGATGTCCATGAACACGCAGTAGCGGCGCCCATCATATTCGTTGACCGATCGGTGCAGCAGCGTGTCGTCGAAAATATAGAGCGGATTGTCGTGCCAGTAGTTCCTGGCGTTGTTGCACTCGACGAAAACCTCGGCCTTCACCGGGAGAAGATTGTAGAGAATGCGCAGGCTGAGCCGCAGCGGTCCGAAATGCCAGGAGGTCGATTCCCTGCCCCTGAACACCGACACGGCGATGGTCTTGATGTATTTGAAATCCTTGTTGAATTCGGCAACGTTGTCGATTTTGTGCTTGCCATACCACTGGTAGACATACATGCCGCGCCGGCCGCTGCCGAAATTGGCGTCGATATCGGCGATGATCTCGTCCTTGCGCGCTTTGAAGACGTCCAGAACCTCGTTGACCTCACGCTGATAGTCCGGAGGAAACTGGTCCAGTTTCCAGACACCGCGGTTTCTGTAGCACAGCAGATCGACCAGCAGATTGAAGGGCGAAAGCAGCCAGGTGAAGATGCCGTTGCCGAGGAAATAACCACTGAACAGGGCCCAGTTCTTGTTGTCGTTGCGCAACACGTCGATCAGGCCGAGGACAATGAAAATTGTCGTCAGGATGGGAATGAAATAGAAGCCGAGCGCCAGCAGCGGGATCGCTATGGCGAACTTCCGGAGGGTCTTGCGAGTTCTTTTTGTCATTTTTCCACGCGCCAAGCGCGATTCCGTTCTGAATATCGTCGGTACGTTTCTGGCCTGTCCGCCGGCCGAAGGCGCACCTTGATAGGGTTTTTTATCCCGCCAGACAACGGCGATCACACCAGTGTGCGACTGGCAGCTACTTTTCCCGCTCGCTGCGCAGCTTCGCCCAATAATCCAGCCGCTTCCTGATATCGCGCTCGAAGCCGCGCTCGGGCGGGTCGTAGAATGTCTGCCTTCCCATCTTCTCCGGAAAATAGTCCTGGCCGGAAAAAGCGTCGGGCTCGTCGTGGTCGTAGCGATAGCCGGCGCCGTAATCTTCCTGTTTCATCAGCTTGGTCGGAGCATTGAGAATGTGCTTGGGCGGCAGCAGCGAACCGAATTCCTTCGCCGCCTGTGTGGCGGCCTTGAACGCGGTATAGACTGCATTGGATTTCGGCGCGGTGGCGAGATAGACGGTCGCCTCGGCGAAGGCCAGTTCGCCCTCGGGCGAGCCCAGATAGTCATAGGCGTCCTTGGCGGCGTTAGCGACGACGAGCGCCTGCGGGTCGGCCAGCCCGATATCCTCCATCGCCATGCGCACCAACCGGCGCCCGAGATAAAGCGGATCTTCGCCGGCGTCGAACATGCGGGCGAGATAGTAGAGTGCCGCGTCGGGGTCGGAGCCGCGCACCGATTTGTGCAAGGCGGAGATCAAATTGTAGTGGCCGTCCTGTCCCTTGTCGTAGATCGGCGCGCGGCGCTGGACGATGCGCTGCAGAGCTTCGGCGCCGAACACCTCCTTTGATTTCGCTGCGCGCCAGACCTCTTCGGCGAGCGTCAGCGCCGCGCGGCCGTCGCCGTCGCTCATGCGGATGAGCATCGCCCGCGCGTCTTCATCGAGCGGCAGCGCCCTGCCCTCTGCCTCTTCGGCCCGCGCCAGCAGCTTGGCGATACTGTCCTCGCCGAGTGAGTGAAAGACCAGCACACGCGCGCGCGACAAAAGCGCGGCGTTAAGCTCGAAGGATGGATTCTCCGTGGTGGCGCCGACCAGCACGACGGTGCCGTCTTCCATCACGGGCAGAAAACTGTCCTGCTGGGCGCGGTTGAAGCGATGGATCTCGTCGACGAACAGCAGCGTCTGGCGGCCGTTCGAGCGGCGCAGCTTCGCTGCCTCGAACACTTTCTTCAGGTCGGCAACGCCGGAAAACACGGCCGAGATCTGTTCGAAGGCGAGGCTTGTCTCGCCGGCAAGCAGCCGTGCGACCGTTGTCTTGCCGGTGCCGGGCGGGCCCCAGAAGATCATCGAGCCGAGCGAGCCGGAGCCGATCAGCCGCGTCAGCGCGCCGTCGGGTCCGGTCAGATGCTCCTGGCCGACGACCTCGCCGAGGTTCTTCGGGCGCAGACGGTCCGCCAGCGGCCTGCCGGGCGGCGTCTTTTCCGGTTCGTCGACTGTGAACAGATCGGCCATGCAACTTCTTCTGCCTGGAGTCCGATCATGCTGACGGTCGGGCTCAGTAACGCAACACCTGGCGCAGTATCTGCCCGCCGCGCTCGACGGTAAAGCGCCACCAGCGCGTATCCTGCTGGGCTACCTGTTCCAGGGTCGCCGCCTTGTCGATCGTCAGGCCATTGACCTCACGCACGATGTCGCCTGGCTGGAAGCCAAAATCGGCAGCAGGCGAATCGCGGTTGATGTCGACCACGGTGACGCCTTTGACATCGGTGCGCAGACCGAGCCGTTGGGCAAGCCGTGGCGACAGTTCAGCAACCTTGGCACCGGAGAACGGGCTGCGGCCGCGCAATGTGAGTTCCGCAGCTTTGGCGCCCTCAGGCGGCCGTTCCAGCGCGATGTCCATCGTCGCCTGCTGACCCTTGCTCAGAACGCCGAAGCTGGCATTCGTACCAATCGACAGCGTCGCCATCCGGTAGTCCAGCGCCCCGACGCTCTCGACCGGCTTGCCGTTGAGCGACAGCACTACGTCGCCCGGCTTGAGCCCTGCCTTGGCGGCGGGTCCCGCCTCTTCGACCGAAGAAACCAGCGCACCGGTCGGTTTGTCCATGCCGAGCGATTCGGCAATCTGCGGCGTCACCGCCTCGAACTCGGCACCGGCATACGGCCGCTCGAAGAAGTCGAGCCCGGCCTTGGCCGCGTCGGCGAAGGCGCGAACCATGTTCGAAGGGATGGCAAAGCCGATGCCGATCGAGCCGCCGCTACGGCTATAGATCGCCGTGTTGATGCCGATCAGCTGCCCTCCCATGTTGACCAGCGCGCCACCGGAATTGCCGGGGTTGATGGCGGCGTCGGTCTGGATGAAGAAGCTGGAATCGGAGACGCCGATATGGCTGCGCGCCACGGCCGAAATGATGCCGCTGGTGGTGGTCTGGCCGACACCGAACGGATTGCCGATCGCCAGCACCAGATCACCGACCTCGAGCGCGTCGGAATCGCCGATAGCGATCACCGGGAACGGCTTGTCAGAAGAAATCTTGAGCACGGCGAGGTCGAGCGTCTCATCCTTGAGCAGCACCTTGCTGTCGAATTCGCGCCCGTCGGCGGTCGCTACCTTGACCTGGTCAGCGTTCTTGACGACGTGGAAATTGGTGACCACGACGCCAGTGGGATCGACCAGCACCCCCGAACCGAGCGAAGACTGCGCGCGCGGCTGCGAGCGGCCGAAGAACTCCTCGAAGAACGGATCGCCGTCGAAGGGCGACGTCACCTTGGCGGTTTGCGAGGCGTAGACATTGACCACGGCCGGCGCTGTCTGCTTGACCAGCGGCGCGAAGGACAGTTGCACCTCCTCGCGGCCGAACGGCACGCGCTTGTCGGGGCCGGAAGTGGCGTTTTCGCCTTCGACGCCATGCAATAGATCCGTCAGCACGTCGGACAAACCGGGGTCTGGCTTGTTCTCCTCCGCCAGCGCGTGCCTGGCCGCCGGCACGATGGCCAGCGCCATCAAGGCGCAGATCAGAACAAGGGACAGCCGTTTAACGCGCATTCCGAATCCTCCAAGTCGGGCGCCATTGTCCTGACGATTGTGCAAAATGAAAGGCTAAGCCGCTGAAATCCGATTATTTTGGGCGGCAAAGCGGTTATAGGTCGAGGTGAAACCGGAAAGCCGTGTCGGCAAATGAAAAAACAGCTCGTTTCACTCCGTGATTTTTTGATGACCGGCACTTTGGGGCCTGTTATCCCCGGCATGAAAATGATCGAAATTGCCGAAGCGTTCGGCGCGCCGGATGATTGGATCACCAAGTATGCCGAGACGATTCCCGTCTATTGGATATATGGTCAGCTCGAAGCTTCCTTTGATAACGAGCCGCCTCACGATCTGAATTGGTTTCAGATCGAACATGTGCATGCCATCCGCGGCAAGACCGAGCGCATAACCGACCAATTTGCTCTTTCAATGGATGGGTTCGACAGCAGAACAAAGCCATCGGAATTCCTGAACGCGGGCCTGTGGACACCAGAAGAAGCTATGGTCTTCTACATCGCATCGAGGAACGACATCGACCTGAACATCTGCGCGGGTCCGATCCAGATTTATTTCCGCGTTGATACCGACTTCATCGAAGATCGGGACGCCGAAAAATATCTGAACGGCGTGACTGTGTCCCAATTGATAAGCGATATCGATCACCGAACGGAGATCGACAGTGTTTATTCCTATTCGCATCCCGCAATCGAGCAAATAGCAAAGGCGATTGATTGGAAGTCAATAAGCGGAAGAAACTACCTCACCTTTGCTCGGCAAGAGGTAGCCGCCCCAATGAAAAAGGGGCCGCAGGCCCCTTAAACTCACTCAGAAAAGCCAAGCCTTATGCGGCTGCGGCTTCCTCTTCGGTGCCTTCGGCCTCGATGCGGGCGCGATCGCCGGCGCCCTTGGCAGAGGTGTCGCGGTCGACGAATTCGATGACGGCCATTGCGGCATTGTCACCGTGGCGGAAGCCGGCCTTCATGATGCGCAGATAGCCGCCGTTGCGGGTGGCGTAGCGCGGCGCGATGGTATCGAACAGGCGCTTGACGACGCCTTCATTGCCGATCTGGGCAATAACCTGGCGGCGGGCGTGCAGGTCGCCGCGCTTGCCGAGCGTCACCAGCTTTTCGACGATCGGACGCAAATCCTTCGCCTTCGGCAGCGTGGTGAGGATCTGCTCGTGCTCGATAAGCGACACGGCAAGGTTGGCAAACATCGACTTGCGATGGCTTATGCTGCGGGCGAACCGGCGGCCTTTAAATCCGTGGCGCATGGCTCTTCTCCTTCATTGCGGTTTCAAGAGGCCTGAGCCTCAGTTGGTTAGCCGCATGATCTTGTCCGAAAAGTCTGCAACTTTTTGCTGCGCTGACCTTCGGTTCGGGATCATGCTTAATATTGATCTTCGTAACGCTTGGCGAGGTCTTCGATGTTTTCCGGCGGCCAGTCCGGCACTTCCATGCCGAGATGAAGGCCCATCGCCGCCAGGACTTCCTTGATCTCGTTCAGCGATTTGCGGCCGAAGTTCGGGGTGCGCAGCATCTCGGCTTCGGTCTTCTGGATCAGATCGCCGATATAGACGATGTTATCGTTCTTCAGGCAGTTGGCCGAACGCACCGAAAGCTCGAGTTCGTCGACCTTCTTGAGCAGCGCCGGGTTGAAGGCAAGCTCGGTAACCTGTTCGGCAGCGACTTCCTTCTGCGGCTCGTCGAAATTGACGAACAGGCCGAGCTGGTCCTGCAGGATGCGAGCGGCGAAGGCCACCGCGTCCTCGCCCGAAATCGAACCGTCGGTCTCGATGGTCATGGTCAGCTTGTCATAGTCGAGAACCTGGCCCTCGCGGGTGTTCTCGACCTTGTACGAGACCTTCTTGACCGGCGAATACAGGCTGTCGACGGGGATCAGCCCGATCGGCGCGTCCTCGGCGCGGTTACGGTCGGCCGGCACATAGCCCTTGCCGGTATCGACGGTGAATTCCATGCGGATTTCAGCGCCTTCGTCCAACGTGCAGATGACGTGGTCGGGATTGAGGATCTCGACGTCGCCGACCGTCTGGATGTCGCCGGCGAGAACCGCGCCCGGTCCCTGCTTGCGGACGACCATGCGCTTGGGGCCGTCGCCTTCCATGCGGATGGCGATTTCCTTGATGTTCAAAACGATGTCGGTCACGTCCTCGCGGACGCCGGCGATGGACGAGAATTCATGCAGAACGCCGTCGATCTGCACGGCGGTTACAGCCGCGCCACGCAGCGAAGACAGAAGCACGCGGCGCAGCGCGTTGCCTAGGGTGAGGCCGAAGCCGCGCTCGAGCGGCTCGGCGACCAGCGTGGTCAGCGTCTTCTTCTTCGACGAGAACTCGATCTTGTTCGGCTTGATCAGTTCTTGCCAATTTTTCTGGATCATAGTGCTTTCCTTCCGTTGTCCCGCCACCATCCAATCGTGGCGGGCGACCTGGAATGCCGTGGAGGAGCGCCCTTGAGGCGCTCGCGCGGCGTTCGGTAAATTCTTTAGACGCGGCGCTTCTTGCGCGGACGGCAGCCGTTGTGCGGGATCGGCGTCACATCACGGATCGAGGTGATGGTGAACCCTGCTGCCTGCAGTGCGCGCAACGCCGATTCACGACCGGAGCCGGGTCCACAGACCTCGACCTCGAGCATGCGCATGCCGTGTTCCTGAGCCTTCTTGGCAACATCTTCGGCAGCCATCTGGGCAGCGAAAGGGGTCGACTTGCGCGATCCCTTGAAGCCTTGTGCTCCGGCCGACGACCAGGCAATCGAATTGCCCTGTGCGTCGGTGATGGTGATCATCGTGTTGTTGAAGGTCGAATTGACGTGGGCAACGCCCGACGAGATATTCTTGCGTTCGCGACGGCGAACACGAGCGGCTTCCTTGGCCATGATAGTCCTTTCAGTTGATCTCTACACCGCCGTAATGCCAGCGGCTCCACCAGGGAGAAGGCAGTAGGGGAATATGGCAGTAGGGCAGTATGTCTGCCGTCCCTATTGCCTTACTGCCCTACCCCCTTACTGCCCTAAATTACTTCTTCTTTCCGGCAATCGACTTGGCCGGGCCCTTACGGGTGCGCGCATTGGTGTGCGTGCGCTGGCCACGAACCGGCAGCGAGCGACGGTGACGCAGGCCGCGGTAGCAGCCGAGGTCCATGAGCCGCTTGATGTTCATCGACACTTCGCGGCGCAGGTCGCCCTCGACCTGGTAGTCGCGGTCGATGGTCTCGCGGATCTGCAGCACTTCCGCGTCGGTCAGTTGGTTGACGCGGCGCTCGGCCGGGATGCCGACCTTGTCGACGATCTCCTGGGCGAACTTCTTGCCAATGCCATGAATGTATTGAAGCGCAATGACAACGCGCTTGTTGGTCGGAATGTTGACGCCGGCTATACGAGCCATGTTCTTCTCTTCTCCATATAGGCCGGGCGAGCCGGCGCTTCAAGTTGCCCCGCGTCCGGTGGAGGCCGGCCCTTGCGGGAGTTTCCAGTTCAAAGCGGCCTGCCTTGCCCTTGCGGACAAGCAAGCCTCATGCCTGATAGGAAGACGGGCCGCCATACCCCAGCGGACCGCTCCAGTCAAGCGCAATCGTTCGATTCTCTAGCCGGCCGCCTGGCCAACCCGCCGGGTCGTCGCCCTGAGCACCGCCTCGATCTGCTGCGTCACCGCATCGATGTCGGCCATGCCATCGACGCCCCTGAGTTTACCCTTGGCGTAGTAGTAGCCGATCAGCGGCGAGGTTTTCTTGTAATATTCCCTCAAGCGTTCTTCGAACACCGCTGGACTGTCGTCCTTGCGCACCGGCAGGCCTGCGGCCTTGGCTTCTTCGGCTCGCTTGACGATTCGGCCAACCAGCGCCTTGTCGTCGACGACAAATTCGATGACCGCGTCTAGCTCCAGTCCGCGATCCGACAGCATTTCCTCAACGGCGTCCGCTTGCACCAGAGTTCGGGGATACCCGTCAAGGATGAAGCCGTTTGCGCAATCAACTTGATCGATGCGCTCGGCCACAATGGCGTTGACGATAGCGTCGGACACCAGTTCGCCAGCGTCCATCACCGCTTTGGCGCGCTTGCCGACTTCCGTGCCGGCCTGAACAGCAGCACGCAGCATGTCCCCCGTGGAAAGCTGTGGGATGCCGTGTCGTTCTACCAGTCTCAGTGCTTGTGTCCCCTTGCCCGCCCCCGGCGGTCCAAGCAATATCAACCTCATCTGGCCTTTTTCCCCCCGCGCAGCTTCGACTTCTTGATCAGGCCCTCATACTGGTGCGCGATCAGGTGACCCTGAATCTGCGCCACCGTATCGAGCGTTACACTGACCACGATCAGGAGCGAAGTGCCACCAAGGTAGAACGGTACGCCAGTCGCTGAAATCAGGAACTCGGGCAGCAGACACACCAGCACCAGATAGATGGCGCCGACGACGGTGATGCGGGTGAGCACATAGTCGATATAGTCCGCGGTGCGCTCGCCCGGGCGATAGCCCGGGATGAAGCCCGAATGCTTCTTCAATTGGTCGGCGGTGTCCTTCGGGTTGAAGACGATCGCCGTGTAGAAGAAGGCGAAGAACACGATCATCGCCGCGTAGAAGGCCATGTAGAGCGGCTGGCCATGACCGAGCGACGCCAGGATGGTGCTGGCCCAAGCGGGCATGTTCGTCGTCTGCGAGAAACCGGCGACGGTCGCCGGCAGCAGCAATAGCGACGAAGCGAAGATCGGCGGAATGACGCCGGATGTGTTGAGCTTCAGCGGCAGATGCGAGGTATCGCCCTGGAACATGCGATTGCCGACCTGGCGCTTGGGGTACTGAATCAGCAGGCGGCGCTGGGCGCGCTCGAAAAAGACGATCAGGCCGATAACGATAATGGCGAGCACGATGATCGCCAGGATCAGGCCGGTCGACAGCGCTCCGGTGCGGCCTAGCTCCAAGGTACCGGAGATGGCGCGCGGCAGGCCGGCGACAATGCCGGAGAAGATGATCAGCGAAATGCCGTTGCCGATGCCGCGGGCGGTGATCTGCTCGCCGAGCCACATCAGGAACATGGTGCCGCCGACCAGCGTGACGACGGTCGAGATGCGGAAAAAGATGCCGGGATCGTTGACGATGCCGTTTCCGCCCTCGAGCCCGACCGAAATGCCGTAGGCCTGGACCAGCGCCAGAAGCACGGTCCCGTAGCGCGTATACTGGTTGATAATCTTGCGGCCCTGCTCGCCTTCCTTCTTCAGCGCTTCCAGCGACGGAATGACCGAGGTCATAAGCTGCATGATGATGGAGGCGGAGATATAGGGCATGATGCCGAGGGCAAAGATCGCCATGCGCTGCACGGCACCGCCTGCAAACATATTGAACATGCCAAGCACGCCCTTGCTCTGCGACGAGAAGGCGTGGGCAAAGGCGTCCGGATTGATGCCGGGCAGCGGGATATAGGTGCCAAGACGGTAGACGAGCAGCGCGCCGATGGTGAACCAGATGCGCTTCTTCAGATCCTCGGCTTTGGCGAAGGCCGAAAAATTCAGATTCGAGGCTAGTTGTTCAGCAGCCGAAGCCATGCCTGATTCTCCGCTTGGTCACGCTCGATGCCCGCAGCTCAGGCGGCGCGTGTCACCGAAACTCACGAGATAAGCTCCGGACTGCAAACATGCAAGCGGCCGCGTTGATGCGGCCGTCACATCTATCGGATCAAAGCACGACCGCAGGCAAAACCGAATTCCACCTTTGCCGGCCGTGCTTCAAATTGCCGTTACTCGGCGGCTGCCTTCTCAGGCAGCTTCACCGAGCCGCCGGCCTTTTCGATCTTCTCGATCGCGGCCTTGGAGGCTCCGGCCACGTCGAAGGCAAGCTTGGCCTTGATGTCGCCGTCTGAAAGGATGCGCACGCCGTCCTTGACGCGACGGATGACGCCAGCCGCAACCAGCGCCTCGGCCGTTACAACTGTCTTGGGGTCGAGCTTCTTGGCATCGAGCGCCGCCTGGATGCGGGCCAGCGACACGACGGTGAAGCTCTTGGCGAAGATATTGTTGAAGCCGCGCTTCGGCAGGCGGCGGTAGAGCGGCATCTGGCCACCCTCGAAGCCGTTGACGGCGACGCCGGAGCGCGCCTTCTGGCCCTTGACGCCGCGACCGGCGGTCTTGCCCGAACCGGAGCCGATGCCACGGCCGAGACGCTTCTTGGAGTGCGTCGCGCCGTCCTTGTCACGCAGATCATTGAGTTTCATCTGGGTTCTCCTGCGCTCTGGTTCAGCCCTCGTCCACGACGCGGACGAGATGCTGGACGGCAGCGATCATGCCGCGCACCGAGGGCGTATCCTCCAGCGTGCGCTGCTTGTGCATCTTGTTGAGGCCGAGGCCGACCAGCGTTGCGCGCTGCTCCTTCGGCCGGCGGATCGGCGAACCGATCTGCTCGACGGTGATGGTCTTGGTTGCTTTCTTGGCCATGGTCAAATCCCTGGTCAGCGTCGACTATTCTTCAGCCGCAACGGCGGTGCCGCGGCGGGCCTGAAGGGTCGAATACTTGATGCCGCGCGCTGCAGCCACATCCTTCGGATGCATCTGGCTCTTCAGCGCGTCGAACGTGGCACGAACCATGTTGTAGGGGTTCGAAGAACCCATCGACTTGGCGACCACGTCATGCATGCCGAGCGTTTCGAAAACGGCGCGCATCGGGCCGCCGGCGATGATGCCGGTACCTTGCTTGGCGGCGCGCAGCAGAACGCGTCCCGCGCCCCAGCGTCCCTCGACGTCGTGGTGCAGCGTGCGGCCTGAGCGCAGCGGCACGAAGATCATGTCGCGCTTGGCCGATTCGGTCGCCTTGCGGATCGCCTCCGGCACTTCGCGCGCCTTGCCGTGGCCGAAGCCGACGCGGCCCTTCTGGTCGCCGACGACAACAAGTGCCGCAAAGCCGAAGCGCCGGCCGCCCTTGACGACTTTGGCGACACGGTTGATGTGGACGAGCTTGTCGACCATGCCGTCGTCGCGCTCTTCGCGATCACGGCCGCGGCCGCCATCCCTACGTTCCTGTGCCATATCCTGTTCCTTGTTTTTTTCCGGAAGCACGGTTGATGATGATATCCGGCGCCTCTGTGGGTCGCCGGGGGCGAAAACTCTTTTTCCTTCGCATGATCTTATCCGAAACGTCTGCAACTTTTCGGAATCATGCTCTAGAAGCTCAGACCACCTTCACGGGCAGCCTCGGCCAGCGCCTTGACACGGCCGTGGTAGATGTAGGCGCCGCGGTCGAAGACGACTTCCTTGACGCCGGCCTTCGAGGCACGCTCGGCGATCAGCTTGCCGATGGCAGCGGCCGCCGCCGTGTCGGCGCCGGTCTTGAGCGAACCCTTGAGCTCCTTCTCGAGCGTCGAAGCAGCCGCGATCGTGTGGCCCTTGGCGTCATCGATCACCTGGACGTAGATGTTCTTCGATGTGCGATGGACCGACAAGCGCGGACGATCGCCGGCAACCTTCTTGATCTGGCGGCGGACGCGCTGGGCGCGGCGTTGGGTGGATTCTTTCGAGCCCATGATATCAGTTCCTTGCCTTCAAAAAACGGGGGCGACCATATGCGGTAGGACAAGCCTCCCGCGACCGCTCCCCGCGGCGTTAAAATTACTTCTTCTTGCCTTCCTTGCGGACGATCTTCTCGCCAGCATAGCGGACACCCTTGCCCTTGTAGGGCTCGGGGCTGCGATACTCGCGGATCTCGGCGGCGACCTGGCCGACCTGCTGCTTGTCGATGCCGGTCACCGTGATTTCCGTCGGCTTCGGCACCGAAATCGTCACGCCCTGCGGCGTCTCGTAGACGACGTCATGGCTGAAGCCGAGCGCCAGCTGCAGGTTCTTGCCCTGCATGGCGGCACGATAGCCGACGCCGGTGATCTCGAGCTTCTTTTCGAAGCCGTCCTTGACGCCCTGCAGGATGTTGACGATCTGCGTGCGCGACATGCCCCACTTGGAACGGGCAGTCTTGGTCTGGTCGCGCGGCTGGACAGCGATCTCGCTGCCTTCCATCTTGACCAGCACTTCGTCGTTCACCACGAACTTCAGCTCGCCCTTCGGACCCTTCGCCGTCACGGTCTGGCCGTTGACTGTCGCGGTCACGCCCTGCGGCAGCGAAACGGGTTTCTTTCCAATACGAGACATTTTGTTGTCCTCGTCACTTCTCTTGTTTCAGGTCTCGGCTTTCGGGACTAGATCCCGAAAACCTGTTTCCAACCGGGTCACATACCAGATCAGAAGATCTGGCAGAGGATTTCCCCGCCGACATTCTGTTCACGCGCTTCGTGGTCGGCCATCACGCCCTTCGGCGTCGAAAGGATGGCGATGCCGAGGCCGTTGGCGACGTGCGGTATCGACTTGGCCGAAACGTAGACGCGGCGGCCGGGCTTCGAGACCCGAGCGATTTCGCGCACCACCGGCGCACCATCGAAATACTTCAGCTCGATCTCGATTTCGGACTTGCCGTTGTCGAAGTCGGTCTGGCTGTAGTCGCGGATATAGCCTTCCGCCTTCAGCACGTCGAGGACGCGGGTACGCAGGCGCGAGGCCGGCGTCGAAACGCTCGACTTCTTGCGGCCATATGCGTTGCGGATGCGGGTCAGCATATCGCCGAGAGGATCGCTCAATGACATGTTATGTCCTCCTTACCAGCTCGACTTGACCAGGCCCGGGATCTGGCCGTTATTGCCGAGATCACGAAGCGCGATACGCGATACTTTGAGCTTGCGATAATAGGCACGCGGACGTCCGGTGACTTCGCAGCGGTTGCGGATGCGGGTCTTGGCCGAGTTGCGCGGCAGCGCCGAAAGCTTCAGCTGGGCGCGGAAGCGCTCTTCCATCGGCTTGGACTGATCCATGATGATCGCCTTGAGCACCTCGCGCTTGGCAGCGAACTGGTCCGCAAGCTTGCGGCGCCTGTTGTTCTTCTCGACTGAGCTGGTCTTTGCCATTTCAGATTTTTCCTTTTCTCGCTGCCGTTACTGGCGGAAGGGGAAGTTGAAGGCCTTGAGCAATGCCCTGGCTTCGTCGTCCGTCTTCGCAGTCGTACAAACGATGACGTCCATGCCCCAGATCTGATCAACCTTGTCGTAGTTGATCTCCGGAAACACGATGTGTTCCTTGATGCCCATGGCATAGTTGCCACGGCCATCGAAGCTCTTCGGATTAAGTCCGCGGAAGTCGCGGACGCGCGGCAGTGCGATGTTCACGAGGCGGTCGAGGAACTCGTACATGCGTTCCTTGCGCAGCGTGACCTTGGCGCCGATCGGCATCTTCTCGCGGACCTTGAAGCCGGCGATCGAGTTGCGGGCGCGGGTGACGACGGCCTTCTGGCCGGCGATCATCGCAAGGTCTTCCGCCGCGATCGAAGGCTTCTTCGAATCGCCGGTCGCCTCGCCGACGCCCATGTTCAGCACGATCTTGTCAATGCGCGGAACCTGCATCTCGTTCTCGTAGCCGAACTGCTCCTGCAGCGCCTTGCGGATGGTCTCGTTGTAGACCTGCTTGAGGCGCGGCGTGTTCTGGGCAGTTGCCTGCTTGGTTTGAGCCTTAGCCATTGATGACTTCTCCCGAGCGCTTGGCGACGCGCACCTTCTTGCCGTCCTTCTGGAAGATGAAGCCGACGCGGGTCGGCTTGCCATCCTTGGGGTCGGCCAGCGCGATGTTCGACAGCTGGATCGGCGCTTCCTTGGTGATGATCCCGCCCTCTTGGGACTGGGACTGCTTCTGGTGACGACGGATCAGGTTGACGCCGCGCACCAGCGCGGTGTCGTCCTTCGGCTGTACCGAGAGGACTTCGCCCGAACGGCCCTTGTCCTTGCCGGCCAGCACGACGACCTTGTCGCCTTTTCTAATCTTCTGCATTGGTCCGGCTCCTTACAGCACTTCAGGCGCGAGCGAGATGATCTTCATGTGGTTCTTGGCGCGGAGTTCGCGCGGAACCGGTCCGAAGATACGCGTGCCGATCGGCTCTTTCTTGTTGTCGACGAGAACGGCTGCGTTCTTGTCGAAACGGATCACGCTGCCGTCCGGGCGGCGGATGTCCTTGGCCGTGCGAACCACGACCGCCTTCATCACATCGCCCTTCTTGACGCGGCCGCGCGGGATGGCTTCCTTGATCGACACCACGATGATGTCGCCCACGGAAGCGTATTTCCGCTTCGAGCCGCCCAGCACCTTGATGCACATGACACGACGGGCGCCGGAATTATCCGCGACGTCGAGGTTTGTTTGCATCTGAATCATGACTGGCCGCCTTCTTCTTTTCTAACGGGACGGGTTTCTCACCCCTCCCCGGTCTGTCCAAAATTCGTTTCGTTGGCCCTGATCAGGCCTGGTCCGAAGACACCACGACCCAGCGCTTGTCCTTGGAAATCGGCTTCGATTCCTGGATGAACACCTGATCGCCGACCTTGTGGGCGTTGTTCTCGTCGTGCGCCTTGTACTTCTTGGTCATGCGCACGGTCTTCTTCATCACGGGATGCGTGAAGCGCCGTTCGACCTTGACGACAACCGTCTTCTCGTTCTTGTCGCTGACGACGGTGCCCTGCAGAATGCGCTTTGGCATGGTTTTCGTCCTTAAGCCTTCTTGGCCGCGGACTTTTCCGCAGCGATGGTCTTGATACGCGCAATGTCCTTGCGGACCTGCCTCACGCGCGCGGTCTTCTCAAGCTGGCCGGTGGCCTTCTGGAAGCGCAGGTTGAACTGCTCCTTCTTCAGGCTGGCCAGGTCGTCGGTCAGCTGGTCCTGGGTCTTGGTCCGGATGTCTTCGGCTTTCATGATCAGCCCGTCCTTATTCTGCGATGCGCTGTACGAAGCGCGTCCTGACCGAGAGCTTGGCCGCGCCGAGACGCAGCGCCTCACGGGCGGTTTCCTCGTTGACGCCGTCGATCTCGAACATGATGCGGCCCGGCTTGACGCGTGCCGCCCAGTAGTCGACCGCGCCCTTGCCCTTACCCATACGGACTTCGGTCGGCTTCGACGTCACCGGCACGTCCGGGAAGATACGGATCCACACGCGGCCGGCACGCTTCATCTCGCGGGTGATCGCGCGGCGGGCCGCCTCGATCTCACGCGCGGTGACGCGGTTCGGCTCAAGCGCCTTCAGCCCGAAACCGCCGAAATCCAGGTTGGTGCCGCCCTTGGCGGTACCGTGGATGCGGCCCTTGAACTGCTTGCGGAACTTTGTGCGCTTTGGCTGCAGCATCGTTCTAACTCCAAATTCCTAAATGTCTTACGCGTTTTCGCGACGGCGACCGCGTTCGCGCTCACCACCACCGCCATGCGCATGATCGCCCTCGGTGGCGCGGCGCTCCGAAGCCATCGGGTCGTGCTCGAGGATTTCGCCCTTGAACACCCAGACCTTGACGCCGCAGATGCCGTAGGCCGTATTCGCCTCGGCCGTGCCGTAGTCGACGTCGGCACGCAGCGTATGCAGCGGCACGCGGCCTTCACGATACCATTCCATGCGCGCGATCTCGGCGCCGCCGAGACGGCCGGCGCAGTTGATGCGGATGCCTTCGGCACCGAGGCGCATCGCCGACTGCACGGCACGCTTCATGGCGCGGCGGAACGCGATGCGGCGCTCGAGCTGCTGGGCGATCGACTGGGCGACCAAGGTCGCGTCGATCTCCGGCTTGCGCACTTCGACGATGTTCAGATGCGTCTCGGACTTGGTCATCTCCATCAGCTTCTTGCGAAGCTTCTCGATGTCGGCGCCCTTCTTGCCGATGATCAGGCCCGGACGCGCCGCATGGATGGTGACGCGGCACTTCTTGTGCGGACGCTCGATCACGACTTTCGAGATCGCAGCCTGCTTGAGTTCCTTCTCAAGATATTTGCGGATCTTGATGTCCTCGTGCAGCAGCTTGCCGTACTCGCCGGTGTTCGCGAACCAGCGCGAATCCCAGGTGCGGTTGATGCCGAGACGCAGACCGATCGGATTGACTTTCTGGCCCATTATGCGGCCTCCCCTTTTTCTTCGACTTCACGAACGACGATCGTGAGGTGCGAGAACGGCTTCTCGATACGGCTGGCGCGCCCACGGCCACGGGCATGGAACCGCTTCATGACGATCGACTTGCCGACATAGGCTTCCGCCACGATCAGCGCATCGACGTCGAGGTCGTGGTTGTTTTCCGCGTTGGCGATCGCCGATTCCAGCGTCTTCTTGACCGTGCCGGAAATCCGCTTGGCCGAGAATTCGAGGTCGGAAAGCGCTGTCGCGACCTTCTTGCCGCGGATCAGCGCGGCAACCAGGTTCAGCTTCTGCGGGCTGATACGGATCGTGCGCAACACGGCGCGCGCTTCGTTGTCAGCAAGCCTGCGCGGAGCTTTGGCCTTGCCCATGATTATTTCCTCTTCGCCTTCTTATCCGCGCCGTGACCGTAATAGGTCCGGGTCGGAGCGAATTCACCGAACTTGTGACCGACCATGTCCTCGTTCACCGAGACGGGAACGTGCTTCTGGCCGTTGTAGACACCGAAGGTGAAGCCGACGAACTGCGGCAGGATGGTGGAGCGGCGGCTCCACATCTTGATCACCTCATTGCGACCACCTTCACGAACCTTGTCCACCTTCTTCAGAAGGTAGCCGTCGATGAAGGGGCCTTTCCAAATCGAACGAGTCACTTGGCGTTACCTCTTCTTAGCTCTTGCGCTGATGGCGCGAGCGCAGGATGAACTTGTCGGTCGCCTTGTTGGACCGCGTCTTCTTGCCCTTGGTCGGCTTGCCCCAGGGCGAAACCGGATGGCGGCCACCCGAGGTGCGGCCTTCGCCGCCGCCATGCGGATGGTCGACCGGGTTCATGGTCACGCCGCGATTGTGCGGACGTTTGCCGCGCCACACGGTGCGGCCTGCCTTGCCGTCATTGATGTTGCCGTGGTCCGGGTTGGACACGGCGCCGACAGTGGCCATGCAGGAGCCGTGGACGACACGCTGCTCGCCCGAATTGAGGCGCAGGATCGCCATGCCCTGGTCGCGGCCGACGAGCTGGCCATAACCGCCGGCCGAACGGGCGACCTGAGCGCCCTTGCCGGGCTTCAGCTCGATATTGTGGACGATCGTGCCGACCGGCATCGAGGCCAGCGGCATCGCGTTGCCCGGCTTCACGTCGGCCGATTCACCGGCCACGATCTTGTCGCCGGGAGCCAGACGCTGCGGGGCGATGATGTAGGACAGCTCGCCATCGTCATACTTGATCAGCGCGATGAAGGCGGTGCGGTTCGGATCGTACTCGATACGCTCGACCGTGCCGACGACGTCGAACTTGCGGCGCTTGAAGTCGATGATGCGGTAGGTGCGCTTGTGACCGCCGCCGATGAAGCGGGCTGTGATGCGGCCGTAATTGTTGCGGCCGCCCGACTTGGTCAGGCCCTCGGTCAGACCCTTGACGGGCTTGCCCTTGTAGAGGCCCGAGCGATCGACGATGACCAGCTGACGGGTGCTCGGCGTTACCGGGTTGAATTTTTTCAGTGCCATTGTTCTGTCCTCGCGACCTTGCTCAGAGACCCGTCGCGACGTCGATCGACTGGCCTTCGGCCAGCGTCACAACCGCCTTCTTGACGTCGCTCTGGCGGCCGATCGCGCCGCGGAAGCGCTTGATCTTGCCCTTGCGGACAAGCGTGTTCACGGCCATCACCTTGACGCCGAACAGCGCTTCGACGGCGGCCTTGATTTCCGGCTTCGACGCCTTCTTGGCGACATTGAAGACGACCTGGTTCTGCTCGGAAGCCATGGTCGACTTTTCAGTGATCGCCGGCGAGACGATCACGTCGTAATGACGAAGGTCGGTCATTTGAAGCGCTCCTCGAGAGCCTCGACGGCGGCCTTGGAAAGGACCAGCGTGCCGCGGCGCAGAATGTCGTAGACGTTGATGCCCTGGATGGGCAGCACGTCGATGTTCGGGATGTTGGTCGCCGCCAGCTTGAAGTTCTTGTCAAGCTCGGCGCCGCCGATCACCAGGGCGTTGCTCAGGCCCAGCGTCGCGAAATTCGCGATCAGCGCCTTGGTCTTGGCCTCGGTCAGCTTCAGCTCGTCGATGATGATGATCGACGCGCTCTTGGCCTTGGCCGAGAGGGCATGCTTCAGGCCGAGCGCACGCACCTTCTTAGGCAGATCGTGCTCGTGGCTGCGCACGACCGGGCCGTGGGCCTTGCCGCCGCCGCGGAACTGCGGAGCGCGAGCCGAATGGTGGCGGGCGCGGCCTGTACCCTTCTGCTTGTACATCTTGGCGCCGGTGCGGGCGATTTCCGCGCGACCCTTGGCCTTGTGCGTGCCCTGCTGCTTCTTGGCAAGCTGCCAGCGCACGACGCGCTGCAGGATGTCCTCGCGCGGATCGAGGCCGAAAATCTCTTCGGAGAGCTTCAGCTTGCCGGCGTCCTTGCCGCCAAGCGTTGTAATCTTGAGGTCCATTATTCCGCTCCCTCTGTGGCCGGGGCCTCGTTCGTGGCGGCACCGTCAGTCGCAAGGGCGCGGATCGCGGCGGGCTTCGGCGCATTGGCCGGAAGCGCCACCTTGGCCGCGTCGCGGACCAGGATCCATGCACCCTTCGAACCCGGGACCGCACCGCGGATCAGGATCAGGCCGCGATCGGCGTCGGTCGAGACGACCTCGACATTCTGCGTGGTGACGCGGGTGTCGCCCATGTGGCCGGCCATATGCTTGCCCTTGAACACCTTGCCCGGATCCTGGCGCTGGCCGGTCGAGCCGTGTGTACGGTGCGACACCGAGTTGCCGTGTGTTGCGCGGCCGCCACCCATGTGGTGCCGCTTGATGACGCCCTGGAAGCCCTTGCCGATCGTGGTGCCCGTCACATCGACCTTCTGGCCGACGACGAAGTGCTCGACAGTGATCTCGGCGCCAACATCGATCATGTTGTCGGCAGAGACGCGAAACTCGGCAACCTTGGCCTTGGGCTCGACGGAAGCGGTCGCGAAATGGCCGCGCATCGCCTTCGACGTGTTCTTCACTTTGGCAAGGCCAACGCCGAGCTGGACGGCGGTATAGCCGTTCTTCTCCTGCGTGCGCTGCGCCACGACCTGGCAGTTCTCCATCTGGAGAACAGTGACGGGAACATGTTCCCCGGCATCGTTGTAGATGCGGGTCATTCCCACCTTCTTTGCAATCACACCTGAACGCATCGGTTCAATTCCTTTAGAGTTCCCTGTCGGGGCTGTCGCCCCTCCACGCCTCTTGTTCCTTCAGAGTTCCGGGTCGCCCCGCTGACCTCTGGTTCCTTACAGCTTGATCTCGACGTCGACACCGGCGGCCAGGTCGAGCTTCATCAAAGCATCGACCGTCTGCGGGGTCGGGTCGACAATGTCGAGCAGACGCTTGTGCGTGCGCATCTCGAACTGCTCGCGGCTCTTCTTGTCGACGTGAGGCGACCGGTTGACCGTGAACTTTTCGATCCGCGTCGGCAGCGGAATGGGGCCGCGGACGTTGGCGCCGGTGCGCTTGGCGGTCGACACGATTTCCCGTGTCGAGGCGTCGAGCACCCGGTGATCAAACGCCTTCAGGCGGATGCGGATATTCTGTCCGTTCATGCGTCACTTCCTTGTTCTGGCGCGGCGCGGGCAGCGCCCGCGACAGATCGGTTTAAGTCCAAATTACTCTGTGATGGTGACGACGATGCCGGCACCGACGGTGCGGCCGCCTTCACGGATGGCGAAGCGCAGCTTCTCTTCCATGGCGATCGGCACGATCAGCTCGACATCGACGGTGATGTTGTCGCCCGGCATCACCATCTCGGTGCCTTCCGGCAGCGACACGATGCCGGTCACGTCCGTCGTGCGGAAATAGAACTGCGGACGGTAGTTGGTGAAGAACGGCGTGTGGCGGCCGCCCTCGTCCTTGGTCAGGATGTAGGCTTCGGCAACGAACTTCTTGTGCGGCTTGACGGTGCCGGGCTTGGCCAGGACCTGGCCGCGCTCGACGCCTTCACGGTCGACACCGCGCAGCAGCGCGCCGATGTTGTCGCCGGCCTGGCCCTGGTCGAGCAGCTTGCGGAACATCTCGACGCCCGTGCAGGTCGTCTTGGTGGTCGGACGGATGCCGACGATCTCCAGCTCCTCGCCGACCTTGACGACGCCGCGCTCGACGCGGCCGGTCACAACCGTGCCACGGCCCGAGATCGAGAATACGTCCTCGATCGGCATCAGGAACGGCTTGTCGAGCGGACGCACCGGCGTCGGGATGTAGGCATCGACCGCAGCCATCAATTCGCGGATGGCGTCCTCGCCGATCTTCTTGTCGGAATCTTCAAGGGCGGCAAGCGCCGAACCCTTGACGATCGGAATGTCGTCGCCGGGGAACTCGTTCTTGGTCAAAAGCTCACGCACCTCGAGCTCGACCAGCTCGAGCAGCTCGGCGTCGTCGACCTGGTCGACCTTGTTCAAGAACACCACGATCGAGGGCACGCCGACCTGGCGGGCCAAAAGGATGTGCTCGCGGGTCTGCGGCATCGGGCCGTCGGCGGCCGACACCACCAGGATCGCGCCGTCCATCTGCGCGGCACCGGTGATCATGTTCTTCACATAGTCGGCGTGGCCGGGGCAGTCGACATGGGCATAGTGGCGGTTGGCGGTCTCGTATTCGACGTGCGCCGTCGAAATGGTGATGCCGCGCGCCTTCTCTTCGGGTGCCGCATCGATCTGGTCGTAGCGCTTGTATTCGCCAAAATACTTGGTGATCGCCGCCGTCAGCGACGTCTTGCCATGATCGACGTGACCAATCGTGCCGATGTTCACATGAGGCTTAGTGCGCTCGAATTTACCTTTTGCCATGTGATCTCTCCATTCCTGCCAGCCCGTGCGGGCCTTGAATTAAGTTACTGATGCAACTCGTTTCGAGTTACGCGTATTTCTTCTGGACTTCCTGGGCGACCGCGGTCGGGACCGGCTCGTAGTGGTCGAACTGCATCGTGTAGGCCGCGCGGCCCTGGCTCATCGAGCGAAGGTTGTCCACGTATTTGAACATGTTGGCGAGCGGCACCATCGCGTTGATGACCACAGCCACGCCACGGGCTTCCTGGCCCTGGATCTGGCCGCGACGGCCGTTCAGGTCGCCGATAACGCTGCCGACGTAATCTTCCGGCGTCACCACTTCGACCTTCATGATTGGCTCGAGCAACTGCACGCCAAGCTTGGGGGCTGCTTCACGGAAGCAGGCGCGGCCGGCGATTTCGAAGGCCAGAACCGACGAGTCCACGTCGTGGTAGGCGCCATCGATCAGCGTCGCCTTGACGCCGATCATCGGGAAGCCGGCGAACGGGCCCGAGGTCATGACGCTGTTGATGCCCTTTTCGACACCGGGGATGTATTCCTTCGGCACAGCGCCGCCGACGATCTTGGTTTCGAACTCGAATTCGCTGCTTTCCGGATTCGGCTCGAACAGGATCTTGACGCGGGCGAACTGGCCGGTACCGCCGGTCTGCTTCTTGTGCGTGTAGTCCTGCTCGTGCTTGCGGGTGATCGTCTCGCGGTAGGCCACCTGCGGCGCGCCGACATTGGCCTCGACCTTGAACTCGCGGCGCATGCGGTCGACGATGATGTCGAGGTGAAGCTCGCCCATGCCGGAAATGATCGTCTGGCCCGATTCCTCGTCAGTCTTGACGCGGAAGGACGGATCCTCGGCGGCCAGGCGGTGAAGGGCGAGACCCATCTTTTCCTGGTCGTTCTTGGTCTTCGGCTCGATGGCGATCTGGATGACCGGATCGGGGAATTCCATGCGCTCGAGGATGACCGGATGCAGCGGATCACTGAGCGTGTCGCCGGTGGTGGTGTCCTTGAGGCCAGCGAGGGCGACGATGTCGCCGGCAAACGCCTCTTCGACGTCGGCGCGCGAATTCGCATGCATCTGCAGCATGCGGCCGATGCGCTCTTTCTTGCCCTTCACGGTGTTGTCGACCGAGATGCCCTTGGTGAGCTTGCCCGAATAGATGCGGGCAAAGGTGAGCGAACCGACGAACGGGTCGTTCATGATCTTGAAGGCAAGCATCGACAGCGGCTCGTTGTCGTCGGCATGACGCTCGATCTCGGCGTCGGTCTTGGCGTCGACGCCCTTGATGGCCGGGACATCGGCCGGCGACGGCAGATATTCGACGACGGCGTCGAGCAGCGGCTGCACGCCCTTGTTCTTGAAGGCCGAGCCGCAGAACATCGGATAGAACTTCACCGCGATCGTGCCCTTGCGGATGAGCGCACGGATCTCGTCGTTGCTCGGCATCTTGCCTTCGAGGTAATTCTCGAGCGCCGTCTCGTCCATTTCGACGGCGGCCTCGATCATCTTCTCGCGGTATTCTTCGGCACGAGCCTTGAGGTCGGCAGGGATCTCGACGATGTCCCAGGCAGCGCCCAGCGTCTCGTCGCGCCAGACCAGCGCGTTCATCTCGACGAGGTCGACGACACCCTTGAACTCGGTCTCGGCGCCGATCGGCAGCTGCATGACGACGGCATGCGCACCGAGGCGCGATCCGATCATCTCGACCGAGCGGTAGAAGTCGGCGCCGATCTTGTCCATCTTGTTGCAGAAGATCATGCGCGGCACGCGATACTTGTCGGCCTGGCGCCAGACGGTCTCCGTCTGCGGCTCGACACCGGCATTGGCATCGAGCAGCGCAATGGCGCCGTCGAGCACGCGCAGCGAACGCTCGACTTCAATGGTGAAGTCGACGTGGCCGGGGGTGTCGATGATGTTGAAGCGGTGCATCTTGCCGTCGCGACCCTTCCAGAAGGTCGTGGTCGCGGCCGACGTGATGGTGATGCCGCGCTCCTGCTCCTGCTCCATCCAATCCATCGTGGCAGCGCCGTCGTGGACTTCGCCGATCTTGTGCGACTTGCCCGTGTAATAGAGGACGCGCTCGGTGGTCGTCGTCTTGCCGGCGTCGATGTGCGCCATGATACCGAAATTGCGGTAGTCTTCGATTTTATATTCGCGGGCCATGGGAGGTGCCTCTTCAGTCTCGTTCGCGCTTTACCAGCGGTAGTGCGCGAAAGCGCGGTTGGCTTCTGCCATCTTGTGGGTGTCTTCACGCTTCTTGACGGCGGTGCCGCGGTTGTTGGCCGCGTCCATCAGCTCGCCGGAGAGGCGGTCGACCATAGTGGTCTCGTTGCGGTTGCGGGCGGCGGCGATCAACCAGCGGATGGCCAATGCCTGACGGCGCTCGGGGCGCACATCGACTGGAACCTGGTAGGTGGCGCCGCCGACGCGGCGCGAACGCACTTCCACATGCGGCGCGACATTGTCGAGCGCCTGATGGAAGACGGTGACCGGCTCCTGCTTGGTCTTGGACTGAACCTGGTCGAGCGCGCCGTAGACGATGGTCTCGGCAACCGACTTCTTGCCGTCATACATGACGGCGTTCATGAACTTGGTGACGATCAGATCGCCGAACTTGGGGTCCGGATTGATCTCACGCTTTTCTGCACTGTGACGACGGGACATTTTTTCTCTGCCTCAATTCTACGCGGTGGCCTGGATCCCGGATCGTCGCTTGACGCCGCCCGGAACGACCTTGGCTACGCTTCGGTCACTTCGGACGCTTGGCGCCGTATTTCGAACGGCGCTGCTTGCGGTTCTTCACGCCTTGCGTGTCGAGCACGCCGCGGATGATGTGGTAGCGGACGCCCGGAAGATCCTTGACGCGACCGCCGCGGATCATCACCACCGAGTGCTCCTGAAGGTTGTGGCCTTCGCCGGGGATGTAACCGATCACTTCAAAACCATTGGTCAGGCGGATCTTGGCCACCTTGCGCAGCGCCGAATTCGGCTTCTTCGGCGTCGTGGTGTAGACGCGCGTGCAGACGCCCCGCTTCTGCGGGTTCTGCTGCATGGCCGGGACCTTGTTGCGCTTCACCGGCGCAATGCGCGGCTTGCGGATCAGCTGGTTGACGGTAGGCATTAAACCCTCTTGTCTCTCAATTCCGTGTCTCGCCCGGTCAGGGCCGCTCAAAGCGTCATTTCCATACGCAAATTCGGGCCACAAACCGCGCCTCGCGGTCTTGCCCGAACAAATGGCAGAGGAAGCGGAAGCCGCTTCATGCACGCCGGAAATGTCTTTTCGCTCGTAAAACGAACCCTGTTTGAGGCAAACTCCAAAGCGTGTCGCTTCGGAAGCAAGAGCCTCACATCGGTTCTGACTGGGCGGCTTCTACTCGTATGGCCACTGTCCGTCAACCCCGGAGCGGCAAATATTGCGCTGAACCCGAGGCGTGGCAGCCATGCGAAAAGCGCATGTAATTTTCTTGCGCCGTTTTTCAAGAGGAAGCCAGAAAGTGACCGGCTTGCGGCTGTTTCCAGGCCGTGCTTCGTGCGAAAAGGCGGCATGAGCAGCCCAAACCCCCTCGCCCGGAGGTACGAACCCGTGAATGACAATGAGGAGCGCCCGGTCACCATTATTACCGGCCGGGTGTGGAAGCGCAAAGGCGGCAAGCCGGAAGGCGTGCATGTGATGCTGGTCGCGCCGGACGACGATTCGGCGGTGCGCCGCGCTCTCGAATCACTTGCCGCGGAAGGTTATGCCGAGGCCGAGCTCGATCAGATCGGCGACCTGGACGGCGTGCCCGACGAGGAGCCGCATCTGTCCGCCTATCAGGGCGCGCTCGAAGGCGAAGTGTCGATCGTGACGTTCGATGTGCCGATCTGAAGAGATCTGAATCGCGGTCGATCTCACGGGCCGGCGACAAAGCCCGGCGACTTGCCCGGCACAAGTTCTCTGCTAAGAAGCGACCTCTGGCAAAACCAAGCACACTTAACCTGCGGAGCTCCCATGTCCTCTAATCCCATCAAGCTCGGCATCGTCGGCGTGGGAAAGATCGTCCGCGACCAGCACCTGCCGGCCTTGGCGAAGGACCAGGATTATCGCCTGGTCGCCGCAGCCAGCCGCCACGGCAAAGTCGAAGACATCCCGAATTTCCCGACGATCGAGGCGATGCTCGACGCGGTGCCGGAGCTCGAGGCGGTGTCGCTGTGCATGCCGCCGCAGTTTCGTTACGACGCCGCGCGCTTGGCGCTCACGGCGAAAAAGCATGTCTTCCTGGAAAAGCCGCCCGGCGCCACGGTCAGCGAGGTCGAAGACCTGAAGGCGCTGGCGACAGCGAACGGCGTCTGCCTGTTCGCCAGCTGGCATTCACGCTATGCGCCGGCTGTCGAAGCTGCGCGCGCATTCCTTGGATCGACAACGATCAGGTCGGCCGCCATCAATTGGAAAGAAGACGTGCGCCGCTGGCATCCGAATCAGGAATGGATCTGGGCTCCCGGCGGCTTTGGCGTGTTCGATCCCGGCATCAACGCCCTGTCGATCGCTACCCACATCCTGCCGCCGATGTTCATCAGCTCGGCAGAACTCGATTTCCCCGAGAACCGCGCGGCACCGATCGCCGCCCATATCGCTTTCCGCACTTCGAACGGTCTGCCGGTGACGATGGAACTCGACTGGCGTCAGACCGGCCCGCAAAGCTGGGACATCCTGGCCGATACCGAGGCCGGATCGATGGTGCTTTCTGGCGGCGGCTCAACGCTCGCCATCGATGGCCGCGTCGTTCACGAGGAGCCGGAAGCCGAATATCCGATGCTCTACAAGCGCTTCGCCGAGATCGTGCGCGCCGGCACCTCCGACGTCGATCTCGCGCCCCTGCAGCACGTCGCCGACGCCTTCATGCTCGGCAAGCGCAATGTGGTGGAAGCTTTTTTCGATTGATCAGTGGGCGCCGCCGGATCGCAGGTCCGGCCGGCGCACCGCACAAATTCAATTAACGATCGCTATTGCAAAGCCGTCATAGCCCTTGGCGCCAACAGTCTGGATCGCGGTGCCTTCCAGACGTTTGTCGCTGCCGATGAACGAGAACGCCGCGCGTGCCCCTTCGACATTGGCATCGCGACCATCTTCATTCACCACCGCGCCGTCACGGATGACATTGTCGCAGACGATGACGGTCCCCGGCCTCGAAAGACGCATGGCCCAGGACAGATAGTGCGGGTTGTTCGGCTTGTCGGCGTCGATGAAGATGAAGTCGAACGGCCCGGCATTCTCGGCGCCTAAGGCCGCAAGCGATTGAAGCGCCGGTCCGACCCGCAGTTCCACACGGTCAGACACCCCTGCTCGTTCAAAGTTCGACCGCGCGACACTGGCGTGGTGCGGATCAAGCTCGAGCGTCACGACCTTGCCGTCCATCGGCAATGCTCGCGCCATCCAGATTGTCGAATAACCGCCCAACGTGCCGATTTCGAGTACCTTCTTCGCTCCCTGCATTCGCGCAAGAAGTGAGAGCAGCTTGCCTTGTGCCGGGGAAACGTCGATAGGCGGCAGGCCCTGATCATGGTTGGCCGCCAGAACGGCATCGAGGGCGGGATCCGCCTCGAAAAGAGCTTCGACAATGTAGTCGTCGACAGAAGCCCAGATCTTCCTGCTCATCGTTCTCCTCCGATCCGATTGGGGAACCACAACGCGAAAAGGGGCCACTTGGGCCCCTTTTCTATCTTCTCTTTCTTGCGCGCTTACTGCGCCGCGTTAACCATGTCGGTCAGCATCGGCTCGGCGACCTCGACGCCGGACGCCTTGCGGCGCTCGTCGATGATCAACTCGTCGCGCGAGGTGGCGATGCGCCGGATCTGGCTCATCGTACCGCCGGTACCGGCCGGGATCAGCCGGCCGACGATGACGTTTTCCTTCAGACCCTGCAGCATGTCGGTCTTGCCCGCAACCGCAGCTTCGGTCAGCACCCTCGTCGTCTCCTGGAAGGAAGCGGCGGAGATGAAGGACGGCGTCTGCAGCGAGGCCTTGGTGATGCCGAGCAGCACCGGCTGGCCTTCGGCCGGCTTCTTGCCTTCCTCGACCAGGCGCTCATTGACCTCTTCCAGCTCGATCACGTCGACGTGGTCGCCCGGAATGTAGGTCGAATCGCCCTGCGTGGTGATCTCGACCTTCTGCAGCATCTGGCGAACGATCACCTCGATGTGCTTGTCGTTGATCGACACGCCCTGCAGTCGGTAGACTTCCTGGATCTCGTTGACGAGGTAGGAGGCAAGCGCCTCCACGCCCTTGATCGCCAGGATGTCGTGCGGCGCCGGATTACCGTCGAGGATGTAGTCGCCCTTCTCGATGACGTCGCCGTCCTGGAGATGGAACGGCTTGCCCTTCGGGATCAGGTATTCGACCGGCTCAAGCGTCGAGTCATGCGGCTCGATGATGATGCGGCGCTTGTTCTTGTAGTCGCGGCCGAAGCGGATCGTGCCATCGATCTCGGCGATGATGGCGTGATCCTTCGGACGGCGTGCCTCGAACAGTTCGGCCACACGCGGCAGACCGCCGGTGATGTCCTTGGTCTTGGCGCTTTCCATCGGGATACGCGCCAGCACGTCGCCGGGGCGAACCTGTGCGCCCGGCTCGACCGAAAGAATGGCCTCGACCGAGAGCAGGAAGCGGGCGTCGCCGCCCTTCGACAGCTTGCCGACCTTGCCCTTGGCATCCAGGACGGCGATCGCCGGCTTGAGGTCGTTGCCGCGTGGCGTCGAACGCCAGTCGATGACCTCGCGCTTGGTGATGCCGGTCGATTCGTCGGCGGTTTCCTGAACGGAAATGCCATCGACCAGATCCTCGAATGCCACCCTGCCCTCGATTTCGGTGAGGATCGGGCGGGTATAAGGATCCCACTCGGCAATGCGCTGGCCGCGCTTCACCTTGTCGCCATCGTCGACGAAGATACGCGAACCGTAGGTGACGCGGTGCGTGGCGCGTTCCTTGCCGGCTTCGTCGAGGATCAGCACCGCCATGTTGCGGCCCATGACCATCAGCTGGCCGTCGGAGTTGCGCACCACGTTGCGGTTGCGGATCTCGACCTTGCCCTCGTACGAGGCTTCAAGGAACGAGGAATCCACCACCTGCGCCGTGCCGCCCATGTGGAAGGTACGCATGGTGAGCTGGGTGCCCGGCTCGCCGATCGACTGCGCCGCGATGACGCCGACAGCCTCGCCCTGGTTGACGGGCGTGCCGCGGGCCAGATCGCGGCCGTAGCAGACCGCGCAGACGCCGACCCTGACCTCGCAGGTCAGCGCCGAACGGATGCGGACCGACTGCACGCCGGCCTTTTCGATCAGTTCCACGTCACGCTCGTCCATCAGCGTTCCGGCCTTGACCAGAACCTCGCCGGTGACCGGGTGGGTGATGTCGTCGAGCGAGGTGCGGCCGAGAACGCGCTGACCAACCGAGGCGACGACCTGACCGGCATCGACGATCGGCTGCATGGTGAGGCCCTTGTCGGTGCCGCAGTCGAGCGAGTTGACGATGCAGTCCTGCGCCACGTCGACGAGACGACGCGTCAGGTAACCCGAGTTCGCCGTCTTCAAGGCGGTGTCGGCCAGCCCCTTGCGGGCGCCGTGGGTCGAGTTGAAGTACTCGAGCACGGTGAGGCCTTCCTTGAAGTTCGAGATGATCGGCGTCTCGATGATTTCACCGCTAGGCTTGGCCATCAGGCCGCGCATGCCGGCGAGCTGGCGCATCTGGGTGGGCGAGCCGCGCGCACCGGAGTGCGACATCATGTAGATCGAGTTCATCGGCTTCTGACGGCCGTTGTCCTCGAACTCGACCGCCTTGATGCGGGCCATCATTTCGTCGGCGACCTTTTCCGAGCACTTGGCCCAGGCGTCGACGACCTTGTTGTACTTCTCGCCCTGGGTGATCAGACCGTCATTGTACTGCTGCTCGTACTCCTTGGCCAAAGCCTCGGTGTCGGAGACCAGCTTGATCTTGGCGTCCGGGATCAGCATGTCGTCCTTGCCGAACGAAATGCCGGCACGGCAGGCGTGGCTGAAGCCGAGAGCCATGATGCGATCGCAGAAAATGACCGTCTCCTTCTGACCGCAATGGCGGTAGACGGTGTCGATCATCTTGGAGATGTTCTTCTTGGTCATCTCCTGGTTGGCGGTCTCGTAGGGCACGTTGTGGTTCTTCGGCAGCAGCTCGCCGATGATCATGCGGCCAGGCGTGGTGTCGTAGATCTTCGACACGACCTTGCCGTCGGCGTCGACCGTGCGGAAGCGCCCCTTGATCTTGGCATGCAGCGTCACCGCCTTGGTCTCGAGCGCGTGCTGGAGTTCGCCCATGTCGGCAAACACCATGCCCTCGCCAGGCTCGTTCTGATTGACGATCGAGAGATAGTAGAGACCGAGAACCATGTCCTGCGACGGCACGATGATCGGCGCACCGGAAGCCGGGTGCAGGATGTTGTTGGTCGACATCATCAGCACGCGGGCTTCGAGCTGCGCTTCCAGCGACAGCGGCACGTGGACCGCCATCTGGTCGCCGTCGAAATCGGCGTTGAAGGCCGTGCAGACCAGCGGGTGCAGCTGGATCGCCTTGCCTTCGATCAGGATCGGCTCGAACGCCTGGATACCGAGGCGGTGCAGCGTCGGTGCGCGGTTCAGCAGCACCGGATGCTCGCGGATGACCTCGTCGAGGATATCCCAGACCTCCGGACGCTCCTTCTCGACCAGCTTCTTCGCCTGCTTGACGGTCGAGGAGTAGCCCTTGGCGTCGAGACGGGCGTAGATGAAGGGCTTGAACAGTTCGAGCGCCATCTTCTTCGGCAGGCCGCACTGGTGGAGCTTGAGCTCCGGACCGGTGACGATGACCGAGCGGCCGGAATAGTCGACGCGCTTGCCGAGCAGGTTCTGGCGGAACCGGCCCTGCTTGCCCTTCAGCATGTCGGACAGCGACTTCAGCGGACGCTTGTTGGCGCCGGTGATGACGCGGCCGCGGCGGCCGTTGTCGAACAGCGCATCGACGGCTTCCTGCAGCATGCGCTTTTCATTGCGCACGATGATGCCGGGCGCGCGCAGCTCGATCAGCCGCTTCAAGCGGTTGTTGCGGTTGATGACGCGGCGATAGAGGTCGTTCAGATCCGACGTGGCGAAACGGCCGCCGTCCAGCGGGACAAGCGGGCGCAGGTCCGGCGGAATCACCGGAACCACCTTCATGATCATCCATTCCGGACGGTTGCCGGACTCCATGAAGTTCTCGACGACCTTGAGCCGCTTCAGGTACTTATTCTGCTTGAGCTCGGAGGTGGTCGAAGCCAGCTCAGAACGCAGGTCGCCGGCGATCTTCTCGAGGTCCATGCCGGCCAGAAGGTCGTGGATCGCCTCGGCGCCGATCATGGCGGTGAACGAATCCTCGCCATACTCGTCGACGGCCATCATGTACTCTTCCTCGCTGAGCAGCTGGTGCTCCTTCAGCGCGGTGAGGCCGGGTTCGGTAACGATGTAGTTCTCGAAGTAGAGGACCCGCTCGATGTCCTTCAGCGTCATGTCGAGCAGCGTGCCGATGCGCGACGGCAGCGACTTCAGGAACCAGATGTGGGCGACCGGTGCCGCCAGCTCGATATGGCCCATGCGTTCGCGGCGGACGCGCGACAGCGTGACTTCGACGCCGCACTTCTCGCAGATGACGCCCTTGTATTTCATGCGCTTGTACTTGCCGCACAGGCACTCATAGTCCTTGATCGGGCCAAAAATGCGCGCGCAGAACAGGCCGTCACGCTCCGGCTTGAAGGTGCGGTAGTTGATGGTCTCCGGCTTCTTGATCTCGCCGAACGACCAGGACAGAATCTTCTCAGGGCTGGCAAGCGAGATCCGGATGGAATCGAACACCTGCGCGGGCGCCTGGGGATTGAAGAGATTCATGACCTCTTGGTTCATGCCGTTCTCCTTTTCGGGGTCCTCGAAAACCCCTTGCATCTAGCGCGGGCCAAACGCCCGCCGACTTGATCGGCCATCGGCCGAGAATTTGGTGCGTCCGGTCGCGGGAAGACCGCGGCCGGACGTCTTGCTTACTCGGCCGCGTCGGGCAGCCGGATCGGGTTGTCGTCGAGCTTGGTGTTCTCCAGCTCGACATTGAGGCCGAGAGACCGCATTTCCTTGACGAGAACGTTGAAGCTCTCGGGAATGCCGGCCTCGAAGGTGTCGTCGCCTCTGACGATCGCCTCGTAGACCTTGGTGCGTCCGGCGACGTCATCCGACTTCACCGTCAGCATCTCCTGCAGCGTGTAGGCGGCGCCGTACGCTTCGAGCGCCCAGACCTCCATCTCGCCGAAGCGCTGGCCACCGAACTGCGCCTTGCCGCCCAGCGGCTGCTGGGTAACGAGCGAGTACGGACCGATCGAACGCGCGTGGATCTTGTCGTCCACAAGGTGGTGAAGCTTGAGCATATATATGTAGCCCATCGTCACTTTGCGATCGAACGGCTCGCCGGTGCGTCCGTCATAGAGCTGCGACTGACCGCTGGTGTGCAGGCCCGCCTGCTCCAGCATGATGTTGATGTCGGCCTCGTGCGCGCCGTCGAACACCGGTGTCGCGATGGAGACGCCGCGGCGCATCTGCTCGCTGAGGCGAACGATGCTCTCGTCGTCATATTCGCGGACCGGCTCGTTGCGGTCGTTGGCCGGCATGAAGCTCTCGAGCGTCTTGCGCAGCGGCTTGATGTCGCCCGCTGTCTTGTACGCATCGATCAGATCGCCGATCTTCCTGCCCATTCCGGCGCAGGCCCAGCCCAGGTGCGTTTCCAGAATCTGGCCGACATTCATGCGCGACGGCACACCCAGCGGGTTGAGCACGATGTCGGCATGCGTGCCGTCCTCGAGGAAAGGCATGTCCTCGACCGGAACGATCCGCGACACGACACCCTTGTTGCCGTGTCGGCCAGCCATCTTGTCGCCGGGCTGCATCTTGCGCTTCACGGCCACGAAGACCTTGACCATCTTCATGACGCCCGGAGGCATCTCGTCGCCGCGCTGCACCTTCTCGACCTTGTCCATGAAGCGCTGCTCGAGCGCCTTCTTGGAATCGTCGTACTGGCCACGCAGGGCTTCCAGTTCGCTCTGGAGCTTTTCGTTCTCCACGGCAAACTGCCACCACTGCGAACGCGGATACTCGTCGAGCGTGTCCTTCGACAGCTTCGAGCCCTTCTTGAAGCCCTTCGGCCCGGCAATCGCTTCCTTGCCGACGAGAACGTCGGAAAGACGCGAATAGACGTTGCGGTCGAGGATCGCCTGCTCGTCGTCGCGGTCCTTGGCGAGGCGTTCGATCTCCTCGCGCTCGATGGCCATGGCGCGCTCGTCCTTCTCGACGCCGTGGCGGTTGAAGACACGCACTTCGACGACGGTGCCGAAGGTTCCCGGAGGCATGCGCATCGAGGTGTCGCGCACGTCCGAGGCCTTTTCACCGAAGATGGCGCGCAGCAGCTTTTCTTCCGGCGTCATCGGGCTTTCGCCCTTCGGCGTGATCTTGCCGACCAGGATGTCGCCCGGCTGCACTTCCGCACCGATGTAGACGATGCCGGCCTCATCGAGGTTCTTCAGCGCTTCTTCCGAGACGTTGGGAATGTCGCGCGTGATCTCCTCCGGCCCCAGCTTGGTGTCGCGGGCCATGACTTCGAACTCCTCGATATGGATCGAGGTGAAGACGTCGTCGGCGACGATGCGCTCGGACAGGAGGATGGAATCCTCGTAGTTGTAGCCGTTCCACGGCATGAACGCGACCAGCACGTTACGGCCGAGGGCCAGATCGCCGAGCTCGGTCGACGGGCCGTCGGCGATGATGTCGCCCTTGTTGACCCGGTCGCCCATGCGCACCAGCGGACGCTGGTTGATGCAGGTGTTCTGGTTCGAACGCTGGAACTTCATCAGCCGGTAGATGTCGACGCCGGACTTGCCGGGATCGAGATCTTCCGTGGCGCGGATGACGATGCGCGTCGCGTCCACCTGGTCGACGATGCCGCCGCGGCGGGCGCCGATGGCGGCGCCCGAGTCACGGGCGACGATAGGCTCCATGCCGGTGCCGACGAACGGCGCTTCGGCGCGCACCAGCGGCACGGCCTGACGCTGCATGTTCGAGCCCATCAGCGCACGGTTGGCGTCGTCGTTCTCGAGGAACGGGATCAGGGCCGCGGCCACCGACACCATCTGCTTCGGCGACACGTCCATCAGATCGACGTTTTCGCGCGGCGCCATCATCACTTCGCCGGCGTTGCGGCAAATGACGAATTCGTCGACGAAATGACCATTCTTGTCGAGCTCGGCATTGGCCTGCGCGACGTGGTGCTTGGCCTCTTCCATAGCCGACAGGTAAACGACCTCATTGGTCAGCTTGCCATTGACGATCTTGCGGTACGGGCTCTCGATGAAGCCGTATTTGTTGACGCGCGCGAAGGTCGCAAGTGAGTTGATCAGGCCGATGTTCGGGCCTTCCGGCGTCTCGATCGGGCAGATGCGGCCGTAATGCGTCGGGTGCACGTCGCGCACTTCGAAACCGGCACGCTCGCGGGTCAGACCGCCCGGTCCAAGCGCCGAAAGACGGCGCTTGTGGGTGATCTCCGAAAGCGGGTTGGTCTGATCCATAAACTGCGACAGCTGCGAGGAACCGAAGAACTCGCGCACGGCGGCAGCCGCCGGCTTGGCGTTGATCAGGTCCTGCGGCATCACCGTGTCGATCTCGATCGAGGACATGCGTTCCTTGATCGCGCGCTCCATGCGCAGCAAGCCGACGCGGTACTGGTTCTCCATCAGCTCGCCGACCGAGCGCACACGGCGGTTGCCGAGATTGTCGATGTCGTCGATCTCGCCCTTGCCGTCGCGCAGTTCGACCAGCGTCTTGACCACGGCCAGGATGTCGTCCTTGCGCAGCACGCGCACGGTATCCTCGGCCTTGAGCTCGAGGCGCATGTTCATCTTGACGCGGCCGACGGCCGACAGATCGTAGCGCTCGCTGTCGAAGAACAGCGAGTTGAACATGGCTTCAGCGGTTTCCAGCGTCGGCGGCTCGCCGGGGCGCATGACGCGGTAGATGTCGAACAGCGCGTCCTGGCGGCTCTCGTTCTTGTCGACGTTGAGCGTGTTGCGGATGTAGGCGCCGACGTTGACGTGGTCGATGTCGAGGACCTTGATCTCATCCTCACCGGTGCCAAGCAGCACCTTCAGCGTCTTTTCGTCGATCTCGTCGCCGGCTTCGAGGAAGATCTCGCCGGTCGCGTAGTTGACAATATCCTCGGCAAGGTAGTTGCCGAGCAGATCCTCGTCGGTCGCCTTGATCGCCTTGAGACCCTTTTCGCCGAGCGCCCTGGCCTGGCGGGCGGTGATCTTCTTGCCGGCCTCGACGACGACTTCGCCGGTGTCGGCGTCGACCAGGTCACCAACGGCCTTGAGGCCGCGGAAACGCTCGACGTTGAACGGGATGCGCCAATGGTCGCCGGCGCGCTTGTAGGTGATCTTGTTGTAGAAGGTCGACAGGATCTCTTCGCCGTCCATGCCGAGCGCCATCAGCAGCGACGTCACCGGAATCTTGCGGCGGCGATCGATGCGGGCATGCACGACGTCCTTGCTGTCGAACTCGATGTCGAGCCACGAACCGCGATAGGGAATGACGCGCGCGGCAAACAGGAGCTTGCCGGACGAGTGCGACTTGCCCTTGTCATGGTCGAAGAAGACGCCTGGCGAACGGTGCATCTGCGAGACGATGACGCGCTCGGTGCCGTTGACGATGAAGGTGCCGTTCAAGGTCATGAGCGGCATGTCGCCCATGTAGACGTCCTGCTCCTTGATGTCCTTGATCGACTTGGCGCCGGTATCCTCGTCGATATCGAACACGATGAGGCGCAGCGTCACCTTGAGCGGCGCCGCATAGGTCAGGTCGCGCTGACGGCATTCGTCAACGTCGAATTTCGGTCCCTCGAACTCATACTTCACAAATTCCAGCATCGAGGAGCCGGAAAAATCGGAAATCGGGAAGACCGACTTGAAAACTGCCTGCAGTCCCTCGTCAGGACGCCCACCCTTGGGCTCCTCCACCATCAGGAACTGGTCATAGGATGCCTTCTGAACCTCGATCAGGTTCGGCATCTCCGCAACTTCCGGGATCTTTCCGAAAAACTTGCGTACGCGTCTGCGGCCATTGAAAGTCTGGGTCTGGGCCATCGTCGCTCCTTAGCTCAATTCTCGGGACGAGCCTCGCCGCGGCTCGCCTTGCATCTCGGGCCACCTTGGCGGCCCTGTCTTGTTGCCCACCGCCTGTCGGCGGCTTCTTGTCTTTTCACCCGGCGCCAATTGGCGGCGGGCCAGAAACGGGAGAAAACCCGTTTCCTGAAGGCCTGTTTGCGGCCCTCAGGAAAGAGGTTTTCGCACTCTTCGCGTTACGCAGCCTCCCTTCGACGCGAAAGGAGTGGCGGGCCGCGCGGCCCCGAACGCCCGGGATCAAACACGGGTTGAGTTAGACCAAGGCGCCGCGGGGTTGACGCGGGGGGGCGGACATTTGAGCCGCGGCCGGGTCAACAGCGGGGATGTCCGGGGT
>NZ_JAMYLG010000039.1:0-50130 GCF_040317865.1 Mesorhizobium sp. M1365
GACCAATCTGGGGCCATTCGGAAAGGTTGGGCGGCTGGAACTGTGCCGGCCCTGTTCCGTCCAAGGTGAACTTCAGGTGTCGGTTAGCCGCGCATTGCGGAATGAGCGCGACGGGCTTGGACGCGGCGTGGGTGGGATAGGTAGCAACCTTGACGTCAACGACTGTCGTTAGACCACCAAGGCCCTGGGCGCCAATGCCCAGCGCGTTAATCCGCTCATAAAGCTCAATCCGCAGTGTCTCCTCCGCGCTTGAGGGCCCCCTGGCGATCAGTTCCGACATGTCAATCGGCTGGTTCATGACCTCCTTAGCAAGCAGCATCGCCTTTTCAGCGCTGCCACCGATGCCGACCGAGATCAGGCCGGGCGGACACCATCCGCTGCCCAGCGTCGAAACGGTGTCGACTACCCAGTCGGCAACGGACGCACTGGGGTTCAGGGTGGTGAAACGCGCCTTGTTTTCGGACCCGCCCCCTTTTGCTGCGATGGTAATCTCGATTCCGTTGCCGGGCACGAGGTCGACGTGGATGACCGCTGGCGTGTTGTCGCGGGTATTGATCCGTCCGGCGAGCGGATCAGCGACGATCGATGGCCTAAGCGGGTTGTCAGGGTCAACGTATGCCCGGCGGACGCCCTCATTCACGAGGTCAGCGAAACTGGCCGTTGATTTGATGCGGGCGTCCATACCGACCTTGGCAAAGACAACTACGAGACCGGTGTCCTGGCAGATCGGACGCCGTCCGAAGGCCGCCATGCGGGAGTTCAGCAGGATTTGCCCGATGGCGTTCTTCGCCGCCGGGCTCTGTTCGCGAGTGTATGCCTGCGAAAGGTACCGGATATAGTCGGGAGGATGGTAATAGGAGATGTACTGAAGGGCGTCTGCGACGCTCTTTGTGACATCCTCCCCGGCAATGGTCCGTCTTGTCTTATTCACGAAATCTCATCCGAATGAACCGAACCCGTTGACCAGTTTCAGACTCTGGAAGCTCCGCACCCCCTGCTCCCCTCCTTCATATCCATACCCGCTCTGTTTAACGCCTCCATACGGCGCATCTGCTGAAACCCCTTTAAGATAATTTACACTAAGAGCGCCGACCGAAAGACCGCCGATCAGCGCCCGTTTGGTATCGTCAGCACAGGTGAAGAAGTAGGCGGCCAAGCCATAGTCAGTGGCGTTGGCTTCTTCGATCGCCTCCTCGATCGTGTCGAACGGCGCCACGGTGAGGATTGGTCCGAACGGCTCGTCATGAAGCACTCTGGCATCCTTTGGCACGCCCGTCAGGATCGTTGGCGGCCAGTAAAAACCCGGTTGGTCGAGGCGGGTGCCACCGGTTTCGACGGTGGCGCCGCGATCGACCGCATCTTTGATAAGACGCTGCATGGCCTCGATTCGCCGTGCATTTGCCATTGGACCCATCTCCGTCGCCGGGTCGTCCGGTGGACCGATCCTGATCTTGCGGGCGACTTCGGTCATCCGGGACAGGAATTCCTCATAGACAGGCCGCGCGACGAGGATCCTGCTCGGCGCATTGCAACTCTGGCCAGCGCACTCGAACTTGTATTCCGAAATTGCCGGTATGGCGTTTGCCAGATCGGCATCCTCGCATACAATGACGGGGGAGTGCCCACCGAGCTCGAGGATGCATCGCTGCAAGTTATTCGCGGCGAGCTTGGCGAGCTGTTTTCCAATCTCGGTAGAGCCCGTGAACGTTAGGACCTTGACGATCGGCGAGCTGAGGAGATGCCGGGATATTTGCACCGGAACGCCAAAGACGAGATTGACCACGCCGTCCGGAATACCCGCTTGTTGCAAGGCTTCGACAAAACGGACAGCCGCGCTTGGTGTCTCTTCAGCCCCCTTGAGGATCACGGGGCAGCCTGCCGCCAAAGCAGGGGCGAGCTTGCGGGCGATGAGAACGGCGGGATAGTTCCAAGGCGTAGAGGCAGCAACGACGCCAAGTGGCTCGGGGACGATCATCCGGTTCGGGCCCACCGGAATAGCGGCCGACAATTCTTCGGCGTGCGTTCCGTTCCACTCCAACGTTTCGACAGCGCGCGCGTACTCACCTGTCGCTTCGGCAATCGTCTTTCCCTGTTCGGCGGACAGGTCCCTAGCCGCCGCTTCAACCTTCGCTGCCAGAATTTTGGCGGCTGCTACGAGAATCTCGCCACGATCTTTTGCAGGCCGTGAGGACCAGGCCTTGCGGCTGCGCTCTGCCGAAGCGAGGGCCTCATCCAGATCCGGTATCGTCGCCGAGGCCACCGAGGCAAATACCATCTCCGTCGCCGGATTGATTACCGGCAGAGTGGCTCCGCTACCACCGGCTCGCCATCTGCCATTGATGAAAAGCTGATAGCTCGTGGCGTTGGACATCCCATGCTCCGCTTGAGTATTTCTGCCAATGCGAGACCAGCCGATCTCCGACCATGGGCTCACTTCTCTGCAGTCTCATCGCGATGGTCACGCCGGGTCAAATATGGAATGTCGCCCAAAACCATCTCGAATCCAGATTGATGGCCGGCTCGGGTCCGCCGTGGAGGGTGATAGCACTGGGACTCAGTTTGACGGGTATGCCTAAGCCCGGGCCGGAGCCGTGGCCGGCCACTGCCCGCTCTCGATTAATGTCCTGGTGACATTGGGGATCAGCTTGCGGACAGCAGAGACAGCGGGAGATTGCTCATCTTTGGGGTTGACGGCAAGCACAACGGAGCGGGTAATCACTGGATCAATAATTTTGACTGTCCGGACCTGTCCCTGAGAGGCTTCTCTCTGAAGGGCCGACGGGGCAAGGATAGAATACGCTTTTCCTTCCATGACCATATTAATAATCGTAGAAAGGGAGTCGACTTCGAAGCTGACGTCAAGCACACAACCGTGCTGCGCAACGACATCAGCCACCGAACGCCTGACATTGTTGTTGCGCATGGGAACCGCTAGCGGGAACGCATGTAGATCGGCGAGCGGTATCTCGTCTTCGAACGGTGGTTCACCCGGCGGCACCACAAGGCAAAATTCTTCGCGTGCCAGCACCGTCATCCGCCCCGCGCTCTCGGCAGTGCGGTAGAGGACAGCCAGATTGAAGCGGCCGGCAGCCATCCACTCCTCCAGCGGTCCCGTCATGCCCTCGATCATCTTAAGGGAGATCCTTGGCAGCTCGTTTCTTACCGATTCAAGCAGCGGACCGCTAAGGACACGCGCGGCCCCGGACGGAATGCCTATGGTCACCTCTCCGGAAGGAGAAGCCACCGTGTTGGTCAGTTCGATCTCGGTTAGTCGAATTTCCCTGAGAATCGTCCGCGCCCGCTCAAGCAGTTTGGTTCCAGAGGCGGTCACACTGATGCCGGTCCTGTCGCGTACCAGCAGCTGAGTGCCGAAGCCTTCCTCCAGTTGACGCACATGGAGGCTAAGGGCGCTCTGAGCGACATGCAGGAGCGAAGCGGCCTTCGTGAAACTGCCGGCTTCCACTACGCCGACAAAGTATTTTAACTGCCTGATATCCACGGCTTATAACCCAACTGAGGCGACTCCCCCAGTCCTTTGCGTTTATCTCGAAACGAGATGGGCCGCAAGTACTTAGCGCCCAGCAGGGAAAGGTTCCCGGTCGGACCATTGACCGGAGTTAGGTCAGTTGCTACCGGCGAGGGTCAGGATTTCGTGGGCGCGCCGCACCACAGGCGGATCAACCATCCGACCATCCAACAAGAATGCAGACAGTCCGCGGGCGGCGGCATCGTTCTCCGCTGCAACAACAGCGCGGGCCCACTCGACTTCCTGTGCACTTGGAGAGAAAGCCTTGTTGAAAATGGCCACCTGTGTCGGATGGATCGCCAAGGCTCCGGCGAAGCCAAGCCGTCGCGCATGCGCCGCGGCTTCATGAAGTTTATCAATGTCCGAGAACTCGCCGATGCTTCCGATGAAACCGAGCGGGAGCAATCCGGCCGCACGGGCAGCGAACAGCACGGCAAGGTTCGGGGCGAGGAGCAAGTCAAATTCCGGAGCGCCGCCGACAGCGGCACTGAAGTCTTCAGGGCCAAGCGCCATTGCGACCATCCTTGGATGCGCGGTCGCAATGGCCGCCAGCCCTTGCAAGGCGCCCGGCGTCTCGATCTGGGCAAGGAACCGGATGCGTCCCAGTGGAAGACTTCTTTCTCGTTCAAGGTCCGAAACCGCATGCGCGATCTCCAATACCCACTCTCCCGAATCGGTCTTCGGAAGAACAAGTGCGTCAACGCCTGCGATCACGGCGGCATCGAGATCGGCCGCTAGGGCACGCAAACCACGGTTCACGCGGACCAAAACAGATGTGCCCTTGCGGGCCACCTTTGCCACGGATGCAGAAAGCTGTCGCCGTGCCTCTCTCTTTTGGTCCTGGGGAACGGAATCTTCGAGGTCCAGTATAACGCCATCTGCCCCCCGCTCATGAGCCGCCTCCACAAAGCGGGGAACGTGAGCAGGAACGAAGAGCAGCGATCTCCAGCGGGGTACAGACATCGCGCTTTCAACGGCCGGAACGGGGTCCTTGATCATAGGGGACTCTGCGGTTGATTTTAGCGAGGGAGGTGCCAGTGAGCTTGCTGGGTGGCCTATGCGATTAGGTGACCGAAGTATGGGCGGTCCGTGTAAATCGCGAGCGCACCAACCTTACCGACAACACTCGCGCTCACGCTGACGCGGCTCGCGCGCGCAAACGCCCCAGGATTTCCTCGCGGACAATGTTAGTGTGAGCGCCTAGAGCCGGAACGGGGCGCAGTGAGGGGTGCTCAGAGTTGAAAATCGCCGCCGGCGCTATGGTCTCGACGGTTCCTTCGGGTGTTCCAACCTCAACCCTACGAATGTGGGGATGGTTTGAAACATCCACCACTTCGTTCAGTCGGCCATATGCCAAGCCGGCGGCCTCGAGCTCCCGCATCGCTTCATGGCAGGACAGTTCACAAAAGCGCCTCTCAATGACCTCATCAAGTTGCGCACGGTGACCGAGGCGCTCCATGTTATCAGCGAAACCAGGTGCGCGCGTAAGCTCCGGCTGCTTCAGGAATTTCTCGCAGAAGTTTACCCATTCGCGGTCATTTTGAACCGAAAAGATGAGCTCTTTGCCGTCAGCGCAACGATAGGCGCCATAGGGTACCAGCGACGGGTGTTTCACGCCGGCGCGTACTGTGTGATAGCCGCTGTAGTCGCTTTGCAGCACCGGTACGTTCATCCAGTCGGCGATGGCATCGAACAGTGACACCTGGATGCTGGTGCCTTCGCCGGTGACCTCGCGGTGATAGAGGGCCTGGAGAATGGCGCTATGCGCTGTCATGCCCGCCGAGATGTCACACACCGAGACCCCTACACGCGCGGGCCCTTGTTGGTTGCCGGTGATTGCGCATAGACCGGTTTCGGCCTGGACGATGAGATCATAAGCCTTCAAATGGGAATACGGCCCTTTTTCCCCGAAACCCGAGATGTCGCAGGCGATCAGCCGCGGAAAGCGTCGGCGCAGATCAGCAGACCCGAAACCCAGTTTTTCGATACTGCCCGGCTTCAGATTCTGGATAAAGACGTCGGCATCGGCAATGAGCGTGTCGAGGACTTCGCGATCCGCCTCCAACCTCAGGTCTAGACACACCGACTCTTTACCCCGATTGAGCCAGACGAAGTAAGCGCTCTGCCCTCGAACCAACTTGTCGTAGTTTCGGGCAAAGTCCCCTTCCGGCCGTTCGATCTTGATTACCCGGGCGCCCGAGTCAGCAAGACGAGACGAAGCATAGGGCGCGGCGACGGCCTGTTCCACGGCTACGACAGTGATCCCGTCAAGAGAGTTCTGCATGCGACACCGTGCTTTTCATCCAAGGTTTTCGTTTTGAGTCCGACGACGGTTCAGCGTCGCTAGCAACCGGTTTTGTTCGTTCCCAACAATTGAGAATGCCTCGTCAACACCCATTCCGGGCTTTGCGAGCATCATATCGGCCTGGGTCGCTACCGAAACGTGGACTGAAACCTGGGCGGAGAGATCCGTCTCGGTACAGCTTCCCCCGACATACGCCCCTACCTTGTTCGCCTTGCAGATGAGAACTGCGCGCGTCGTATCGGCCATTGAGCCGACGTCTGGCGTCTTGATTTGAACGAGATGCGTGGCCTTGGCCTCCGCGAAGAGCCGAATATCCTCAAGCGTATTGCATCTCTCATCCACGACAATGCGCGCGCTAGAACCCCGCTTGTCCAAAATCGACACGATCTTGGCGTAGTTCTCAATTTGAGCTTGCGTCGAACCAAAATCCGCCGGGGACTCGATGTTGAGCGTGAAATCCGGGACGGTATCTGCAACCTTGCAGATAAAGTCGGCAATCACTTGCGGCTCCAGGCCGATTTCCTGGCCGATCCAGCCATACACATCGAAATGCAGCACCGGATGATACCCTGGGCGGCCGATTTGGCGCGTGCGCGTTGCAACCCAGTTCACAAACTCCATGAACGTCTGCCCGTCAAAGCCGAATTTCTGCCGCGAGTTGATCAGACCGTGGGGAAGCACATCCACAGCCTTCAGGATCATTTTGTCGACGTTGATCTCGCGAGCGTCGCCGCTCTGGCAGTAAATCGGGACCTTACGTATTGGCAGCGGTAGATCAAATTCACTGCATATGATCTCCGCCATCGTTGTACGTTGAAGATGAGCCGCTGCGCGAAGGAGCGCCTGGCTCACGCCATACTCAATAGCGAGAGGTAGCCGCTTATGTTCGAAAGGCTCGAGAACCGTCGCACAGGCATCAAGGTAACGAGAAGCATCGGCATCAAGAAGCCGTGGCGTCACAACGCGCGACGTCAAATCTGATATTTGAGCGGTTTCAAACACAGGATCGCGCCCGCCAGCACCAGAGTACTGCACGTTCATCATGTCGCCCCAAACAACCGTTTCGTCGGCGAGGACTAGCCCGATGCTGAGCGAAGATGCTGGAATGCGAATGGAATTGAACCCAGGCGTTGTCGGTTCGCCGACATAGATGAAGCCGTCCTGGGTCACGCCCGACCTAATGGCAGCCTGATCGTCATAGAAGAATGCGCCGTTGCCAGGCGCAAGGAGGACGTCTTTGATCTGCAATTCGGTCACTCGACCCACCCGGACGGGGTTGAAATTGGTTCCGCTACTGGCACGCGAGGGCGCAAGCTGCCTGATTCTTAGATCTTCAGCGGCCGCGCAACGAGCGCTACCACTTTGTTGGCGTCGACATGCATCCCCGATGCTATGGCCAAGACAATGCACGTTTCAGGCGCGCGGATATCAATGGACTCAGCGGACAGCGAATCTATCGAATGCAGGATACCTATGAGATCTCCCTGCTTCACTTCATCCAGCACCGAGCAGCGAGGTTCGAAGATGCCAGGCGCAGGCGATTTTAACTCATCGGACGGGCGCGTTTCGAGCGTTTGGCCGAACTTCTGTTGACGGAAAGTTGGATACTCGGCTTTTCCCTCGACCAGCCCGAGCGCGATGAGCGCGTTGCGCACTCCAGCCTCGTAGATCGCAAGATTATCCGCGCCGACCGTGCCACCACCGAATTCAGTGCAAACAAATACCTTGCCCTGGTTTTGAGCCGTGATATCAAACATTCCAGCCGTGTCGTTGTGTTGCCAGACCAATGTCAAGGGCAATTTGAACGCTTCCGCCATTCCCACCGTCCTGGCCATGAGATCGGGATCGGCAATGGGATGCGTCGTGGCCGCCGGTGGAAAATCCCACGTTGGTCCGAAGCTGTGCAGGTCAAATACGGTGTCGGCCATTGGCAACAATATGCGCGAAACCGCATCCGCGATTCGTTGTGTCACTGACCCGTCGGCGCGGCCCGGAAACACGCGATTGAGATTCAACCCGTCGAGCGGAGTATTGCGGCTCCAGGCCTCCACGGCCAATGGATTGAGCACCGGTAGGACGATGACCCTTCCACAGATTTGCGCTTCTGGCAGCCAATTAACAAGCCGTCGCGCAACAATTGACCCCTCCAATTCATTGCCATGATTTCCACCGGTGACAAGAAGACGCGGTCCCTCTCCTTTATTGAGACTGAAGACAGGGAGCGAAAGCTCCCCACGGTCGGCACCTCCCGGGACAACAAGATGCCCCCTGCTCACGCCGGGCCTATCAAGATCGAACGTAAGATGTGGTGCTGTGCTCATTGTTCAACCTATTTGTGAGTAACGGGCGACCTTGGCGGCGGGATTGCGGTTCCCCGCTTTGCACAAGTATGCGCCAGCCTGTCTTCAATTCGCCAATATAATGTCCCGGACGGTACCATCGCGTTCTTAGATGGCCGCCGCCCGGCTTGCTGGAAATTACCGCTGCTCGATGTTCACAACAGAACTGGAATCGCGGCGAATGGCGGGGCTCCCTCACAACTGTAGCGCGACATCAATTTGGGAGAGAAGCCGTATTGCCTCACGTAACGATGCTAGATGCGAGCGTTGCCTCGTCCATTTTGCTCCCCGCTTGGGGCGAAGGTGTCAATGACCGTGGAATCCGGACCCCGCATTTTCGCGTAAAAGGGACCCCGGTTTGGGGTGATGAAGGGCACGCCGGTGAGCGCCCGATCAGGCGAAGTGGTCGGGGTTGCACAGCCTGATCGGGCGCGGCTGATTGGCTTTTTCGACTTCAGCTTTGAGATCGGCTTTTGAAGCGCCAGGAGTCGTTTCCGGTCTCGACGATTCTCGCAATGATGCGTAAGGCGATCGAGCAGCGCGGTGGTCATCTTGGCATCACCGAAGACGCTCGGCCATTCGCCGAAGGCGAGATTGGTGGTGATGATGACGCTGGTGCGCTCGTAGAGCTTGGAGACGAGATGGAAGAGCAACTGCCCGCCGGCCTGGGCGAAGGGAAGATAGCCGAGTTCATCGAACCCGACGAAGTCGAGCCGAGTGAGATGGTCGGCGATACGTCCCTGTCGGCCGGCACGGGTCTCGGTCTCGAGCCTGTTGACCAGGTCGACGACATTGAAGAAGCGCCCGCGCGCACCATTGCGGATCAACGATCGGGCAATGGCAATGGCTAGATGCGACTTGCCCGTGCCGGTGCCACCGACCAGGACAACATTGCGCTGATCGGCAACGAAGGCGCCGCTGGCGAGATCACGGATCAGGCTCTCGTTGACCGGCGTACCGGTGAAGTCGAAGTCGTCGATGTCTTTCGCCAGCGGTAGCTTGGCGACGGTGAGCTGGTATTTGATGGAGCGGGCCTGCTTCTCCGATATCTCGGCCTGGAGCAGATCACCGACGATCCTCGGCGGCTCGTGCTGCCGCTTGATGGCAACGCCCATGATCTCGTCATAGGGCCGAGCGCATCCCGTAGAGCTTCAGCACTCCCATCAGGTCCAGCACTTCGGTGCGTTCCATGGCTGTTCGTCCTCCTGAGACTGTCATAGCGGGCGCAGTCGGCGATCGGCTCATGAGCCAGCTTCAACGCGTGGGGAATGGAAAGGATCGTGCCCGGCGCCGGATCTCGGCTACGGGCCAGGATGTTGAGGATCACCGCCGCCGACGAGACACCATGATCGAGGGCTTCCTGACAGGCCGCCTCGACCGCGTTCAATCCGTCACTCAACACACAGGTGAGGATCGACACCATCTGACGGTCGCCGCCATCGGCAGCCTTGAGCTTGCGGCGCACCTTCTCCATGGCTGACGGCAGAACCCAGCCCTGCAACGGCGCGCCGTTGCGCAGTCCACCGGGCTTGCGGGCCAGAACCGGCACGTAGTGCCAGGGATCGTAGATCACCTCGTTGCAGCCGAAGCAGCGGGTATGTTCTCCAACGACCGCGCCATCCTGGCGGATGACGATCCGATCGGCATAAGCATGGATCTCGACCGGCCGGCCGACGGCGCTCGAGAGCACCGAGTATTTGTTGTTGTCGAAGCGCACCGTGCAGGTCTTCGAGACGGAAGCCGGAATGCAGTGGAACCCGTCGAAGCGTCCGGCATAGGGAATGAAGCTGGCCCGCTCCTCTTCGAACACCTCCCAGACTGTGCGCTCGCCCTGTTCGGGATGCCGGTGTGCCTTGGCGTAGCTGACGCACTTGTCGGCCAGCCAGCCGTTCAGGTCCTCCAACGTCTTGAAGCGCAGCCTCGGCGTAAAGAAGCGCTCCCGCACCAGCCCGACCTGGTTCTCGACTTGCCCCTTCTCCCAACCCGACGCCGGCGTGCAGGCCTCCGGCTCGACAAATAATGCCCGCACATCTGCGCAAAGCGGCGGTTGTAGGCGATCCCTGCCGATGAAGATCGCGTGCACAGCCGCCTTCATATTATCGTAGATGGCGCGCGTGCACGCTCCGCGGAAGAAGGCGAACGCCCGATCATAGCGTCAAACACCATCTCCTGCGTCTCGCGGGGATAGGCTCGAACAAAGAACATGCGGCTGTGACAGAGCCGCATATGGGCAACCTTCACGGTCACCGTCACGCCGTCCAGCAGGACAACCTCGTGGCTCCAGTCGAACTGGTAGGTCTCGCTCAGGCGCGAAGCTCAGCGGAATGTAGGCTTCGGCCGTGGTGGCGCCGCGTTGCTCATCCCAATCCTGCGCGTGCCGCCACACCGAACTGCAGCTGCCGTCATAGCCGAGGCCGCGAAGCTCCTCGAAGATCCGGATCAGCGTCAGCCGCTCACGCTGCGGTTTGGCCGCGTTTGCCGACAGCAGCCGGTCCAGCTTCTCACGGCAGGCTCCCATGCGGGGATAGGGCTGATGCTTCCGCTCGTAGCAGAACTCCGTCTCGTCCGATCGTAGCACCTTGCGCACCACCTGCCGGGAGATCTTCAACTCCCGGCAGATCGCCTTGATCGACTTCCCCTGCACCAGCGACAGCCGGCGTATCTTTGCAATCGTCTCCACAACCAACATCCAAAACACAAATGCCTCCGATCAAACCGGAGGCATCTTGATGACCCCACGTTAAGGGGGTCCCGTTTGGACGAAAAGCACCCCTCAAACGGGGGTCCTCATTCCATGAAAAATCACACATTATCAGCGATGGTCAATGGCACGGGTGTTTTCGTCAAATACAGATTGGATATGTCGTCATCTAAAAGCGAGATGGACCCTACATCTGCGAGGACTCATGTGGTCCGGACTCGTTGTCGTGATGACGTTGATGGTGGTGGTAGCCGATGCGACAGCTCCCATAAGTTCGGGTGTAAGAGGAGATTTGTGAGGCGTAGACGCGGCCGACGATGCCCTTGCTGGAGTAAGGTCTAGCGAAAATGAACTCGGATCGCGATTGGTCGCTGCACCTAGAGATCGCCGATACGGCCAGCATGCCCCTTCCTCGTTCGCATACCCGGCGGCCTGTAGTCCCGTATTGCGCTCCGGGCGTACGGCTTGCTTCCAGACCGTTCGTCCCGATGGGACACCCTATCGCTTCGTCCCAAAGGAAGCTGAGCTATTGAAAAGACAATGGACGCGGGTGAGCCGAGATCGGTCTAGTTGGGGGGCCGCGCGAACTCGTTTGGCAGCTTGCTGCTCTCAATGGCGCCAATGACCGCCCTCGCCCGATCGGTCGGATCGTCGGCCGAGCAAATTTTTGCAGTTGTCGAGTCAACCGTCACCACAGCTTGGCAGCGTGAGGTAGCTCAGGATCTGAGTGGGCGTTGGGCGCAAGCGGACAGCGCAGCGGGACAGTCATCGTTGCGGCCACCACTTCCCTGTGCCAGGTGAAGCGACTCCGCGCTTTTCACGATTGCGCGTCGTCCAACTAATCGCTCACGCAGCTGCCATGCAGGGACTTTAGGCGCCCTCTAGATTTGGGCGACGCTCAGGAGAAATGAGGTCGCCGGAAATTAGCCTTGAGTCGGGCTCCGGCCAGGGCGAAAATAGCCCCAGGCTGGAGCTCAGAAGGCTCAGATTCAAGAAATCGTGAAGTAGGCGATGGCTTCTACAAGGTCTTCAAGCCATGCTCGGAGAGAATTCCCGCAGACCCTCGAGTTGCGCCGCGCGCCCCCGCCCTTCATCTTCGGCTTGATTCGACAGGCCTAAGCATCATGCGCGATAGAGCGTAGGTGGCGTTTGGCTCAGTAGCCCCGCACCACGTTCTGTCACCAGCACGTGAGCGCCAGCCCCGAATAAGTAGCCGTTTTCACTGCGCAATATATTTGGGATGTGCAAAGTCATGCCGGTTTGCAGGATATCATTCGCGCCCGGCTCCAAGCTCAGGTCACCGCGTTCAGTCCAATTAATGCCAGTCTGGTATCCGGTTCGTTGGCGAAAGACTCCCTTTCTCCCAGACCGCTTCAGCACCTCACGGCCAGCAGCGTCGACTGCCGCCGCGGAGATACCCGGCTTAACTGCGGCAACCAGGGCCTCAATGACTTCCTCAGCCAAGCTGTGCAAAGACTCAGCCTCAGGATGTCGGCCAAGCACAGCGCACCGGACCATCCCTACGGTGTACCCGTGTTTTGATGCGCCGATTTCCAGAAAAGCCGGCTCGTTATTACTAATTGGATGCTGAGATGGTGGGGCATGCGGCAACTTCGTCCGTTCCCCGAACAAAATGGTACCGCCAGAAAGCCCAACCTCCCCGCCAGCGTTGCTGGCGTCTGCCCTGACGGCCGCCGCCATAGTCGCTGCCATCTCCAGTTCGGTAACACCTTCCCGGAGCGAGCTTTGGAAGGTTCGCACTGCCAGGTCAGTCATGCGCATTGCGTCGCGCATGCACTCGAGTTCTAGCTCGCCCTTTACCGCTGCCACCGAAGAAACCAACCGGGTCGCATCCGCGATCTTTAAGCCGGGAAGCTGCGCCTGAAGCGCATTGACATCTGCCAACGAGAGGTTCCAGCAGCCAAGCTCAAAACCGATCCTCTTGCTTTGCAAGCCATACCGACGAAGGACGTCGGCACACTCTTTCCCAAAATCTTGCTGGTGCGTATAAGTAACGATCTCATCAATACAACTATACGAACGAACCGCTTGCTCGTCATACTGTCGTACGACATATGTTGGCGATCGACCGGGCACCATGATCAAAGGAAATGGTGCTAAGTAGCCGCCACTGCCATCGTATCCGCTAAGATACCGGAGATGGCCATGGGCGGTCACTACAAGAGCGTCTAACCCCGCGCTCGCCACTGCCGCCAGCACGTTACGCTGCCGGCGCTCGTACTCGGATCTCGGGAACGGAACACCCGTCAGAGGAATAGCTGCGGACATCGTCGCCATATCTCACCTCAATGATTTGCCATGCAGTGGTTTCGTTCGCAACAGTATGGATCGGCCCGAAGTTAGAGGCTGTCGCTCAACGTTCCGGGCTTTGGGTCAGGCAGACATCAACCGTCCCGGTGGGTTGCGTCAAATGCAGTTTTTGTATCGTCCCCATCTAGCGGCGAGATGGCGAAAGTGCGGCGATTCAGAAGCCAGGTGCGACCCACCGCGTGACTGTTGTTAGCCCCAACCGTGTCACCGGTGCAGCAGGCCTATCGTACGCGTGACGGATCACCGCCACCACCTCAGCGCGCGACGGGCGGCCAGAGTTCATTGAATTGTAGGCGCTCGAAGATTTCGCGCCCTGTGAGCTCGTCGTCATCTGCACCATATTCATGAAGCCTCTCCGAGTTGCTATGTCCGATCCAGCACATCGCCTGGATTAGGTAGAGCAGAAGTCGGGAGACCGAGTAAAATCGGTAGATCCGGCAACGTGAAGTCACTGCGTCGCCCCAATCCTGATGATGCGGCACCTCGTCCTCACCATGGTATAGAAAGTTTCTAAACTCCCGGCACAGCTCCGCCGCGGTCACGAGATCCCGATCCGCGTATCGTTGCTCAATACGTGCGCATCGGTCGAGTATCCGACCACCCTTCGGCATTGGAGCAGCGCAAGCTTCACGAGATCACCAAGGCCCCGGAAACGGGCACTCATCTCGGATTTTGCCTCTAGAAGTCGCCTCCCGCGCTCGCCGAGCCGTCCTTCTTTGCCCAAGCGCCTGAGCTCGTCGGGCACCGTAGTGTCCACGACAGCCTCGTAGGCAAGCCAAAGGAAATTGAATATCGCTGCCGCTGCGACGTACTTCGACGCCATCTCGCTCTGGCCGCGCTCGTAATCGATGGTCGGCTCGCAGCGCGCGAACACCATAGGATCCTCCACGAAGCCGGTGTCGGCCTCAACGTCCTCGATACTTGCGGCCATCCGCAGACCGTAGAGCACGCTGGACCAGGGGGAAGGCTCGGAGACGTGGAGGTCCTCTTCGTTCAGCCGCAGGATGACCCGATACAGCTCGGCAACATGCTCGCGGAACGGCAGCAGCATTGCTCGATGGCAGCCGGGACTGCCACATGTGCAGACGATGGCGCCGTCAGCCGGATCTGTGGCGAGGTAGCGCTTCTCCAGTTCGCCCCGCTCGTTCCTGATCCACCGGGCGTAGCTGTCGTTGATCATATTGTGCGTCTCCCGCTAGGTCGCGTCGAGCCTCGCGCTCGGAACGCGTTCACCCGATCAGCCCTATCGCCTGTTTCTCCGATAGCCTCCCTTGTCGCCCTTCACGCTTGATCGACCGAGACATCCCCTGGTGCATATAAGCGGAAGTCATGCAGTCGGGCCCATTTCGCCCGAGGCTATCGTTGGGCCAACCGGCTCGTCAGAACGTTCTTCGCTCTCGGCCAGGGACTGCAAATCAACCTCATCGATGATCTCGCCCCGCCAGCGTGAGCGCAGCATGCGATCAGCTTGGAAAGTAACCGGGCCGTTGGCGGCCTCGACGATGAGATTTGCCTTGATGCGCGCGGCATTCTCGACGTGAATGGCATTCTCCAATGCCGCCGGGATGAGGATGTCGCAGGGCTGTTCCAGAGCCGTCATGTCGCCGGGAAACCGTCAAATCCGACGATGCTGCCGGTACGAGCGGTTAGCTGATGGCGTCTGGCTTGAAGTTTCCAGAGCATGAGCATTTCGATTTCGTCTACGGGCCAGCGCTGAGCGATGCCGGGTCAAGGAGAGCCAGGCGAGCGGATCGACCCCCTTTCATTTTGGCCGTCTGCAGAAGTGTGGCCACGGTCGCTCAAGTTCGTCCACCGCCCTCGGAAGCAGCGTCACAATGGGAACCCAGGCTTCGACGTTGTCGTCACCAATCTATTCCATCCGTTGGTTGGGCAGGCCGTTGCCGTGGTCGGGGAGCATGATTATGACGGCATCCGCCACCTTTTGGTTCGGCAGCCGCACGGCGGAACCTTCCATCTTCCGGACTGCATGGCCGCCCCAACAGGCCGGTTCGGTTGCGATCGTTTCCGCGCCCCGACTTTCGCTCACACACCTCCTCGAACTTCGCGCACTTCTCGATCATCTCGCAGGCTCTCTTCCAAGACACTCGATCTCCTGAGGAGGACATGCCGATGAAGAATCCGCTGGGCACCCACTGGATTTGTTTGTGCCCCACCATACCGCCGGCCAAGATGTCGGGCGAGGAACGGGTAAAGGCGGTGGTGCTGTTGCAGTCTCTACTCGTCGAAGCAGCGTTCCATGCCGGGGGCCGGACTGTCGATCCCGAACCGGAAGGAGGCGGGTGATGAGCAAGATTACCGCTGAGCACCTTTGCCCCAGCGCCATCATCCACATCCGGCAATCAACGTCCTATACGCCTCACCGTCAATGCGGTCGGCTTTCGCCCGTTTGCGTCGGCGCGATATCGCGATCAACGCCGGGTCTACGACATGACTTTCGATCCCTTACTTCTCAAGCACACGGTGAATTCAAAAGCCGTCGAGACCTGCCTCCTGAATGGACACGATCGGATAATCGCACCCGGTTTTTGCTTGGCATCTTCCTCGCAGCTTCCCAAACAGCGTCGACAGACCAGGTCTCCAGCCGGCACGGAATGCTTCGACATCTTCTCGCCGTTCCCCGGCGACAACGTCATAAGTCAGCTCGAACGACTGAGTTCAATCGAAACGAAAATTGCGCCAAGGTCGGTGCGGATGGCGGTCGTTTGTGCGGGTCGTGTAGTCATATGCATGGATCGCTTTCAGAAGGAGTTGAGACGACCTCATTCTGCAAACGCCGGCGATCAGCCGGACCGCTTTCGCCGGTCAAGGGATGTGGGTGCGCATCTGGGCTTGACCCCGGCACGTTATCAATCCGGTGAAACGGACATTCAGGGCAAGGTCAGCCGATGCGGCGACGAACTCGCCCGCACGGCCCTCTATGAGGCGGCGCATTCGCTGCTTGTGCTCAGCAACAAATGGTCGAGCCTCAGGGCATGGGGCATGAATGTCGCCAAACGGCGCGGTATGGCGATAGCCGGGTCGCGGTTGCCCGCAAGCTCGCCGTCATCCTGCATCGCATGTGGAGCGATGCAACCGCGTTCCGCTTTGGCAAGGAAGCCGGCGGCCCCGCGTCGGCATGAAATAGGACAACAGATAAACGAAGAGGAACATACACAGTGATTTACCCGAGAGGGTGATCCGGATCGTTCCCGTGGGGACGATGGGCAAGGCGATCTCGTTGGCAGGCTAGATCCTGGATAGATTCTCCCAAGGTCGCTTAACAGATTGAGACGCCTCGCCCCTCCTGACCCCATCATGCGGCGGCCCGGCGCCGACCGCGAAGAGAAGCCTGCTAGAAGCACGTCCTGTTTAATCCGGTTATATCCTGCGGCTTTGAAGTAGTTGGCACATTCGGCTGGGGTGAAGAGGTCGACGATCGCGCCGACCGCGTCCCACAGAGCCTTGATGGTTCTCTCGGCCTTTGCTCGCAGCAGCGCCTTGAGTTTGGCGAAGGCGTTCTCAATCGGATTGAAGTCGGGACTGTAGATGGGGTTGTCTAATCGCAAAGGTGACGTCAAGTATCTTGCACTTCGAAGACGCGTGTGCCGGTTGCAGGGTTGTCTTCGCGGTCAACATCAGTTGCCGCATGATGGAGCTTCGCGGGGAGGAGCCTTCAATGTATTCGACGCACTCAGCTGAGCCAGCGGTGCGACCCCATCTAGCGGAATGGCTCTGTCCACGCCCCGGCAGGGACGTCTCGGCGCGCTCAGAGACTGAACGCGATCCTCAAAGCTGTCATGCTGTCGCTCCGGCGGTCCGGTCGAAGAACTCGCCGGTCTTGAGCATCGCATGCATTGTCACCGCCAGTTTGCGGGCTATGGCAACGGCGGCTCGTTTGAAGCCGATCCTCTCCCGGAGTCGCAGGCCCATGTCCGCAGGCTGCTGTCGGTGCAGCTGCGGGTCAGGATGACCGTCGCAGCTTTGTAGAGAAGCCCTCGCAAATGACGATCGCCCCGTCGGGATATGTGGCCATCATAGTCGACCTCTCCCGATTGGTATCGTCGGGTCGTCAGGCCAAGCCAGGCGCCGACGGAGCGGGATTTCTTGAAGTTGTCCCGGCTCCTCAATGGCGGTCACGAACGAAGTCGCGGTGATCGCACCGACACCGGGGATCGACATGAGAATCTGACACGCTCGGCTTTGACGCCCACCAGCGACAAGCTGACGCCCGAGTTCAGCGGCCCGAACGCGCATGCTACGCCAGGCTTCCAGCATCGGCAGTACGATAGGAGCGAGCCCGTCCTGGTCGACAAGGAGATTGCGGACATTCTTCTCGAACGTGCTTCCGTTGCGGGCGGGAACAAGCAGTCCGAATGTTTCATGAGCCCCCGGATCTGGTTTGAGAGTTCGGTCGTGATCCGAACGAGGTTTTCGCCAAGGAGGGTCTGCTTGACGACCTGAAGAAGGCGCTTTCGGAGCGCATTTTGAACGCCGAGCTCGACGAGCACCTCGAGGACGAGAGCACCGAGGGGAACGCCAATCGTCGCAACGGCCATTCGCGGAAGTCGGTGCTGACGGGCACATCGAAGATGACGCTGACGATCCCGCGCGACCGTGCCGGAACCTTCGATCCGAAGCTGATCGCCAAATATCAGCGCCGCTTCCCAGACTTCGACGACAAGATCATCTCCATGTATGCGCGCGGCATGACGGTGCGTGAGATCCGCGGCCACCTGGAGGAGCTCTACGGTATCGACGTATCGCCGGACCTGATCTCGACTGTCACCGATGCCGTCCTGGAGGAGGTTGCCGAATGGCAGAACCGGCCGCTCGATGCCTGCTTTCCCTTGGTCTTTTTCGACGCGATCCGGGTCAAGATCCGCGACGAGGGCTTCGTCAGGAACAAGGCCGTATACATCGCGCTCGGCATCCTGCCCGATGGCACGAAGGAGATTCTGGGCATCTGGATCGAGCAGACCGAGGGCGCCAAGTTCTGGCTGCGCGTCATCAATGAGCTGAAGAGCCGCGGCGTCGGCGACATTCTGATCGCCGTCGTCGACGGACTGAAGGGCTTTCCCGAGGCGATCAACGCCGTCTTTCCCCAAACCGTCGTCCAGACCTGCATCGTGCACCTGATCCGCCATTCCCTGGAGTTCGTGTCCTGAAAGGACCGCAGCCCGTCCTGCCGGCGCTGCGCGCGATCTACCGGGCCAAGGACGCCGACGCCGGCATGAAGGTCCTGGAGGACTTCGAGCCCGGCTACTGGGGGCAGCGATATCCGGCGATCACGCAAAGCTGGCGGTGCAACTGGCAGCACGTCGTCCCATTCTTCGCCTATCCCGAAAGCGTGCGTCGGACATCTACACCACGAACGCCATAGAGGCGCTGAACTCCAAGCTGCGCCGCGCCGTCCGCACACGGGGACACTTCCCGAGTGACGATGCGGCCATGAAGCTGCTATATCTGGTGCTGAACCACGCGGCCGAGGAATGGAAACGACCGCCGCGCGAGTGGTTCGAGGCCAAGACCCAGTTCGCCGTCGTCTTCGGCGAGAGGTTCGTCAGCCAATGACGAAACCGGCCTCGCGCACAGAATTCCTGACAGTCCCATCGCAATGATGCCCGCGGCATTGCACAGATGATGCGGGTCAATCTGTTCCGGCCGGTGCACGTCAAGACGCTGACGAGCCAGAAACGCCGTGTCCTTTTGAGCGCCCGTAAGTTACTGAGGAGAAGGCAGTCGTCTTCGAGAACGACATCCGCGGTTTGTTGCGCAACTTTGGGCTCAAGGTCGGCACCGTCGGTGAAACGCCAGCCGCGGATGCGGCTCGAGCCACATCGGCTGGTGTTTATCGACGAGGCCGGTCGCCGACCGAAGAGAAGCGAGTGACCCATGGGGCGACATCGTCCGGAAAAGACAGGAAAAGCTTGACCTCACCGACCCCAATCAGAGAAGCCTGCTAGACGCTCCGCGCGACACCACAAGCAAACCTACAGTTGGCAACAGATCCTTCAAACAAATTCACAGAACCTTTGCAAGCGCAGATCGCTGACAATGGTACCTTCACCGCAAGGTCTAAGGTCAGGCACGAATAAAAGCCGACGCGTGTCTATGCTCGGGCCGCCGCACAGCACCCTACGGAGGTCGACCCCAATGGCAAGAAGAGCGCTCATCCTGGTTGAAGGCCACAGGAGTATTGGTCTCCGATACGTGAATGCGGCCCAGCGTCTTGGCCTGCATCCAATTACCCTGTCGGCTGATCCAGCTCAGTACGACTATCTTGCGGCGGAAAGTCTTGAGGCCATCCGTGTCGATACAGACGATTTCGATGCACTGACCGGCGAATGTTCCCGGCTACGTGCAACCTATGACATTGCTGGCATTACAGGCTTTTCGGGGCTAGACGAGTCGATCTATGCGACAGTTGGCAAGCTCTGCCGGTATTTCGGTCTGCCCGGACCGGACCCGGCATCCATTGAACGATGCTGCGATAAATACACTCAACGTCAACTCCTCGCGGAGGCCGGCATTCCGATGCCTGCTTATCGCTTGGCAATGGATGCGACGGAAGTGGAAAGCTCTGCAATGGAGATCGGCCTACCGGTGATTGCCAAGCCAGCCGTCGGTAGCGGCAGCTGCGGTGTGCGATTGTGCCGCAATGTCGACGAGTTGGCCAAACACACGGCCTATCTGCTGGCTCGGGAGCCGATACGGGGGACTTCGCCGAGGATCCTTGTCGAAGAATTCGCACAGGGGCCCTATTATTACGCCGACCTAATGGGAAATGAGGTCATTGGGATTGCCACTGCTGACTCAGGCCCCCCACCGCATTTCGTCTTTCGTGAAATGACCTTTCCGGCCCCGCTGACCGATTACGAGCATAAACGCATCGCTGATGTTTCACTGAGTTGTTTGCGCGCTCTCGGCCTTGGCTGGGGGCCAACGGCCATTGAATTCCGGTGGACGAAGTGCGGTCCAGTCGTCATTGAAGTCAATCCGCGTCTTGGGGGTGGGACCGGTCCCCGAGTGGTTCAGCTGGCTTACGGGATCGATCTCATCACCGAGCACATCAAGCTCGTCATCGGCGAGGAATGGGATTTACGCAGAAGGCAATCGCAGACTGCGGCCGCGCGGTTCCTCGTCCCAGATCGCGATGGCGTCCTCGACTGGATCGATGGCGACAGTCAGGCGGCTGCCATAGCTGGTGTCGTCGAGGTCAAATTTTATGTTGAACCCAAGACGCAGATCGTCATGAAAGGCGATTTCCGAGATACTATGGGATATGTCATCGCCGCTTCACCCAGCCTTTCTCAAACTGAGGCGATACTGCAGCGTGCCGTCGACTTAATCGGTTGGTCGATCACACCCTTTCCAGCTCTTGCCGAACACGAACAATCTGTCGCACCTCACCTCCCCGAACCAGCCCAGACGGGGTCAAGTAAGAGACCTCTCTGATTGGGCCGCGTCATTTCTGACTTGCGGCATGCAGGCGCGCGTCGGCAGGGTTGGATGGGTGATCACCTTAGTCTGCACCCTGGTGCCGACGGCCACCCGCTTCAGGTCCCTGGTCTCAATCGTACCGGTCTTGTGTACGACCGACACGCTCTCTTGGACCGGGTGCGATCTGCTTCTCACCGAGCCCCTGGCGCCAGCGCGTCTGCGACGGGCGATCAGATCGGATTCATTTTGGGCTCTCCAGTGTTACTGCGGCGCATGTGTGAATGACACCTAGCCGTCATCCTGCATTGCCGAATTGCGCCTCAGCCTCAAAGGTCATGATTCAGATTGTTTCCGACTGATCTTGCAGTTGGGTAAGCCCGTCAAACAATGAGCGCAAGCAGGAGACTTTCATGAGCAACATTTTGCATCGGTCGATCCACGCCGACCTGCCAGTGGCTGTTGGCGGTCGTGGGATCGAGTTGGTCGATGCCGATGGCAAGACTTATATCGACGCGTCGGGTGGCGCCGCCGTGTCGTGCCTGGGTCATGGCTATCCGGACGTGCTCGCGGCATTGCACGCGCAACTCGACAAGCTCGCTTATGCCCATACGGATTTCTTTACCTCGGAAATCGCCGAGCGGCTGGCGGATCGCCTCATTGCGGATTCGCCGGATGGTATCGACTACGTCTATCTGGTCAGCGGGGGCTCGGAAGCGATTGAGGCAGCGCTGAAAATGGCGCGCCAGTACTTTGTTGAGAAAGGAGAGAGTCAACGCAGGCACATTATCGCACGCCGTCAAAGCTACCATGGCAATACGCTGGGAGCGCTGGCCGCCGGCGGCAATGAATGGCGCCGGGCCCAGTTCAGGCCCCTGCTTATCGAAACTCACCACATAGCGCCATGCTATGCATATCGCGGTCGCTTGGCTGGCGAGAGCGAGCATCAGTACGGGGAACGCGTCGCTAACGAGCTGGAGACGAAAATCCTCGAGCTCGGACCAGATGAAGTGATCGCATTCGTTGCGGAAACGGTCGTTGGAGCCGCGGCGGGCGCGGTGCCAGCGGTAGACGGCTATTTCAAGAAGATCCGCGAGATCTGCGACCGCTACGGCGTTCTCTTGATTCTTGACGAGGTGATGTGCGGCATGGGGCGCACCGGAACGCTGCACGCATACGAAAAGGAAGGCATAGTGCCTGACCTCATCGCGATCGCGAAAGGGTTGGGCGGCGGCTATCAGCCGATCGGTGCAGTACTATTGGGTCGCCATATCTACGACGCCTTCGCTACAGGGTCGCGCTTCTTTTTGCATGGCCATACCTATATGGGGCACCCGATGGCTTCGGCGGCTGCCCTCGCAGTGCAGGACGTCATCCGGGAGCAGGGACTTCTCGAGAACGTCGTCCAGATGGGGGAGCTGCTCAACCGTCGGCTTCGAGAGCGCTTCCAAAAGCATAATCATGTCGGCGAAATCCGCGGGCGCGGTCTCTTTCGTGCGATAGAACTCGTGGCCGAGCTCTCTGATAAATCGCCGTTTGACCCCGCGCGGAAAATGCACTCTGCCGTAAAGCGAGAAGCTATGGCGCGTGGGCTGATGGTGTACCCGGCGGGTGGAACGATTGATGGTGTGCGAGGCGATCACATCCTGCTCGCGCCTCCGTTCATCGTCAGCGCCGGCCAGATTGACACGATTGTGGAGCGTCTGGGCGATGCGGTGGAAGCCGCGATCGCCCGTAGCGTTGGCTGATCAAGCTAGCGCGCGCCAAGTGGCTGTGGCGTTCGCTGCTGGTTGCCCGCCGCACGGTGCTGAACGACATGCGTTCGATCGAGAACGTAGTGCGGGCGATCCTGCGCGAGGCCGGCGTCAAGCTGGGCCTGCCGTCGCGCAGCGCGTTTGCCGGCCGCGTGCGTGAGTTCACGGGCGCTGACGCCGAGGTGATGGCGATGGTCGAGCCGCTGCTTGCAATCGTCAGTGTCATGTTGAGAGAGTCCGCCCGCCTGACGAAGCAGGTTCTCGATATCGTCCGCAATGAAGGAGTCTGCCGGCGCGCTGAAGAGCGCGCCGGACGTCGGGCCGATCACCGCGCTCGCCTACCGCGCCACGATCGACCGGCCTGAGCGGTTCGGCTCGTTGCAGGCCGTGGGGGTGCATCTGGGACTGACGCCGGCACGCTACCAGTGTTGATGGCACGGTAATTGAGGCACGGCGGGCGGGAACGGCGTTTCGGCCCGGTCGGCCTTTGATGATCTCGTGGTCATGAGGAACGTCCCACAGGCCACGGTTGAGATTATCGCTGTAGACTGTGGTGATGAGGCCCTGGCGCCCCCATTGATGCACGGTGGTCTCGGCGATAGCGAAGTGTTCGGCCACTTCCTGCGTGGTGAGCAGGCCACGATCGCGCAGTCGCTGGCGCCGACTGAGCAGGTTGTAGGCTGCCCGAATGAAGGCGATCTTCTTGAGATTGAACGGCTTGCCTTCCCAGCTCCGCAGGCCGCGTTCATTGAGGATATCGGCGATCTCGCGATCGCAATGTCGGTTGAGCAAGCAGTCGACCTCAGCGACCAGGTCGGACTTGAACTTGCGGATCTGGGCGATCGGCAGAGGCCGCTCCACCGTCAAGGTGCGCGTCGCTCCGCCAGAGAGCCGCACGTTGACGGCAATCGTCTCGGCCTTGACCAACGTGACATCGGCGACCAGCAGACGGAAGATGCGCTTGCGCTCGCGCATGTCGACTCGGGGATCGTTCCAGACCCGCGGGAACTCATCGGCCAGTGCCCGGATGCGTTGCTGCGTTTCGCCGTCGAGGTAGCGGCGTCTTCAGCTGCGCGTCGTTCGTAGTCCTCGACGACGGGCGAGAATGTCAGTGACCTGGCAAGGGAGTTCGGCATCAGCCGGCTACGGCTGTGCGATTGGCGCGATCTTTGCGCCTGACCGGCAGCCTCAAGTCGTGTCCTCGTGGACGTCCCGGGAAGGCGCCAGATGCATCCATATGAGACTAAGATGCAAGGAGACTAGTTTCTATATTGGACACATGTGGAACCGATTCATAGTTTGTGGCGGCTGCTTCGGTCTCATCACGACGCGCGAAATGGCTGTGCCTCTGTTGCGGTACCGGTCTTGGTTTCCCGGTCCATGAATACACATCGTCATCGGTCTGTTACAAATAGGAGAAGCGACGTGCCCGCCTTCGAAAAATCTGAATATCGCGGTCGAACTGCGAAGCTGCGAGAGGAAATGTCAAAAAGGGGCATGGATGCATTGCTCGTGTTGAACGAGTCAAACATGAACTACCTAACTGGCTACGAAGGCTTCTCTGACTATGTGCCGCAGCTGGCGTTAGTCACGCTGGAAGACGAAGACCCGTGTGTTATTTTCCGCGAGCTGGATACTCATTGCGCAGCTGCAAGCTGTTATCTTCCCGAGTCTCGGGTGCTGAGTTATCCAGAAAAATTTGTTGGATCGAAAGACCTCTCACCGTGGCAGCCGATTGCTGATCATGTTCACTCTCGCGTCAAGTCGAACCGCATTGGCGTGGAACTATCGGCCAAATCACTACACATGAAGTCTTACAAAGCATTGCTGGAGGGCTTTGGAGTGACGTCATTTATTGATGGGGACGGTCTAGTTAACAAACTCAAAGCTGTTAAGTCTCCTGCCGAACTGGCGTATATTGAACAGGCGGGAAAGATCGCCGACGGGGCTCTTCTAGCAGGCAGGCTGGCGATCACGGAAGGTGTCCGCGGGTGTGATGTGGCCGCTGCGGTTTCGCATGCACTCTGTGCGGGTACTCCTGAGTTTGGAGGAGGGGCATCTCGAGTGCCTTCCTCTATGCCGGTTGGATCGCCCTCTAACGCTCCCCATATCAAATGGACGGATGAGCGCTATAAGACGGGCTGTCAGACCAACTTCGAGGTTGGCGCGTTTCGCCATCGATACGCTTGCGCCGTCTCCCGCACCGTCTTTCTAGGTGATCCGTCTGAAAGGTCGCTGCACGTTCACCGGGCGTGTCTCGACGGTTTTGCCGCAGCTTTCGAAGCCATACGAGCAGGAACGACAAGCAATGACGTCGAAAGAGCGTTCAGACGCGCATTCGAGCCGTACGGCGTTCGGAAGGAATCGAGAATTGGATATTCGATAGGTATAGATTGGGTCGACGGCGGGCCAAGTTTTCAGGCCGGGGATGACACGACACTTGAAGAAAACATGACGTTTCACCTTTTGATTGGGATATTCGAAAAGACCGACGGGTACATTTTCAGTGAAAGTGTGCGCGTTACAAACCAGGGTGCGATTTCTTTGAGCAGTCTTCCGCGGGACATTATGGTGAACCACTGAACCTTGGGCTATGCTACCGCTTGGAGAGTTGTTGGCCGAAGCTCATCCACACAGCTGGACAGATAACGCGTCGACTGTGAACAATCTTGACCGCTAAGCGGCAAGCTGCTTCGGCCGGTTCAGGAACGCGGCGATCAAGAGCCACAAAAATTGCTTCAGCCACCTGAGCAGGAGGGAGAAGTTATAGCCGGCTGCGGCCAGGATGGCGTTGATCGCATCGCCTGAGCGAGGTAATTGCGGCCCATTCTGTGTTCGTTCTTGATGTGGCCGATCACCGGCTCGACGGCCGATCGCCGCCTGGCGCTTGATGGCCGGTGTCACGCGGCGCTTCTGACCAGCGGTGAAGACCCTGAACTTATGGCTTTGCGGCGCGTTGTGGCCGCGATAGCCGGCGTCGGCGAGAACGCGGCTGAGCTCGTTGCCGATGGTCTTTTCCATGTCAGGGATGATCGCTGCGAGCGTGTGGCCGTCATAGGGATTGCCGGGCAGCGCTTTTGCATGCAGGGCGAACTGGCCACCCTTTGAGCGCTTCAGCGTGGTGGCCACCGACACCTTCACCCCGAACTCGTAGGGCGCATGCGCCTTGCCCTTACCGATGCATTCCACCTCGTGCGCATGCAGGCTGTAGATTTTGCGACCGCGCTGGCGCTGACGCTGCTCGAGAACGGTGGAGGCCTGGTAGAGCGGCCATTTGAAGAGCGCGTCCACCCTCGGCACCGTGCGACAGCGGAAAATGCAGGGAAATCCGCGCCATCTGGCGCTCGCTCAGCAGAAACAAATCACCCATAACGGCCTCCTTCAATGGAGACCGTGAATCACATCTCAAACGAACTTAATAGGTCCTGAGCCTAGCTGGTCCGTTTGGGTTGCGGCTGGCGGATGTTCCCGATCCACCTTTGGTCTATGCGTGGTTTGGGAGCTGCCGCGGCGTTTACTGTTCCACACCATCCATGACACTGCCGTTGGATCGAGCTGACCGAGAACGAATGCAGCCTTCTTAGTGAAAGAAGCGACCGAGAATGCCACGGCCGCTAGAGCCTCAGGATCTCTATTTTTCAGTGGTGTAGTCCACCCCGTACCACTTCGTTGACAGTTTCGAGAGCGTGCCGTCATCTTTCATCTTCTGGATTGCAGCGGCAATCCTGTCGCTGAATTCTTTGTCCCCATGAAGCACTGGGATGACTCCCGGCGCGGAGTATAGCGGGTTGCCAAGGAGCTTTAGTGGATAGCCAGCGCTGATCGCGTCTTCCGCATAGGTTTGGTTAGTAATGACAGCATCAAGCCGAACCCCATCACCGAGCCGGAGGTCATCGAACGCTACATTGGTTGTCTCGTAGGTCTTCACTGCACCCGGTTTGAATTGATATTGTATCGGCCGAGCGCCTACCCAGTCCGGGGTGAAGGCTTGGTTTGCATACGATTCTGCTGCGGAGCCTGCGGTAACACCTATCGTCTTGCCATCCAGATCGGCAAGCTTGGTCGCTTTGCTGTCCTTGTGCACAACAGCGACCGCCAACTGGTAGAAGTAAATTGCAGAGAAGTCGAGTTTCTCGGCTCGAGCCGCGGTTGGCGTCATCTGACCCATGGCCATATCCCAACGGCCCTGCCAATTGCCGGAAGTGATGATGTCCCAGCCTGGTGTCAAGAATTTGGCCTCCACGCCCAGGTGTTCGGCGACACCCCTCGCAACGTCGATGTCGTAGCCGTCGAGCTGGTGATTGTCATTCAGGAACGACATTTTCCCCCAGTCCGTGCCGACTGCCACCGTTAGCGTCTTTGATTCCAGCACCTTGTCGAGCACGCTCCCGGCATGAGCTGCGCTCGTCGTAGCCGCGATCCCGACCGAAAGCGATGCCGCGGCTGCAACCGTCGCCATAATTCTGTTCATAAATATTCCCCTGTCTTTCGTTGCTTTTTCCTTCGCTGGCACGGGCGCACTCCCTGATCAGGAGCTGTCCTTGTCGCGGCGGAGTTCGCAGCAGATGTTTTCAATTAGCATAAAATGCGACGCATGGATCATGGAGAGCCCTACGCATCAGGCAACACTGCTATCGTGGCTCGCTGCAGGTCGTTGGCGAATGGGCGACACTTCGACGCCGGACCGTAGGGGTGGCTAAGACCGCACCTGCGGATGTGGCCGGAGCCGCAACGGTCGCCGTTAAGCTCTGACGGCGCCGGTATCGTGAAGGTGTGTTTTGGACCATCCTGACCTTCCTGGGTGTGGCGAGTTCCTGCGTGTTACGCGCATCTTCGGATCCGATCCCACGATGGACCCAGGGTAAAGCACGACGACGACCGGCCCTACTCCGCCACGCCTGCAGCAGAAGCGATGTGGCAGGCCAAACTCGGTAGAGCGTATGCCCCGTTGGCCAAGAGTTGGCAAGAATATTATCAATATTCCAGCCATCTAGAAGTTAGATGGTTGAATCCGTCGTGTCGGGCGAATTGAGAAACTTCTGTGGTGCCGCCCCTGATGCAGGAGGTTTCCGACTACGTGTGCGGCTGATCAAGTGCGGTCTTCTGTAGGGGCTTTAAAACGTGGCATTTTCAGAAGCCGCTGGCCGGTAGTGATCTGCGGATTAGGTCCAAATCAGACTCTCGAGCTTCATTGCTCACGTTCTCAACATTTTGCTCATCCAGATCTATTCGATCATTGCCCATTCGGTCATCGCCTCCTCACCCCCCCTTACCCCACGTGAGGCAGGTTCTGCGGCATGTCGATCACGCCGTCATAGCCTGTGCCGGACCTCGGTAATCCTCATTTTCGTTAGCGCGGCCCAGATCACCCGTGCAGCCTTCGGACGTCGGGCTGCCCAGCCTCGAAATGCGCCCGAGCCGTTCTTTGCAACCTGAGGAGAATTGACGTGGAACAAGTTCGAGCCAGTCTTGCCCGCGCCGGAAATTCACATAGTTGGCACGCAGAGATTGCAAAAACTCCGAGAGAAATCGCGGCTCAGCCGACAACTTGAAGTGCATCGCCGTATCTTTCTCCATCGTTGAGTCGGACTGGAGAAATTCTAAAAGCCCATGGACTCGGCGCCGGATGCGTCATCCACGCCGGTGTGTAGGCATGGGAGCCGTAAGGCTGCGAAGAAAGTAAATCTGCCCTTCTTCCAGCTGTTGGCGGGCAGTTTGTCGTTGTTTCGAGCAGCACTTGGATAATCCGGCTTTCAAGCAGGTGAATCGCAAGACGGTGGCGCAGCGTATGCACGCTCACTCACCCGCTTGACCAAACCCGCCGCTTGGCCGCGGCGCGACAGGCCGCGTGCAGAACCTGCTCGATCGCCACGGAAGCGGTAAAGCCGCTTCGCATGATCGGCGACACGATCCTGCGCAACCTGTCGCCCGCGAGGCAACGATCCGATCTGCATGCGGTGGCGAAGTTCAGCCGTTATTTCGGCCTGTCGCCGGATCGGCTGGTGCTGGAGGACGTGTGCGTTCCAGGTTTATCTGGTGTCGCAGGGCATCTCCTGGCCGGCGCTGAACCGGACGGTCTGTGCGTTGCGTTTCTTCTACGGCGTGACGCTGGACCGGGCGGAGATCCCGGAGCGCATCGTCTATGCGCGGAAGGGTGCCATCGTTGAAGGCGCGCACTGCACTGACCACCGCTTATGCCGCGGGGCCTATACGTCTTACGCAGACGCGCGCCGTCGCGCTGCTTCGCGATCAACTTGAACGATGGCTGAAAGAAGTTCACGAACAGCCGCGCTGACCGGCAAAGCTTCGCCAGCAGCGTGGCGGCCTCAAGTTCCTCGAACCGACGATATCCGACCATCCAACGCACCACCGCGCCATTCTTCTGCTCGCAATGGCCTGGCATTCTTGCGGTAGGGGCGGCAGCGCGTGAAGACGATGTTGGCGGCGTCGCAATAGGCCTTCAGCGTCTCGTTCATCAAAACTTTGTCGTTGTCCGTAGTCCGCATCTAGGCCGAGAAGCGCGAAGGGCAGTTGCCTGCGCAATTCTGTGAGCACCGTGCTCACCAGCGTCTGTTCTCGCACCAGCAGCGGCGCACATTCCGTCCAGCCAGTCGCGATGTCGGTGAGTACGAGGGTTTGGATGAAGCTGCCGCGAGCCGAAGGGCCGCTATGGGCACCACGAGGTCCGTCTCAACGAAGCCTGGCGCTGGATCGCCCCAATCCGGCGACGTTCTAATGGGAATGCTCCGTCGCAGGGCATGCGCCTGGCCGCCGCGTCCTCCTCTTCGAGCGCGGGATTGCCGCCATCCTGCAATGGCGCTTCTCGTCGCGCAGCGAGCCCAGAAAGGCGCGCATCAAAAGCTCGGTGTCGAGGCGATCCGTCTTGGCGCGCCGGTGCTCACGCGACACCGCAATGCGGCATAGGCCTCGATGTCGCGCGCCCAGCCAACGTGCCAGCCAAAAGCCGTCGCCGGCCGCCTCATATGCGACGGCGATCCGCTTGATCGTATTATGCCCGGCCTGGCCGGCTTCGTCGCGCCGGCGCTGCAGCAGCTTCAACAGTGGTGCGTCGGCATCGATCTTCTTGAGGGGCTGACGCTCGAGGCCAGGTACAAGCGCGGCAATCAGCCATTTCGCTTGCTCATTTACGGCGATGACCGTGTTATCCTGTTTAAGAGCGGGTAAGGGGACCGGCTCGCGTCAAAAGACTGGGACATCGGGTGCCTCCTTCTGATGGTGGATCCAACAGTGCCGAAGGGTGCCACATCGTCGCCGCGCGCCCTGTAGCATCTACATGGCGGGACACGATCCCGAGGCAACAGATCCTTCAAACAAAATTACAAAGTCTTTGCGAGTGCAGATCGCCGACAATGGTACCTTCACCGCAATGTTCGAGGTCAGGCATAAATAGGCACCGAACCCTGGTTACGCTCAGATCGCCGCACAGCACGCAACAGAGGTCAACGCCAATGGCAAGAAAAGCGCTCATTCTGGTTGAAGGCACAAGGGCCAATGGCCCGCTTTACGTCAAAGCGGCTCGGCCTCTTGGTCTCCCATCCAATTACCCTGTCGGCTGATCCGACTCGCTATGACTATCATGCGCCGGAAAAACTTGAGGCAATCCGGGTCAATACGGACAATCTGGATGCGCTGATCCGCGCCCAGAACTTCATAAGGCAAAGCGGCTTCGATCAACGCTCGCCCGAGAGGAAATGCCGCCAGCTCCAAGCCCAAGGCGGCCTATATTAACTGCACGGTCCGGTGTCCTACCGTCTATGTGACGCCAATGGAAATGCGGACCCAGTTGTCCAAACTGCTCACAAAGTCGCGATATTAGAGGAAGAGCCAACCTGATGCGCTGTCGTTTGCGACATTGTTTCCCTGAATTAACTTAGTACATGAGGCACTGAGAGAGCTCGTCGCAAGACACTCAAGGTCGAGGAGCGTCACCCGGACCACATCTCAAAAATCTAAACTGCGCCGAGCTTCGTGAGAACCGTGTCAAACTTCTAAAGGAAAACACCATGATCAAAGTGGCAATTGTGACTGGATCAGCAACGGGCATGGGGGCGACTTGTGCCGTCGGTCTCGCGGCGCAGGGCTGGAACGTCGCGATAAACTATAGTAGAAGCAAAAAGGAAGCCGACGAGACTTATGCCAGAGTTAAAGCGCAAGGTGCTGAAGCCGTTGTTGTGCAGGCCGACGTAGGACAAGATGCAGACTGTCGCAAACTGGTCGCCGAGACCTTGCGCAAATGGGGGCGCATCGACGGCCTTATCAATAACGCTGCCACCACAAAGTTCCAAAAAGCCGGTGACCTTGAAGACGTCACACCGGAGGATTTCGACCGCATATTTCGTGTGAACACCACGGGCGCTTTCCTGATGAGCCGTGCTGTGTTTCCGGCCATGAGGAGACGGTGGGAGGAAAGGAAAGAACGCGGCGCGATTGTAAATGTGTCCAGCAATGCCACCCTTACCGGCAACGGCAGCTCACTGCCTTATGTGCTGTCTAAGGGCGCCTTAAATACTCTCACCGTGATGCTTGCACGCTGGCTCAGCCCAGCCGTTCGGGTGAACACGGTTTGCCCCGGCTTCATCCAAACCCGTTGGATGCTAAATGGCATCGGCGAAGTTGAATACAATAAGATGAAAGAAGACCAGGAACAGCGAACTCCTCTACGCCAGGCAGGTACACCGGAGCAGATGTCCGAGGCTGCGCTGTTCTTCCTGACGGAAGCGTCAAACATTACCGGTCAGATCATCGTTGTTGATGCCGGCGACCATCTTGGACTGCTGCTAAAGCAATGCTGCTAAAACCGAACAGTTGTTGGTCGAGATGGACCACTTCAATTCCGGAGTTAATGCAAGGGCCGCTTGTTTTAAGCGTAGGGCAAAGTCGAGCGACCATTCCGCTATATCCGCGAGGACCTTTTCCTTGCCCGCTCCTGCCGATGGGCGTCGTCGCTCTATTCGGCGCTCGGCAACCGATCTTGCAGCCTGCCGGCGGAGACACAGAGGCGATCGCGCAATCGCTGGCGGCGTTGCTGCTTCGCAAGCGCTCAACGGAAGCGCCGGTCGCGGCGAACCGCCATGCTGAACAGATCGAATAGGCTTTACGAGTGTGTGATGGCAAGCATCGCGGCAAGCTGGCCTATATCCACATTCGCCAGTCTTCCGTAAACCAGGTGCGGCATCATCAGGAAAGTACCCAGTTGCAATATCGTCTCGTCGACCGCGCCATCGATCTCGGCTGGCCGCATGAGCGCGTGCATGTCATTGACGAAGACCTTGGCAAGTCCGGGGCAGGCCGTCGAGCGCGAAGGCTTCAGAAAGCTGATCGCTGAGATCGGACTTGGTAATGCCGGCCTGGTCATCAGCCCGATGCTTCCCGGCTCGCGCGCAACAATCGCGACTGGCATCAACTACTCGACCTGTGCTCTCTGTTCGACGTCATTATCGCGGACGGCGAACGGGTCTGCGATCCCTGCGACTATGACGACCGCCTGCTGCTCGGCCTGTCCGGCATCATGAGGAGGCGGAACTGCATCAGATCAAGCAGCGCCCATTAGGGCGAGAGACAGAAAGCAGCGCGTGGCGAACTACGCCTTTCCCTTCCCGCTGGGTTAGCTCATGATCGCTCCGGCCAGATCATCCTCAATCCCGATAAGGAGGTGCAGGCGAGGCTCGGCCTCATCTTCAGCAAGTTCCGTGAGCTTGGAACGGCACGGGCAGTGATGCGCTACCTGCCAAAGCAGGATCTGCCATTGCCTGTGCGTCGTTTCTCGGTCCGGTTCCGCACAATGTCGTGTGGCGTGAGGCGACCAATCCGCGGGTGCTCAGCATTTTCATAATCCCGGCTATGCTGGCGCCTAGGTCTGTGGCCAGCGGCGGCAGGTAAGCGGGCGAATTCGCCAGGGTAGCTATTACTCGCGGACGGCCAAGGTCCCCATCGCGGTCTGCGGACGGTGCGGTCGCCGGATGAGCATACGGTGCAGCTGGAGACTATCCTGTTAAATATGTCGTGCCGACCGCGGTCCTGACGGAGGGCAATTGTGTCAGGAAGTGCGCGCATTGCCGGTCAATGCCCACGTCGAAAGCATGCTGCTCGGGGCCGTGGCGCCGGACAGGGGTCCGCCACCGCGATGGCCGCTCTCGCTCAGGTCGAGGACGAACCACGCCAACTCGAGCGAGCGTCAATGGGGCGTGCGCCGCGAGCGGGCCCGCTAGGAGGGAGAAAGGGCCCGACACCAATACGATGCGGTCGAGCCGGAGAACCGTCTCGTGGCGCGTTCTCTCGAGCGCGCCTGGGAGGAGAAGCTGCGCGCCGCCGAGGCTATCGAGCAGGAATACCAACGATGGCGTTCCGACGAACCTCTGGTCTTGAGCGAGGCGGACCGAAACGGCCCGTTGACGCTGGGAGAAGACTTGCCGGGCATCTGATCTTCCGGCGACCGAACGCAAGCACATCCTGCGCCTATCATTGAGGAAGTCATTATCGACCAGAAGCGCCTACCAGGGCAGGTCTGGATCAAGATCGTCTGGCGGACCGGAGCGACAAGTGACCACTCCCTTCAAAGACGTGTTCACACGACTACATAGAAATCGACAAGCTGCGGGACCGGGTGACGGAGCTGAACGCCGCCGGCAAGATGGACAAGGAAATTGCCTCGGTGCTCAATCCGGAAGGCTTCCTCGCGGCACAAAACTGCACATTCAAAGGTGGTAACGTCTGGCTTCTGCGCAAATGCTGGGGCACTCCCACCGTCAAGATCAACGGCACGAGCACCAATCCGGCCCGATGGCCGGACGGGACCTATTCCGTCCAAGGAGCCGCCGCTCTTGGCGTCACGCCGCAAACCATCTTCAAATATCTGATGCGCAGCGTGCTCGAAGGCCGGCAGATGATGAAAGGACAACCCTGGCAGATCGAGCTCACCGACGAGCTGATCGCCATCCTGCCCACTCGCGCGCAGCGCAATGGAGGATCGAGGAAAAAGGCATCATGCAACCATCGGCGACCCCGCCATGACGCTCGCAGCCGTCGATCGTCTCGTCCATCACGCCACCATCTTCGATACGTCGAGAGCTACAGGCGCAGATCCGCCATGGAGGCAAAACGCCAGCGCGGCAGGCCGGCCTCTTACGCGACAATCAACAATACGCCGCAGATTGTCGCGCAGCGTCAATCAGAGGGCGAATAGCCTCGCGCTCTCTGATTGTCGCGCTATACACTCATCGTCGATGAGGAACAGGCATTGCGGATCGAGGCCGACCTGCCAGGATCGCCATCGTTGGCGCCAGCGGGCAAAGTCAGTGCGCGCCTGCTCAAGGGCGAACAGCGTTTTTTTGAAACGCAGCCCCTCGCGCCACAGGAACTGCCATACCGTGTCGTGCGAGACCCTTCACGCCACGCGCCGCAAACTCGTCCCTGATCGGAATCCCTTCCGATTGAGTCAAAAGCGGAACTGCTCTAGATGTGAGCTTTCAGTAGGTTGTCCATTCGGACCTGACCGAGGAGACTGGAGTTACCACGCTTCAGAATCGTCGGAGGGTCCGAATGAACATTCATAAGAATGCCCGTCTCACGCTGCTGCGTCGAGAGGAGATGGCGCTTGCGGTTATAGAAGGCAGCCTTTCCCAAGCCCGGGCGACGTCGCAATATGCCTTCAGCGTCTCTTCATGAAAACGGTTCCGTTGTCCGTACCCAGGCCGAGAAGCGGGCAAGAGGGCCTTTTGAACAGTGACACGCGAGCCGCCAAAGAGAATGGACATGCTCCCCTATTTGTCCCTCCTATGGTTAGCTTGCTCGTCATCTGAAAACGCGATGGTACCGTTCACGACTTTATGTTGGTGAATGCAACGCCAAATGGCGCATAAGCAGTGGTTCGAATTGCATCCGCCCGTGAACAAGGTGAAGCGCAGTGCAGATTAGAGACTTTCTCGCGCCCGGCAACGTCGCATTTTTCTATGACGACCAAGCAGCTATCCAGCGCGGCCCGAATCGGGACACGGCTTCATCTATGTTGGTGACCCAAAACCCTCGAGTTCACGACCATCCGCGTCCCCTTTAACTTAGCGTCGGACTTGTTCTCGACAACACCGTTGTCGGGGGCGAAATGACGTCAGTGCAGTTCGATATTGGTAATTTGTCCAATGCGCTATTCCGGTTTCACGTTAATCGCTCAAGCCTTGAAGGGCCATACCGGCTGGAAGCCGGTATGGCTTGATGCCTCGCCCAAGTCCGCATATGATGTCCTCATTATCGGAGGCGGCGGTCATGGCCTCGCCACGGCTTACTATCTCGCAAGCCGATATGGAATCAATAACGTAGCGGTCATCGAGAAAGGCCATATCGGCTCCGGTAATGTCGGCCGCAACACGACGGTTATCCGCTCGAATTATCTCCTTGCTCAGAACATCCCGTTCTACGAAATGTCGTTGAAGCTTTGGGAGGGACTCGAGAAGGAGCTGAATTATAACGCGATGGTCAGCCAGCGCGGTATGCTAAACCTCTTCCATTCTGACTCCCAAGGCAACGCCTTCGCAAGACGTGGCAACGCGATGCGGTTTGCCGGTGTTGATGCCGAGCTGCTAACCCTCGAGCAGGTACGTGCAATGCTACCCTTCCTCGACTACGAGAAAGGACTCTTTCCCGTCAAAGGTGGCTTGCTGCAAAGACGTGCTGGCACCGCGCGCCACGATGCGGTTGCCTGGGGCTATGCACGGGCCGCTGACGGCCGCGGGGTCGATATCGTGCAAAACTGCGAAGTGACCGGTTTCGAAATCGCGGACGGCCGCATCACGGGCATCGAGACAACGCGTGGGAAGATCACTGCAAAAAAGGTCGCACTCGCGGTTGCCGGCAACTCCTCGCATCTCGCTGCAATGGCAGGGATGCGTTTACCGATCGAGAGTCACGTGCTGCAGGCGTTCGTCACTGAAGGACTCAAGCCGCTGGTTGACTGCGCATTTTCGTTCGGTGCGGGCAATTTCTATGTCAGCCAGTCAGACAAGGGAGGGCTGGTCTTTGGCGGCAATATTGACGGCTATAATTCCTACGCCCAGCGCGGGAACCTCCCGACGATCGAGGGTGTGATGGAAGCTGCAATGGGAATATGGCCCGCCTTGGGCCGAGTACGATTGCTGCGTCACTGGGGCGGCATCGTTGACATGTCCATGGATGGCTCGCCGATCATGGACCATACCCCGGTCCGAGGGCTCTATCTCAACGCGGGCTGGTGCTACGGCGGCTTCAAGGCGACACCAGCTGCTGGCCTATGTTTCGCCCACCTCATAGCAAAGGACGAGCCGCACCCCGTCGCTACCCCATATAGGCTGGACCGTTTTGCCGCCGGTAGCTTGATTGACGAAAGGGGCGCAGGCGCCCATCCAAACCTGCAGTAATGGATTTTGACCAGATGCGCATCGCATGCCCCCATTGCGGACCACGTGACATTCAGGAATTTGCCTATCAGGGCGATTCAAGCCCGCAGCGCCCAGATGGCCTCGCTGGGACGGAAGGCGCGATGTTTGACTACGTTTATCTGCGCGACAATCCGCGCGGTCTTCATGAGGAGTTCTGGTATCACGCCGCCGGTTGCAATACTTGGCTGGTCGTGCGCCGAGATACACTGACCCACGCGATCGATTCGGTGATGATGCCGGCTAATGCTCGCAGCCCGAGAGCGGCGACATGAGCATGCAGCCTTTTCGTCTTAACAGCGGAGGCCTGATCGACCGCACTCAATCGATCTGCTTCGGTTTTGATGGCAAGAGTTATGAGGGCCACGCCGGCGACACTTTGGCGTCGGCGCTGCTCGCCAACGGCGTCCGCCTGCTCGGCCGCTCTTTCAAATATCACCGTCCACGCGGTCTCTTGTCGGCCGGCCCCGAGGAGCCGAACGCCCTGGTCGAGCTGCGCACTGGCCCGCGCCGTGAGCCGAACACGCGAGCAACGATGGTCGAGCTGTTCGAGGGTCTTGAGGCAAGGAGCCAGAACCGCTGGCCGTCGCTCAAGTTTGATTTGCAATCGGTCAATGAACTGGCTTCGCCAAGCCTGATCGCCGGTTTTTACTACAAAACTTTCATGTGGCCGGCAGCGTTTTGGGAAAAGCTCTATGAGCCCCTGATCCGCCGCGCCGCCGGACTCGGGCGCGCTGCTGGGCTTGAAGATCCCGACCATTATGAGAAGGCTTTCGCCTTCTGCGATGTTCTGGTGATTGGTGGCGGGCCTGCCGGCCTTTCCGCGGCTCTCGCCGCAGGGCGCAGCGGGGCGCGTGTCATTCTCTGCGATGAGGATTTTCGGTTCGGCGGGCGTCTGCTTAGCGAGAGGCGCGAGATCGACGGACGTCCCGCCGCGGATTGGCTTGCCGCGACATTGGCCGAACTCGCCAGCCTCTCCGAAGTACGCCTCATGCCGCGCACCAGCGTCTTCGGGCTCTACGACCACGGCGTTTTTGGCGCAGTTGAGCGTGTGAATGACCACGTCATTGTTCCGCCAGCGCATCAGCCGCGCCAGCGCGGCTGGCGAATTTACGCGAAGCGCGCTATCCTCGCGTCCGGGGCACTCGAACGGCCGATCGTCTTTTCGGGTAACGATAGGCCAGGAGTTATGCTTGCCGGCGCTGTGCGCACCTACATCAACCGATTCGGCGTCTTGCCTGGCCGTAAGGCTGTTGTATTTACGACAGGTGACAATGGGTGGGATACGGTGTCCGAACTCGCGGCGGCCGGTATCCGCGTCGCGTCTATTGTCGATTCTCGCAGCGACATCGATCCAGCGTTCAAAACGCTCGCGGAACGCGTCGGGGCTCGACTGTTCGCAGGCGGCGCTGTAGAGGCCACGCGGGGCGGCCATCAACTTCGCGGTGTTGTTGTCCGCAATGCTGTCGGTATACGGGCGATGGTGTCCTGCGATCTACTTGCGGTCGCAAATGGCTGGAACCCGACGCTGCACCTAACCTCCCACCAGGGCGGGAAACCGGTTTGGGATGAGGCAGCCCAGGCCTTCGTCCCTGGCGCCCTGCCGTCAGGCCTCGCTGTCGCTGGCAGTGCAGCCGGCCGCTTTACTCTTGCCGATGCTCTGCGAGACGGCGCACGACTCGGCCGCGAGATGATGGCCGAGGTCGGCTTGACACCGACAGGGGCCGAACCCGTTCCTCGTACGGATAGTGAAACGACAAGCGTAAAGCCGGTGTGGCGCGTGAAAGGCGGCAGGGGCAAAGCCTTCGTCGACTTGCAAAATGATGTTACGGATAAAGACGTCGAGGTCGCCGCGCGCGAAGGCTTCCGTTCGGTTGAGCATCTCAAGCGTTATACGACGCTCGGCATGGGTACAGACCAAGGTAAGACCTCGAACGTTACAGGTCTAGCGATCATGGCGGAGCTGGATGGGCGGGCAGTTTCCGACGTCGGCACCACGATATTCCGCCCACCATATACCCCGGTCGCAATCGGTGCGCTTGCAGGGCATCATCGAGGCAAAGATTTCCGCCCGATGCGCTTGCCGCCGACGCATCACTGGTCGTGCGAATTCGGGGCGGACTTTGTTGTCTCGGCTCAAGGGATTCGCCCAACGTGTTATCCCATGCCAGGCGAAGATTTGCAGGCGGCTATCAATCGTGAAGTGCTCGCGGTGCGCGGTGGAGTTGGCATTTGCGACGTTTCAACGCTCGGCAAGATCGACATACAGGGCGCCGACACCTGCGAATTCTTGGAACGCGTGTACATCAACGGCTGGAGAACGCTCCCGGTTGGCAAGGCTCGGTTCGGAGTAATGTTGCGCGAGGACGGCTTTGTCATGGACGACGGCACCACCTCCCGGCTCGACGAGAATCACTTCCTGATGACCACATCCACGGCCAATGCCGGAAAGGTGATGCAGCATCTCAATTTTTGCCTTCAGGTGCTCTGGCCGAACCTTGAAGTTCAGATCGCTTCCGTCACTGAGCAGTGGGCGCAAGTGGCGATAGCCGGGCCGAAATCGCGCGAAGTTCTGCGCGCTGTGGTTGATGCTGATCACGACATCTCGAACGAGAGGTTCCCATTTCTTGCCGCTCGCGAGATCACGGTAGGCGGCGGCATCCCGGCGCGCCTGTTCCGAATTTCATTTTCGGGCGAACTGGCCTACGAGCTGGCGGTCTCGGCTGATTACGGCGTTGCGTTGATGCGAGCCTTGATGGAGGCAGGTCAACAATATGGTATTACTCCATACGGTTTGGATGCCCTCGACGTTATGCGCGTCGAGAAAGGCCATGTGGGTGGATCTGAATTCAACGGCCAGACCACTGCTCATGATCTCGGCTTTGGCAAGATGATGTCGTCGAAGAAAGACTTCGTTGGCCGCCTCATGGCGAAGCGGCAAGCGCTCATGCAGCCCGACCGACCGTGCCTCGTGGGTTTCCGGCCGGTAAACGCTAGGGACCCTCTGACCGCTGGCGCCCATTTTGTCGGCGTCGGCCGATCCCCCGTGATGGAGAACGATGAGGGATACATGACCTCCGTCGCCTATTCACCAAACTTGAAGTGCTGGATCGGTCTTGGGCTTCTTAAAAGTGGACCTGCGCGCTTGGGCGAACGTATCCGTGCCGTGGACCCCGTCCGAAACGGCGATGTGGAGGTCGAGGTCTGCTCTCCCGTCTTCTTCGATCCCGAAGGTTCACGTCTCCATGGCTAAGCAACCGACCTCTATTTGGCGCACGCACAGTGCTTGGGCCGGTATTGCCGAGACGGGCTCGTTCGGAGCGAGCGGCGCACCGGGTGTAACTGTGCTCACCTTGGAGGGCTTGGGATTCGCCAGTGTTACCACGAATCCCAACTCAGCTAGGTTAGACCGTGCCACCAAACACCTAGTTGATCTCGATCTACCACGGCAACCTTCTATTATCCTGTCGGACACACATGGTTTTGTCTGGTCAGGGCCGGACCGGTGGTTGCTCCTTGCACGCAACAGAGCGTGCTTCCCTGAGCTGCTCGCATCGCTATCAACCGATGCGGCTGTCAGCGACCAGAGCCACGCTTGGGCAGCGCTTCGCCTCTCGGGGAAGCGAGTACTTGAAGTTCTCGCGAAGGGATCCATGATTGACGTACACCCTTCGGTCTTTCCAGTTGGGGCCGTCGCGATGACGAGCTTCGCGCATATTGGCGTGCAGTTCTGGCGAGTTGAGGACGGGCCGGATGGTGCGGTGTTCGAAATCCTCGTGGCGCGCAGTCTGACACGCAGCTTTTGGTCCTGGTTTTCTGCGTCGGCTGCAGAATTCGGCTACCGAGTCACGATTGGCACAAGCTGAATTGGGACGCGCTCCGTTCCGTTCATCGGCATCTTTCTTGTCGCGATTCCTGAGGATCGCCTTGTAGTGGGACCAATCAGTCGCGAAACATGTGGAGTTATTCATGAACAAAGTAGAAGGATATCAAGAGCTCCACGCCGTAGCAACGGAATGGCGCCGCTTCCTACATCGAAACCCGGAGCTCGATTACCGTTTGTATAAGACGGCGCAGTTCGTCATCGAGAGGCTGGCTTCGTTTGGTATCAATCACATTGAAACCGGAGTTGCTGAAACCGGAATAGTCGCCCTAATTCAGGGCCAGGGCGGAGACGGGCCGACCATCGGCTTGCGAGCGGACATGGACGCGTTGCCGATACATGAAGCTTCGAACAAGCCTTGGGAATCGGAGACACCAGGTTTGATGCACGGATGCGGTCATGACGGCCATACAGCTATGCTTTTGGGTGCCGCCAAGTATCTTGCGGCCACTAGAAATTTTCGAGGCTCGGTTGCCTTGATTTTTCAGCCCGCCGAGGAAGATGGCAGGGGCGCCGAGAGGATGGTCCGAGAAGGCATTATGGATCGCTATAACATCAATCAAGTCTTCGGTATGCATAACTCGCCGGGCATGGAGATTGGCTCCTTTGGCATTTGCGACGGCCCAATTCTGGCATCACTGGATGAATTCGACTTGGTAGTAAAGGGTAAGGGTGGCCATGCAGCCAAGCCGAACGAGGCCGTCGATCCAGTTGTGATCGCGGGACAGATAATCGTCGGTACGCAGACAATAGTTTCGCGCAAGCTAAATCCACTCGATTCGCTCGTGGTCTCCTTCACAAAATTAAACGCCGCACAAGCGTATAACATAATCCCCAATCACGTTGAGATAGGCGGTACTGTCCGAACATTCTCCTCTGATCTTCGGGACTTCGCTGAACAACAGATGCTGCAAACGGCACGGGGCCTTGCGCGCGCTTTCGGCGGGGATGTCGATCTCGACTATCGAAGGCTCGAACCCGTCACGTTCAACCATACAAAGGAAACACATCTAGCGATTGAAGCTGCTGCTGGTGTCGTGGGCTCTGCATCAGTGAACGGTAAAATGCGTCCGCGCATGGGCTCTGAGGATTTCGCCTATATGCTCGAAGCAAGGCCAGGGGCCCTGATATACATCGGCAACGGGGCGACTGCTGCCTTGCACAATCCAGCATATGACTTCAATGATGAAGCCTTGCAATATGGCATTGGATATTGGGTCAGTTTGGTCGAGAGAGTGCTGGCTGCCTAAACCTTAGGAAACTAGAGTAGTGGTCCCGGATCTTGAGACAGGGGCATAAGGTCCTCGCCGAATTCAAAATGGCATTGTTAGTAGGGCAACCTTCACAACCCTCAAAATGGAAAGGCGAGCTATGACAGCCAAGTTGTCTCCAGTGTCTGTCATCGGACTAGGCGTAATCGGCGCGAGTTGGACTGCGCTCTTTCTCGCCCGGGGGATGGATGTTGTTGCCTGGGATCCTAATAGGACTGTCCAGGCAAATTTTGAGGATTCGGTTCGGCGATCGCTTTCACACTTGGATGAGCTTGGCCAGATCGTTAAATCTTCTGGAAAGTTGAGCTTCGCGCCAACTTTGGAGGAAGCTGTTAGTAAAATGCAATGGATACAGGAAAATATCCCTGAGAGAGTCGATATAAAAAGGGCGCTCTATAAAGAAATCGAACAGATTGCTTCAAAAAGCGCCGTTATTGCTAGTAGCACATCGTCTTTTACGTGGACTGAACTCTCTGCGGATTTGGAACACAAGGCGCGCTTTATCACCGCTCACCCTTTCAATCCTCCGCATCTGATGCCGTTGGTGGAAATCTTTGCGGCCGACGATGGAATTCGCGAAAGAGCGCGGAGCTTCTATGAAGCTATGGGACGCAAGGTGGTCCTGCTAAGGAAGGACGCCGTCGGTCACATCGCAAACAGATTATCCTCAGCCTTATGGCGCGAAGCTATCCACATAGTCGCAGAAGGCATAGCTGATGTGTCGGATGTCGACGCGGCGCTAGTAAACGGACCTGGATTGAGATGGTCGGTCATAGGCGCTCATATGGCTTACCACCTTGGCGGTGGGAACGGTGGGATCGAGTACTACCTCGATCATCTGGGACCAAGTCAGGAGCGGCGTTGGGCGACGCTTGGCAATCCAAGGTTGACGAGCGATGTCTGCCAAAAGCTGATCTCTGGGATCGCCGAGGAAGCGGCGGGGCGCTCAATTGAAATACTTGAGACGGAGCGGGACCTCGCACTAATAAGCGCATTAAGATCGCGACGAACTTGAGATGACGGAACATGACTGCTTAGGGCCTTCTCTGATTGGGGTCGTTTTGATCAAGATGCTCCTGCACTTTTTTCTGGGACGTTCCGTGGGTCACTCGCTTCTCTTCGCGGTCAGCGCTTGGGCCGCCGCATGATCGGGTCAGGAGAGCGAGGCGTCTCAATCTGTTTCACGACCTTGCCGCGCTTGGGCCGGCAGGGTTCGGGACTCTCAACGAGATCGCCTCGCCCATCGTCCCCAGGGAACGATTCGGGCATCGCCCTTTCGGCCGAATGCTTTGTTCGTGTTGCTTGCTCCTCGATCTGTCTCAGTTCACGCCGCAAGGTGAACAGGCGTAAGCGGGCAGCTCGGGCCGTTCAGCTCTTGTAGGTCCACGGCATGAGGGCGTCGATTTCGCTGTTGGGCCGGCCGTTGGCGATGCGCTCGAGGGTCTGGGTAAGCCAGGCGTGCGGATCGACTTGATTCATCTTGGCGGTGGCCAGCAGCGTGGCAATGGTAGCCCATGTTCGCCCGCCGCCGTCGCTGCCAGCGAAGAGGCTGTTCTTTCGCGTAATTGTCTGCGGTCTGATCGCACGCTCGACGGTGTTGGAGTCGAGCTCGATGCGGCCGTCGGCGAGGAAGCGAGCTTCGGCAGTTCCTTTTCCCATAGCTTGAAGAGCGCGGCCAAGATGGCGGCGGATTTCTCCTGACGCGCCGTCACCCGGGGTGCGGCCGGGCTGCGGGGTCGTGACCGCGGACGGTTTCCTCAGTCGCCCAGAGCGGAGCCATCTGCGCCACCGTCTGCGAGGCGACGACGGACGAGCCCGCGACATGCAGTTCGTAGAACTTCCTCCGCACGTGGCTCCAACATCCCGCCAGCGTCACGCCGTCGTTGGCCCGATCGGGCTTGGCCAGCCGGTTGTAAGCGGCATAGCCATCAACCTGGCAGGATGCCGCAATAGCCGTCCAGATGGCGGGCGGCACATTCTCCGTATCCATCCGGCGGAGGCCGCCTTGCGTGATTGAGGGGTTCGTCGGAGTCTTTGACCTTAAGTCCTATGCTTAAGGTCATGAGGTCGATGAAGATTGAAGTTTTGGATGCCGAACGGCGCCGGCCCTGGCGGCATGAGGACAAGATCCGGATCGTTGAGGAAAGCTTCGCGCCCGGTACTGTTGTTTGCGACGTGGCGCGGCGGCACGAGATTGCAAATAGCCTCGTGTTCAGTTGGCGACGGCAAGCCCAGGAGGGCCGTCTTGGGGGCGGCGGGGTGGAAACGGGATTTGTCCCGGTCACGATCAGCGAAGCGGATACGAAGCGGCCGGTGAGCGGCGATGTGGCCGCTAGGAGTGAGGCTAGTCCTCGGGCTTCCCGCCACGCCTGCGGGTTGATTGAAATCGACCTCGGTGATGGGCGCTGCGTTCGGGTTGACCGGATGGTGGATGCCGATGCGCTGGGTCGAGTTCTTGACGTTCTTGATCGGCGATGATTCCGGTTCCGAGCGGTGTTCGGGTATGGCCACCGGCCACACCGACATGCGAAAAGGATTCCCGTCTTTGGCTTTGCAGGTCCAGGAGGTTCTAAAGCGCGATCCTTTGAGCGGCCATCTGTTCTGCTTTCGCGGACGCAGGGGTGATCTCTTGAAGGTGATCTGGCACGACGGCCAGGGGGCATGCCTGTTCACCAACGATCTGCATTCATACTACGTCCCTTTCGTCTTCAGTTGAGAGTTTTTGCCTGGCTGGCATTTTGCCTTCGTGCGGCAGCGCGATCGACGAGCCGGTTCCATCGGCTGCATTGTTTTTGCGGTAGATCCGAAACGGGAAGTTCGTACAGGCAATAGTGCCCGTTGTAGGCGTGGCTGGCGATGAGGCCATGTTTGGCCCATCGGGTGACGGTGTGCTCGTGGATATTGAGACACGCGGCCGCTTCCTGTTTTGTCAGCATTCCACGTTCCCGCAGGCGGTCATAGCGAGAGCGCAGCTTGTATTGGTGAACGAGATAGGCAACTCGCAAGGCCGTGAAGCGGGCGGTGTGGCGACCGCGGCGTGCGGCCTCGCCGGGACGGTATCCTTGCTGGTTGAGCAGTTCTGCGATCTCGGAATAGATGTGGTCGTCGAGGAGTTTACCGACCAGTTCGACGATGCCGGGCTGCGTCTTGATCTGCTGGGCGGAAGATTTTGGACTCAAGGTTGTGAGCGTCTGGATCTTGCCGCCTTTGAATCGCACGTGAACCTTGGTGGTTCCTTCCGCCGGCAGCTTGACGAGAGTGACATCCTCGATGATGTGGGCAAGGAGTCGCTTGCGTTCGCGGTTTGGTGTGTCGGGATCCGCCCAGAGCTTGTTGAAATCCACCGTCATTGCGACCAGCCGCTCGCGGACAGCTTCATCAAGGATGAATTGATCGTGCTCCCGGGCACGCTCACGCTCTTCGCGGGCCTTGGCCAAAATACGGAGCTTCTCGTTCCATTCGCCTTCGAGCGTGTCGGCGACGAGACGATTGTCGGGATCGACCAGCATGAAACGGCGCTGGGCGAGATCGGCCTCGATCTGGGCGCGCTCGACCGCGCGACAGCGCAGCCGATCTGCTTCTTCATGCCGGGCTTGGATCTCCTTACGGACGTCGAGCGCCAGTTCGACGGCGGCCGGCGTCATCTGCTCGGCAATCAGCCTGCCGATGGCTTCATCGACAGGAGGCCCGGCGATCGACTGGCACAAGGGGTCACCGCGATAGGTATGGGCGCGATCGCAGATGTACCAGGCTTCCTGTCGGCCGCGCCGGGCAGCGTAGCGAACCCGGAAATGCCGGCCGCATTGCCCACACACCGCCCGACCTTGCAGCAGCGCCGGGCCTTCTCTTGGGATTGACGCTCGTGCCGCGTCATACCCTTGGCCGTTCGCCTTGAGAATCTTCAGGTTCTCCTGATGTTGTTCCCAGCTGATATAGCCGGGATGCGCATCGGGAATGCAGGCCGGCCAATCATCATTGGTTCGCGCACGCACAGTCTTCTTGCCGTCGATGGTGCGCCGATAGTGTCGCCGCCCATAGGCATAGGCGCCGGCGTAACGCGGATTGTTCAGGACGCGCACCGCGGTCGATGCGGTCAGCGGCCGAAACACCGTCTGACTGTTGTGCAGGCGTGACGGGAACAAAAGGCCTTCCGTGCGAAAGGCCTTGACGGTCTGGGAGGCGGATCCGACGCGAGCGAACGTCTCGAAGAAATGGATGATCGTCTCCCTGACTTGCGTGTCCGGATCGAGCACCACATTGCCGGAATGGTCATAGACCAGCCCGGTTGGCAGGGGACAGCGAAACTCGCCGCGCCTTGCCTTGTTGAGGATGCCTCCGCGCAGCCGTGCCTTGATCACATGCAACTCTGCTTCGCTCATGGTGCCCTTGAGACCGAGCAGGAGCCGGTCGTTGAAGCCTGCGGGGTCATAGACGCCGTCTTCATCGAGGATCAGGGTGTCGGCAAGAGCGCAGATCTCCAGCAGGCGCTGCCAATCGGCATTGTTGCGCGCCAGCCGGGAGACTTCCAGCCCCATCACGATCCCGGCGCGCCCCATGCCGACGTCGCTGACCAAACGCTGAAACCCCTCGCGCCAGGCCGCCGAAGCACCGGATTCACCCTGATCATTGTCGACGACGATAATCTGCTCGTCCCGCCAGCCGAGGGCGACCGCACGTCCACGAAGCGCATATTGCCGCCTGGCGCTCTCGGTGTTCTCGATGACTTGCCGCATCGAGGATTGGCGGATGTACAGGTAGGCGCTGCGTTCGACGTGATGAGGCTGGACTTTAAGGTGCGCATTCATGGTGACCTCCGGTCGTGGATGCTCATGGCTATTGTCGCAAAGACGTGAACGACGGCTGCGTGCCCGCCGTGCGTCGGCCAGGCGGTCGGATGACTTTGTTCTTGCAGGGGATTTGCTGCTGCGGCCAGCGTCTGTGCCCATCCCCACATGCCCCGGCGCAGAAAGAGCATGAGGCCGCTACGAGCCTTGAGAGGCAGAGCTTCGCCGAGGGCTGCCCCGCGCAGCACCTCATACTGGGCCGCAATGGCCGACGACAGGATCGATGAACGCACCGATGCCGCGGCAATGTTCACCTGCCGGTTTTTTTTAATACCCGCTCGATCGTCCTGGGATGAAGCTCGACATCGAGTTCGCGGCGGACCAGCTTTGCCAGCTCCCGAGCACGAACGGGTTCGCCCGGGCCCAACTGCGCCTGAAGAAACGCCAGGACTTCGTCGTCGATTTTGTGGGGACCGCGGGGGCCCGGCTTCTTTGGTACCAGTCCCGCAATCCCGGCTGCGTCGAAGCTCGCCCTTGCCTGGTAATAGGTCGGCCTGGAAACGCCATACTCGTCGGACGCCACCGTCACCGACATGTTGTCGATGGAGACGCGCCGCAGCATCTCGTATCTGACCTGCACGGCGTCGTGCGGATCGAAGAACTCGCTGTCGCTGAACTTCGGATCGCCCACCTTCTCGGGGTTTGGATTGAAGGTGCCTTGTTCGATGAGGGCCTCCGTCTTCGAGCGCTTGCTGTCGGACATCGCCGGCTCCGAGTGTGGAAAGAAGCATAATCGTAAACATGTTTATGCCGCTATTAGCATCGATGTCAAGGCCGCTTGTGCGATCAATGCTGAACGTATAGCCGAAGTGCTGGACATGCTCATCATACAAACCCTCCTGCGGCATAATCCGCCTTACAGATGCGGCATAATTATCCTTACAACTTGTCGAGTGATCGCGAAGCCGATTTACCAGAAAGGCGCCCGACCAGACTGGCCAGCTCCAGCAAGTCGACAGTACGCAAGAGCGCCCGCCCATTCCCCATGACAACTTCTGGATCCGGGTTCGCAAGATCAGTCCATTGCGGGGGAACAGACCACACGGCAGTATCGTCGGCCTGCAGCAAAAGGCGTTCGCCATGCCGATTGTATCGCCTGCCGACACATGGCAGCAGCCGCGAGAACAGAGGATGAAACGGATGCGTGATCCGCACTAATTGCGTAACTGCGTTCGTAGAGTCTGCATTCCCAAGTGAGGTACAAGCGGCTGGAGCGAGGCCGCTTTCTGTGGCGGTCGCCTGCCGATGGCGCGGTAACGATCTCGGCGGCGCAACTCGGCTATCTGTTGTCCGGCATCGACTGGCGAAATCCGCAAGAAACGTGGCGTCCAACATCGGTCGGATGAGATTTTGCCTCTGAAAATCGCCGGCGGTCATGATTCGCTCGGCTTGTGAACACCGCTGCCGATTGCTGCCTTCCGACCTTGCCGCCGCCCACGCGATGATCCTGGCGGAACGCGCTGCGCGCATTGCGGCCGAGTGTAAGCGCTGTCCCGGCGGCACCTTTCGCGCGTGGATGTAAGGGACGATGTTCGAGGCCTTTGAGGGCTTCGACATATGACGATTTCAGAGTTTACGCTTAAGTCCAGGGACGAGGAGCCGGTCCGTCGGCTGGAGATCTTCACTGGTTCGGGTCGGCGGCGTGAGTGGCCGCCGGAGGAGAAGGCCCGGATAGTGGCGGAGAGCTACGAGGCGGGCGAGACGGTTTGTGCTGTGGCACGCCGGTATGGGCTTTCCCCCGCAGCAATTGTTCACTTGGCGTCGGGCTGCTCGCCGGCCGATGGGGGAGGCAGCAATATTGGAATCCATGTTCGTGCCGGCGGTGGTGACGGCAGCGCCTCCGAAGCCTGCGGCGAAGCATCGGCCACAGCCAAGAAAGCGGGAGCCGGCTCGAGACGCTGGTGTGATCGAGCTCGAGATCGACGGCATCGCAATGCGGGTGGGTCGTGGGGCGGATTCGAAGACGGTTGCAGCGGTGATCCGTGCGCTGAGGGCAACGTCGTGATCGGGCCAACGGGAGCGGTCAAGGTCATGGTGGCGACGAAGCCGGTCGACTTCCGCAATTATGTGGAGCGCAGGATTATGCTGAGTCCGCAGCGGCTCGAGCGACTTCTTCCTTCTTTACAATATTTTAGCCTACCAGGCAGGCTTCCTCACCCGACATAATTGTTCTCGTCTCTCGGCGTTCTTTGACCTCGAGAGGGAGACCAGACGTGCCAAAGTCGAACGAAGTTCTGCCGGAATGTTCACAACTGATGGACTCGGGCGCCATGCGTCCGTTTGTGGAAGCATTCACGAGACGATTGTCGATCCTGGGATATGCCCGCCTGACGGTGTCAGGCTACCAGGACTCGGCGCGTCATTTCGGTCAGTGGTTGCGAAGCACGAAGATCGGCGTCGCTGAAGTTGATGACGATGTCGTTCGCCGCTTTGCGCGGCATCGATGCCGCTGTCCCGGCATCCGCCGGGCCGATTATCTTTCCGCCAAATACGTGAACCGAGCGCAGCGGTTCGTGCGCTTTCTGGTGGAATGCGGGGTGGTGGCGCCGTTGAGGCAGGATACGTCGCGCGCCCATGACGACCAGGTCCTTGCATTCCAAACCTGGCTGAGACGGCACCGGGGGATTTCCGAACGCACCATCTGCCGCCATGGCCGTATGGTCATGCGGCTGCTTCCCGCTCTCGGTCGTGATCCAAAGCTGTACGATGCTGGTCTCATTCGGCAAGTGATCCTTGACGAGGCCCAACGAAGCTCGCGGGCCTACCTCAAGACGATGACGATGGCGCTGAGGGGCTACCTTAGATATCTCTCTGCCCGAGGCTTATCCCAACCAGGCCTTGATCAGGCCATCCCGGCGGTCCCGCAATGGCGACTATCGGCATTGCCGCGCTACATCTCTACCGCGGAAGTAGATCGGGTGATCGCATCGTGCGATGTCACGACGCCGCGGGGCATCCGCGACCGTGCGATCCTGCTGCTGCTCGCGCGTCTCGGCCTACGTGCCGGTGACGTTCGGGACATGCGCCTCGACGACATCAACTGGCGGGAGGGAACCTTACGTGTCCGCGGCAAAGGACGCCGCGAGATCCGGCTTCCGCTGCCCCAGGCCGCCGGCGACGCGATCATCGACTACCTGCAAGAAGCGCGTCCAGACGCCGCCTGCAAGCAGATTTTCCTGCGGACCGCTGCACCGCATCAGCCATCACTGGCAAGCTCAAGCGTCTCAAGCATCGTCAGACTCGCGCACATGACCGCGCTGGCTCCTCATCTCGCCACCTTCCTACGAGAGCATCTGCCGCGCGAGCGGCGGGCGAGCCGGCACACTTGCGAGGCCTACGCCTACAGCTTTCAACTGCTGCTGTGCTTCGCGGCTGCCCGACTGGGGACCACCCCGTCCGGCATCGAGATCGAACAGCTCGATCCCCCGCTCCTCCTGACCTTCCTGGAGCACATCGAGGAGGAACGCGGCAACTCGGCGCGCACCCGCAACGCCCGTCTGGCCGCCATCAAAGCCTTCTTCCGCTTCCTCGAGTACCGGCTCCCGTCCTGTCTGGATCAGGCGCGCCGGGTCCGGGCGATCCCAATGAAGAAGGTCGACGAGGCGCTCGTCAGCCATCTCACCCGCGTCGAGATGCAGGCTCTGCTCGATGCGCCGGATCCCCGTCGGGTGCCCGGCATCCGCGATCGAGCGATGCTGCATCTAGCCTTCGCCGCGGGGTTGCGCGTCTCCGAACTCGTCAGTCTCCGCATCGACCAAATCGACCGCCAGACGGTTGCCAGCATCCACGTGATGGGCAAAGGACGCCGCGAGCGTGTGCTGCCCTTGTGGAAGGAGACCACGACGGCGCTGAAGGCCTGGCTAGCGGTCCGCCCGGCGAGTGGCGATGCCGAGCTCTTCCTCAATGCCGCAGGACGCACGATGACCCGCTCCGGATTCGAATATGTCCTCGCCAAGCACGTGGCCACCGCGGCGCTGAAGCAAGCGTCCATCGCCGACAAGCGCGTCACTCCGCATGTCTTGCGCCACACCTGCGCCATGCACACCCTGCAGGCGACCCGCGATGTGCGCAAAGTGTCGCTTTGGCTCGGTCACGCCAGCCTGCAAAGCACGGAGATCTATCTGCGGGCCGATCCGACCGAGAAGCTCGAGGCACTTGCCGCGATGGCTCCGCCGTCGCTCAAGCCGGGTCGCTTCCGTGCTCCCGACAAGCTGCTGGCCATGCTGAAGTGTAAGCGCCAAGCTGACCCCATCTGGCGCGGCTTGAGGTGATGAGCGAGACATACTGACACTGAAGCAAGGAGCCGAGGAGCTTG
>NZ_JAMYLG010000040.1:0-50078 GCF_040317865.1 Mesorhizobium sp. M1365
TAGCGCCCCGCGGATGTCTGCCTACTAGAGGGTGTATATTAGCGCCAAATCACATACCTGCAGGCTCTGATAGAATGGTTGATCGGCGGCACGATTGTCACATTGCCGCGAAAAATATACCTACGGATAGTTGCCTTGTTCGATAAAAGCAAAATTCAATTGCGGGGAGGCTCAGGTCGTTTTCGATGTTTATTGGTATCTCTATGGCATTCCCATTTGTTGCTCGGAAATGTATGACAACAATTAAGGTATATTCTGATTGGAAAAAACTTGATAAATATTAAAATTTGTAACATAGCAAATTCACACTGAAAGAAAATGTATTTCAATATTGAAAATATGAATAAGAGATACAAACAATTTGATGTCTTTATTACAAAAGTTTAAAACTGGAACATCGTACGCCAAGCCACGGCAGAGAAACGGCCTTTCTCAAAAATATGCATTTTGCCTGCCGGCCAATTGAGCCAACGTTAAGCTAAGATGCTGGCCGGACCACGCACTCTGCCGGCGACACTAATTTGTTGTGGACAGATACTGCAGGTGCTCGCTCACAACCCGATGTCACCCGGCAACTGAGACTGCCGACCTCGGAAAATGTCGAGTTTGGCTTATCTGCCTGCTCGGTACGACTGTCTAGAGCGAGGTTTGTGTCTGAGGTGGGGTGCAACCAGCATACCGGAGTGCTGGGCCGCCATCCTGATGCCCGATCCGCCCGCGGCCGATCTGGAATGAGATCTGAGCGATTTTCGCATCTGAGCCGCTGAAGGCGCGGTCGCGTTCGGGACGCGTCGATCCGGTCGAGCACAGTGATCTCGGCAAAGGTGAAACACGTCGGGCGCGGCGTCTGGCTTGGCGCGCGCCGACATATTGACGAAGAACGTGCGCCAGCTGACCACCGCGATGAGGGCGAGGAACTTCCCCAGCTTTCTAGGCGGTCTCGAGTCTCGCCTACTCGGCACGGCAGCCGGACTTCATTGAACTTGTGCAACACCTCCGCCTTCCTGCGCAGAGCGTACCAGCCGAGCTTCTCGACCGCTACGGAGAGATCTTCGACCAGCAAGTTGGTCGCCAGCATTCAGTTGAACGGCTCGCCATCGGGTGACGGATTCTCTTCGAGGCGGAACTTGCGGACTGTTGCGCTTCTGCTTGCCCACCGGCGGCAAGGTGTTGATGGCGGCGAACTTCACCCGCAGCCAGGTCGTCTCGTCTTGATCAACCGTGATGCGATGACGTTCCGCCCAAGGCGCCGTCGCAAGTTGGGCAAAGACGCGATGAGCGGGATCGCGTGGGGCGGCGTCGGCAGTCCGCTCCGCCAGCCTGTTCGTCTGCACGCGCACGAGGAAGCTGGCACCAAGGTCCTGCGCGGTGCACTAGAGCTCGTAGGTGTCGCTCTCCCGGTCACCCACATGCAAGCAGCGGTCGGGCGCGCCAACGAGCGCGATGGACTAGCGCAGGTTCTCCAGCCAGCGGTAGCGCTCCCTTGTCTCGATTGGCACGCGCATGGGATTGATGTGCCGCTTGAGCGCGAGCGTTCCCTTGAACTTCGTTCGTGTCCAGAACTTCGCCGCGTCAGACCGAGGGGTGTCCGGGTGAGGGTGACGGCGAGGGTGACGGCCTGGCTCGAATGCATCAGCATCCCGCACAAGGTCAGCACGTTGGGCTGCCCGGCCTTGGAGCGCCCGGGTTGATGGTTCTGGTGAAGCCGATTTTGCCCGGCTACGCGCGGCTGTAGATAAATTCGGTCGTGTCCTGCAGGATCAGAACCGGACCTTCGCTCGGAGGCGACGAATTCAACGTCGGCGGTAACTCGTCCGCTCCGGCGTCCGCTCGCCTTTCTCGGCCCCGATCGCCTCCGTCATCTCGGCTTCAAGAACCTCCTGCACGACACTGTGCAATGCTTGGCGAAAGCCGTCCTCATCCGACAACAGCATCGCTTTCAACTCGCCTCTGCTCAGTCTAACGTCTCGATTGGTCATGGCACTTCCCCTTCCACGGGAATCGGTGATCGCAACGTCATCTGTGGACGCCCCGTGTGCGCAAGAAGAATCTTCGAAAGGCAGTATAGCGGCGCGTAGTCGGGTGCTGACATCTGTCCGGCCTCTAATGCGGCCTTCCATTTGCCGCCGGCCTTTATGGGAGTTCGCCGATCGGATCCATATCACTACCGCGCGCTCGAAGCGCTCTGTGCTGAACTGGTTTTTCCGATCCGCTATGTGCCGAGCCGTGTGGCCAATCTCGAAAGCCGCATTGTCAAGTGCAATGGTGCAACGAAGAAATCGCCTAGCTTCGAACGCGGCGAGATACCAAGGAGCCAGAACACCACTAGCCATGGCAACGTTTACGCACGCGCCTGGGCCGGTAGAGGTCGACGACAACATCAACATGAGTCGTTCGCAGATCTAACAATCGGAGAGGGACTGCCTGCGAGCAGTTCGCTTAGGCTCCTGTTGTCAGGTTTGGCGCCCTTTTTCGGCGATTTCAATCGCGTGTTCGTGGCCATCGAATGGGCACATTGTCGTATTCGCCGTTGGCAAAATATGTCTTATCAACGCGGACCAAACCTTCCTCGGTCCAATCTGCGTCAATGCTCAGGTCCAACTTTCCGCCACCAGCAGCCCTATAATCATATGCGAACGACCCGACAGCACGTGTGGTCCCCAACACTCGGTTGGCGGCTGAAATTAAACGCAGAGAACAGTCGACCCCACCGGCGATCGCGCTGATGCCGTACGAAATTTGCTGCTCCGATTTTACTCTCACGACATTGCCCGTAAGGATCGCAATGACGCCATCGGCAATGCCCCCTAGTTGAAGCCCATTACCGAACCCCGTAATTTCGACGACGTTTCCGCAAAGTGCGTACATGCTCGCACTCGTTCCGCGAATCCCGATTGGGTTTGCGTCGCCCGGAGCCGCACTGATCGAAACTGTATTGCTTGCTACGTTAATTGCATCCGAATCACCGGATCCTCCCCCGAGCAAAATGCCAACTCGGGGGATGCTTGGGCGCGCACAAAATTCGATCGTGTTGCCGACGATCACAATGCCGTGCTGGGCACCACCGTCGCCGGTACCGATGCCGCACACCGTGATCCCGTTGATCCGGTTGTAGGCGACCGTAATGCGATCTCCGGATGCGCCAATACCCGTTCCCACATCGGTCAGAAAGTTGCCCTCGATAAGGGCCTCCGTAGCATTGACCTGGATTGCAGGGAGTCCAACGTATGCAGCGGCAGGATGGCCAACATTTTTGACCCGGTTGTCTCTGACGATCAGCCGCTTTGTCTTGGTGACGTCGCCACCCTGCCAAATACCTTCGAAGGCGGTATTCTCGATCCAGTTCTCAGTGATGGAAATGTCTTCGGCGTCCTCCAAGTAAATCAGCTTCGGCGTATGAGTTTGATCCGCGTCTATCGTTCCAACTAGCCGAAGATTCCTGATCGAAACATGATGGACTTTGTATACAGTGATCAGGCCGAAATTTGCCGTGACGTCCAGCAACCAGCCAGTCCTCGCGCAGAAAATTTTGCTGTCGTAGCCTTCACCGGAGAGATGAACACCAGACGGGGGGCGTAGGGCTGCCGAGATCAGGTAATTTCCGGCTGGGAAGAAGACACCCATTCCGCTGTTCAACGCGGCCTGGATGGCCGCGGTGTCATCGGTAACACCGTCGCCTGCCGCACCAAATTTGTCGTCCCTGACGCTGATGATTCCGAGAGCGTTTGGTGAAGCGGCAAGTTGTGTTGTCACGGATTGTGTGGCTGCGGCCATTCTTGTCACCTCGTGTTCCAGCACTTTGGTTTCATTTTTCATCTAATGTCTGCCCAATCACTTGCCGGTAGAGAGAGCCCGGCAGGACATCACTCGACTTCTGCCGCCCAGGAGGCAGGAGATGGGTTTGCGTGAACGACAGCCCCTTCTTTAACGTGGATTCGCGGCTTCACCTGCGAGCGGCGTATAGGATCACTTCTCAAAGCCGCTCGCCAGGATCCTGGCTTCTAAACGGATTTGCAGCAATTCACTTTGCGATGAGCGATCGAGCCGCCGGGTTCCTCAGCCTCAGCGGGTACGAAGTGGATCATCCCTGGGGAAGGTGGCCCGCGTCTTCGGCAAACTGCAGCCGCACTAGATGGGGTAACGGGCCTCTGGCGCCGCGGCCAGCGCTGCTTCGTCAGGAATTGTGAACGCGCTGGAGGGTGAAGGTGTGGGGCTCATCGGGGTTTGCTGCCCAGAGGACCTTGTAGACCATCGACAACCCGTTCGGCACCAAGTTGTCACCTATGTCTTCCTCAGAAACAGCCGCAGCGGGGTGGGCTCCATCCTCTGCAGGGCATATTCAAGCGATTTGGCACGAAGCCGGACGTTGCTGAGAACCCGCTGCCGGTAGCGTTCTTCGTAATAAGAGGCTCCTGGGTCAGTGTAGTCCATGCGATGGAGAAGGGCGTTGTAGATGGTCGACCTTGAACAACCCGAGCTCTAGGCGGCGACCGGCTTGGGCCGGAGTTGAAGCTGAGCGATCAGGAGCGACAAAAAACCCTTCAGCCACCTGAGCAGGAGGGAGAAGTTGTAGCCGGCGGCGGCCAGGATGGTGTTGACGGCGTCGCCCTGCTGGCCGGCGAGGTAGTTGCGGCACATTCGGTGCTCGGCCTTGATGTGGCCGATCACTGGCTCGACCGCCGACCGGCGTTTGATGGCCGGAGTGACGCGGCGTTTCTGGCTGCTGGTGAAGACCCTGAACTTGTGGCTTTGCGGTGCGTTGTGGCCGGGTGCTTTTGCATGCAGAGCGAACTGGCCACCCTTGGAGCGCTTCAGCGTGGTGGCCACCGACACCTTCACTCCGAACTCGTAGGGCATATGCGCCTTGCCTTACCGATGCATTCCACCTCGTGCGCGTGCAGGCTGTAGAACTTGCGCCGCGCTGGCGCTGACGCTGCACGAGAACGGTGGCGGCCTGATAGAGCGGCCGTTTGAAAAGCGCGTCCAGTTCCGCATCGCCGGCGACCTGGCGGGAGATGGTTCGGCCGAGAAGGTCTTGAGCCTGCGCAGGGCCTTGTTGGCCCGCTTGAACTGCTTGGCGTGGGCATAGCGCTGGTGCTTGATCAGCGCCAGCTTGCCGACCCCACATAGGTCTGGCGCAAATTGAGCCCAGTCTTCCTGGCCAGCCGCACCATTCGCTCACTCGCCCGGTGGATGAGCTTGGCGTCGGTCGGGAACATCACGTTCTTCGGCTGCACGGTGGTGTCGACGATCACCTGGCGCGTGTCGGACGGCTTGATCGCCCCGGCCTTGACCGCGATGCTGAGGCTTTCTTGCACGAGCGCCACGATCCGCTCCTCGCCCATGCGGGCTGCGCCAGCGCGTCATCGACGAGCGATCGAACGGCAGCGCGTGGCCGAAGAATTCCTCGCCACAAAGATACTGGAAGTGGGGGTCTCCACCCAGCGCTCGCACAGCACCTCGTCCGACAGGTTGAAAGTGTGCTTTAAGATGGCCAGCCCCGCCATCAGCCGGGTCGGCAGCGGCGGCATGCCGGGGCCGTCCGAATAGACCGCGCCGAAACGCTCCTCCAGCATCGGCCAGTCGATCGCCTGCGCCAGCCGCACCAACTCGTGCTTCTTGTTGACGATCTGATCGAGCCTGGAGCGGAACAGATCCTGTTTTCCCGTCTCGCGCTTCTCGCGTGGCCTGGACATTCGCCGTCCCCTCGGTTCGCCGCCGCCGAACCGAGTGATGGAGCGGATGCCCCACCCGACGGGATCGCAATGTGCCAGCACCTTGCCCCAGAGATCTTGTTGTGCGGCGCTAGGCTCACGGTAAAGTGCTTGGAGGTCGGCCAAGCTGGGAGCTCCGTGCCGCACTCGCTGACCAGCTTGAGCGCCAGGTACTGCCCGATCCCATGGATTTGTGTAAGATCGACGCCAAGGATCGCATGCAGGGCCTCGCGCATTGGAACCCCCGCCTCACAGGCCTGTGGCCGCTTATAGCCGGAAGGCGGTAGCGCCGCTGGCGGCGCCGTATAGGCGTCCTTCATGCGTTCCGAAACCACTGCGATCCGCTCATCGCACCCGGCCACCTTGACTTGGTATATCTCGTATAGCTCCAACGCCTGCGCCAGAGCGAAGACATGCTCCTCCCGATCGTTGCCGACGAGAGCCGCCCGAAAAGTGTCGGCTGAAGCCGTGCAATGTGGGCCACGGTAAGTGGCCATCTTGGCTGGATCGCGCTCGCCCCCACAAGGGCCGGCATAATGCGCAGCCCGGTGGCGCCCGTCACGTCCGTGACGACGTGATGGAGTTGCAAGTTCATTTCGGTCAGCGCCTGTTGCATGTGTTGGATGTGGGTAGCCGCCGCATCGAGCAGCCGCTCGCGCTGGCGCAGATACCTCCGCAGCGTCGCGATCTCGCCGGTGGGCCAAAGCTGGCCCGCAGCAATCCATATTCATGCAGACGCTGTAGCCATTCGGCATCGGAGACATCGCTCTTACGGCCCGGGACCTGTTTGGGCTCGCGGGCATTGACCAGGATTACGTCAAACCCGTGCTGCTCAAGGATCTCGAAGAGCGGGATCCAGTAAACGCCGGTCGACTCCATCGCCACTGTCTTGACTCCGCACTGCTCAAGCCATGCGGCGAGGCGATGCAGATTGGCCGTGAAGGTTCCGAATGTCCGTACCCGCTCGGGATCGCACCGGGGCGAGACCGCGGCCATATGTATGGTGCTCCGATGTCGATGGCAGCTGCATTGGGATGGACCGGGGTGAGATTTCTTTTCCGGCGGGGCTGCGTCTTGCGCGTCATGACATACTCCTCCTTAGCAAGGCTGGAGGGCTGGGCTGCGCGAAAATATCAATTTCCTAATCCGGATCGCCACAGGTGGCGTCACCACTTTCAAATCCGCAGGAGCCCATGGGCCACGTTAGCTAACGGGGTCGAGCCCACCAAAGACCGGACGGGCGCTCCCTCTACGGCTATCATAGGGCTCCGCTGTTTCTTCCGCCACAGGCGGACTGCCGTCCTATGTCTCCGGGTTGGACAAATGTAAAATTGGCTGGGGCGCCAGGATTCGAACCTGGGAATGTCGGTACCAAAAACCGATGCCTTACCACTTGGCGACGCCCCAACAGCCGGAGCGTGCCCGCTGTGCGCGCGGCCTTATAGGACGAGCCGGGAGAAAGCTCAATGCCGACATATCGACTATGCGCGACCGACCCACCGTTTTTGCAATCGTCACTTTGATCGGACCTATTCACTCCACACCGCCATTTCATTGCCGGCCGGATCGACGAAATGGAACCGCCTGCCGCCGGGGAATGAAAAGATCGGCTTGACGATGGTGCCGCCGGCATTCTCGACGGCGGTCAATGTTTCCTCCAGCCTTTCGGAATAGAGCACGGGCAGCGGCTTGACCGGCGCATCTTGGCCATCCGCCTGAAAACCGCCGTCCAGCCCTTCGGCAAAGGCTGAATAGGTCGGCCCGTAATCGGCGAACGACCACGAGAAGACCGCGCTATAGAAAGCCTTCACCCTGTCCAGCGTTCCGCCTGTCGCCGGCATTTCCAGATAATCGAGCTTTCCGGTCATTCTCATCGTTCAACCTCTTGTTCACGTTATGTTCTAAAACAAAACTTTCCAAAAAGCAAGTCTTTTTGGCGGCGCTTTTCATTAATCGATTGTAGAGGCCGGCCGGCTTGGTCGATGCCTTGCCTTTCGCACTGCAGCATCATATCGCTCGATTTGTCAGTATTTCCAATCTCCTGCAACCGGGGAGCAAGCATGACCAAATGGGTCTACACCTTTGGCGATGGAGCGGCGGAAGGCCGTGCCGGCGACCGCAATCTGCTCGGCGGCAAGGGCGCCAATCTTGCCGAAATGTGCAGCCTGGGCCTGCCGGTGCCGCCAGGCTTCACCATCACCACCGAGGTCTGCAACGCCTACTACGCCAACGGCCACGCCTATCCGGCCTCGCTGGAAGCGGATGTGGCGGTCGCCCTCGATCACGTCGGTCGGCTGACCGGGCGCCGTTTCGGCGATCCATCGAAACTGCTTTTGGTGTCGGTGCGCTCCGGTGCCCGCGCTTCCATGCCCGGCATGATGGACACCGTGCTCAATCTCGGCCTCAACGATGAGACGGTCGAGGCACTTGCCGCCGATTCAGGCGATGCGCGGTTCGCCTATGACAGCTACCGCCGTTTCATCCAGATGTATTCCGATGTCGTCATGGGCCTCGACCATGAGGTCTTCGAGGAAATCCTCGAAGACCAGAAGGGTGGGCTCGGCCATGAGCTCGACACCGAGCTGACAGCCATCGAATGGCAAGGCGTGATCGCGCTCTACAAGGCCAAGGTCGAGGAGGAGCTCGGCAAGCCGTTTCCGCAGGATCCGCGCGAGCAGCTGTGGGGCGCCATCGGCGCGGTGTTTTCCAGCTGGATGAACAACCGCGCCATCACCTATCGGCGCCTGCACGACATTCCCGAAAGCTGGGGCACGGCGGTCAATGTCCAGGCCATGGTCTTCGGCAATATGGGCGATACTTCCGCTACCGGCGTCGCCTTCACCCGCAATCCGTCGACCGGCGAAAAGCAGCTCTATGGCGAGTTCCTGGTCAACGCGCAGGGCGAGGATGTCGTCGCCGGCATCCGCACCCCGCAGAACATAACCGAGGCGGCGCGTATTGCCGCCGGCTCCGACAAGCCGTCGCTGCAGAAGCTGATGCCTGACGCTTTCCAGGCTTTCGTCAGCATCTCAGACCGCCTGGAAAAGCATTACCGCGACATGCAGGATCTCGAATTCACCATCGAGCGCGGCAAATTGTGGATGCTGCAGACCAGGTCCGGCAAACGCACCGCCAAGGCGGCGCTGAAGATTGCCGTCGACATGGCCAGGGACGGATTGATTTCGAAGGAGGAGGCCGTCGCTCGCATCGATCCGGCCTCGCTCGACCAGTTGCTGCATCCGACGATCGATCCAAAAGCGGCGCGCGACATCATCGGCGTCGGCCTGCCGGCCTCGCCGGGTGCCGCCACCGGCGAGGTCGTGTTTTCCTCGAACGACGCCGAGGAGGCCAAGACACAAGGCCGAAAGGCGATCCTGGTGCGCATCGAGACCAGTCCCGAAGACATCCATGGCATGCATGCGGCCGAAGGCATCCTGACGACGCGCGGCGGCATGACCAGCCACGCCGCCGTGGTGGCGCGGGGCATGGGTAAGCCTTGCGTTTCGGGCGCAGGCTCGCTGCGCGTCGACTACAAGGCCGGCACGCTGATGGCGATGGGATCGACATTCCGCAAGGGCGATATCATCACCATCGACGGCGGCAACGGCCAGGTGCTGAAAGGCGCGGTACCGATGCTGCAGCCGGAACTCTCGGGCGATTTCGCCGCCATCATGGAATGGGCCGACGGCGCGCGCCGCATGAAGGTGCGCACCAATGCCGAGACGCCGCTCGATGCGCGCATGGCGCGCTCCTTCGGCGCCGAAGGCATCGGGCTTTGCCGCACCGAGCACATGTTCTTCGACGGCGATCGCATCATTGCCATGCGCGAGATGATCCTGGCCGATACGGAAAAGGACCGGCGAACGGCGCTGGCCAAGCTGTTGCCGATGCAGCGCTCGGATTTCCTCGAACTGTTCGAGATCATGGCCGGGCTGCCGGTCACGATCCGTCTGCTCGATCCGCCGCTGCACGAATTCCTGCCCAAGACCGAGGAGGAGGTGGCCGAGGTCGCCGCCGCCATGAATGTGTCGCCGGACAAGCTCCGGCGGCGCACCGAGGCGCTGCACGAGTTCAATCCGATGCTCGGCCATCGCGGTTGCCGGCTTGCCGTCTCATATCCCGAAATCGCCGAGATGCAGGCACGAGCCATTTTCGAGGCGGCCGTGGAGGCCGGCAGGAAGGCCGGCGCGCTGGTGGTCCCCGAAATCATGGTGCCGCTGGTCGGGCTGGTGAAGGAGCTCGACTTCGTCAAGGCGCGCATCGACGCCGTCGCCAAAAGCGTGATGGAGGAGACCGGTGTCAGGATCGGTTATCTTACCGGCACGATGATCGAACTGCCGCGCGCCGCGATCCGCGCTCATGTCATTGCCGAGGCGGCCGAATTCTTCTCTTTCGGCACCAACGATCTGACCCAGACCACCTTCGGCATCTCGCGCGACGATGCCGCCTCGTTCCTCGAGACCTACCGGCAAAAAGGCATCATCGAGCAGGATCCGTTCGTGTCGCTCGACATAGAGGGTGTCGGCGAGCTGGTGCGGATGGCGGCCGAAAAGGGCAGGGCGACGCGGCCCGACATCAAGCTCGGTATTTGCGGCGAGCATGGCGGCGACCCGACCTCGATCCATTTCTGCGAAAAGGTCGGCCTCGACTACGTCTCGTGCTCGCCTTACCGGGTGCCGATCGCCAGGTTGGCTGCCGCGCAGGCGGCGGTGCAGGCTGCAAAGAACGGCCGTGGATAGGAGTTGGAGTCCACCGGCACTTGACCTTACCGATTTGTAACCGAATTCACGCGAACGTGCGTCTGTCGGCTCCAAATCCCGACATCGTTTCTGCCCAGTTTCCGGCCCCCGAACCCGCCCCGGTGCCAGAAACAGATGTTGCAGAACCCGCCCACGCACGTCCGCTCGATTCTCATCCTCCAGACGAAATTCATCGGCGATCTTGTCCTCGCTTCCGCGCTCGCCAGAAACCTGCGCCTCCAATATCCAAAGGCCAGGATCGTGTTCCTTTGCGAGGCGAACTTTGCCAGTTTCCTGTTGGCTCATGGCATCGCCTCGGACGTGGTGGCGTTCCGACGCGTACGGATGCGTGGCACCCCTGTGCAGCGTGGTCGCGAGCTTTACGCGATGGTGCGCGCTCTGCGCCGGTTCCGGTTTGACCTGACCATCGACCTGGCCGATTCCAAAACCTCACGCATCATTGTCAGGCTCGTCAACGCCAAGACCCGCGTCGGATATGATCCTCCCGAAAAACCGTTGCGCTGGCTGGAACGCCAGCCCGCCAACGTCCTGGCCAAGCCGTTTGGCTTTGGTGGCCAGCATTATCTCTACCGCTATCTTTCGCCGCTTGAGGCGCTTGGCGTGGAGTTGCGTGCGCCGGTCCCAATGATTGAGCCGCTGCCGCTGGAGACCGCCAGGGCATTGGCGCTTCTCGACCGGCATCATCTCCGGCGTAACGCCTTCATAGCCGTTCATGCAGGAGCGAGCTTCCGGGGGCGGCAATGGCAGCCGGAACGTTTTGCGCTGGCGATCGACGAGATCTCGCGGCAGACCGGGTTGGACTTCCTGCTTGTGGGAGGCCCCGACGAGTGGGCATCTGCCGAGCGCATCATCGCCAAGGCCGCTTCGCCGGTCGTCAACGTGGTCGGGGCGCTGTCGCTTGCAACGCTGCTGGCGGTTCTCGGCCAGGCCCGCCTGTTTCTCGGGAACGAGAGTGGTCCGATGCACATGGCCGCCGCCGCCGGAACGCCGGTTGTCGGCCTGTTCGGCCTGACCGACCCGGCCGTCTGGGGGCCTGTTGGCGTGGCCAGTGTTACGCCGCGGCCCTCCATGCCTTGCGAGTGCATAGCCAGGGACCTGTGCCGCCGACCCGATCCGAGCAAGGCTTGCTGCGTCTGGCGACTTGAGGTCAAAGCGGTTGTCGACGCGGTGCGCGCGATCCTTTCACGTAAGGTTAAGGACGTGGAGCACGCATTGTGACCTCGCGCTTGCCAAAGGTCAGGCCGGCGGTCAAATTGCCGCTGCCGACGCTTTTGCAGGGGCACCGTCCCGATTTCCGCCTTGATGGCGGTCTTGGGGTCGCCGCTTCAACTTTGATCCGGCCGACCTGGAAAATAATCGATGCGCCTGTTCCAAAAGTATTTTTGCGCCGTTGCGATATCGCTGTGGGCTGTCTCTCCTGGCAACGCGCAGTTGCTCGTCGCACCGACGCTGCACATCAAGGCCGAGGCGGGCAGCGGCCGCGTCGCGCTGACGCTCGATGCGTGCGGCGGAAGGACCGACACACGGATTCTCTCGGCGCTGGTGGAAAACAAGATTCCTGCCACCATTTTCGTCACCGGCATCTGGCTGAAGCACAACGCCGCCGTCGTCGAGATCATGCGGGCGCATCCCGAACTGTTTGAATTGGAAAACCATGGCGGCCGCCACGTCCCGGCCGTCGACACGCCGCAAAAGATCTACGGCATTCGCAGTGCCGGCAGCCCGGAGGCCGTGCTGGCCGAAGTCGAATCGGGTGCTGCCGCTCTTGCCGTGACCGGCGAACCGGCGCCGAAATGGTTCCGCGGCGCAACCGCCGAATACAGCCCATCGGCAATCGCGATGATCCGCAAGCTTGGTTTCAAGATCGCCGGATTCTCGATCAACGGCGATGGCGGCTCATTGCTCGGCGCAAAAGAGACCGCCCGGCGCATTGCCGCGGCGAAGGACGGCGACGTCATCATCGCTCACATCAACCAGCCGACCCATGCGGCCGGCGAAGGCGTGGTGCAGGGACTTCTGGCACTGAAGGCCAAAGGCCTCACCTTCGTGCGTCTCGACGATGCCGACGGCATCGGCGATGAAGGCACCACCGACTGATCAGTCGGGCGTGGCCTCGATGGTCGCCTTGTTCGGATAGAACGCGCCATGGTCGCGGATATCGGCCATCTCGTCGAACGGCCGCTCATAGGCCCACATCGCATCCTTGCCTGCATCGCCGGCGGGCAGCACGCTCCAATAGCTGGCATCGCCCTTATAGGGGCAATGGGTCGAGTGTTCGGTCTTGCCAAGCTGTTTGAAGTCGATGTCGCCGAACGGAATGTAGAAAACAGGCGGATAGGGAGGTTCGGTCAGCACCTTGACCTTGCCGGACGAGGCGATAACGACATCGCCGGCGCGCACCGTCACGGTACCCTTGTAAGGCTCGACGGTGATCACCTTGTCCGGATTGCGTTGAAAGCCGGGTGACGGATTTGCGATCTGGTCCATATCGGATCTCCTTGCCTCTACCCCAAGATGTGTCTGGCAAGTGCCTTGCGCAAGACCTGGCAGCCACCGGCGGGCATCGCCCGCGGGCGGGAGTCTTGCGCTTTCCTCCGGTATCGCGCCGAAAATCAGGCGGCGGCCTGGAAAGCGTCCATCAGCCCGGCATAGGCGGCGGCAATCCCGGCCACCGGATTGGTGCTTTTCGAGGTGGTCTCGACCTTCAAAGCACCACCGTTGGTCGGCAAGGTGAGCAGCAGGAACTGGCGATTGCCGCCATCGCCGACCGATGCGGCGGCGACGTGCTGGGCTTCGCCCTCGTTCTCGACGCACATCTTGAACAAGAGCGTGCCGCCGACAGCTTCGAGGGCGCCGCCGACGACCTCGACGAATTCATCTTCGGAAACGGTTTTGGCGTCAGGCACCAGATCGGCCCGCGCCACATCGGCGGCCACCAGATCGGCCAGGCTTTCGGCAAGCGTATTTTCCAAGGCTTTGTCGTCGAGCTGCGCGTCCATGCGAACCTCTTTCATTCGCCAATCGCGCCCCGCCATCAATCAACGTTAACGCCGAGCATGGCCGGATTGTGGCGAATTCGGCCTCAATTGGCTCCATGCCCCGCTCCAGCCCGATCCTGGCTGGACAATCGGCCGGTTCGTCCCACAATGGCGCAAAAAATAACGGGAGGAACAAAATGCTGGGGCTGATGCAGGAATGGCCGCTGCTTTGTCACAAGCTGATCGACAACGCCGAGAGGCAGCACGGTAGCCGCGAGATCGTGTCGCGTTCGATCGAGGGGCCGATCGTGCGCAGCACATATGCCGAAATCCATGATCGTGCCCTGAAGGTCGCCGAGCGGCTCGAGCGTGACGGTTTCGGGCTTGGCGACCGCATCGCGACCCTGGCCTGGAACACCGCGCGCCACATCGAGGCCTGGTACGGCATCATGGGTGTCGGCGCCATCTATCACACGCTCAACCCGCGGCTCTTTCCCGAGCAGATCACCTGGATTATGAACAATGCCGGGGACAAGGCGATCTTCGTCGACCTGACCTTCCTGCCGCTGCTCGAAAAGATCGCCGGCGCGGTCAAGTCGCTGGAGCAGGTTATCGTGCTGACCGACAACGCGCATATGCCGGAGACTGCGCTGCCCAATGTGGTTGCGTACGAAGAATGGCTTGCTGAAGCCGACGGCAACTTCGCTTGGAAGACTTTCGACGAAAACACCGCCGCCGGTATGTGCTACACCTCGGGCACCACGGGCGATCCGAAAGGCGTCCTCTACAGCCATCGTTCGAACGTGCTGCACGCCATGATCGAAGCGATGCCCGACGCCATGGGCCTGTCGTCGCGCGATACCGTATTGCCGGTCGTGCCGATGTTTCACGCTAATGCCTGGGGCCTTGCCCAGAGCGCGCCGATGATCGGCGCCAAGCTGGTCATGCCCGGCTGCAAGATGGATGGCGCTTCGATCTACGAGCTGCTCGACACCGAGAAGGTGACCTTCAGCGCCGCCGTGCCGACGGTGTGGATGATGCTCCTCCAGCATCTGGAAGAAACTGGCAAGAAACTGCCCTATCTGCAGAAAGTCGTCATCGGCGGCGCGTCCTGTCCACGCGCGATCACGACGAAGTTCCAGGACAATTACGATGTCCAGGTCGTCCACGCCTGGGGCATGACCGAGATGTCGCCGCTCGGCACGCTGTGCACCTTGAAGCCGGATTACGCCGGGCTGAAGGGCGAGGCTCGCCTCGCCGTCCAGCAGAAGCAGGGCTTTACGCCGTTCGGCATCGAAATGAAGATAACGGATGACGACGATAACGAGCTGCCATGGGACGGCAAGACCTTCGGCCGACTCAAAGTCCGCGGGCCGGCCGTCGCGCGCGCCTATTATGGCGGCATCGGATCCGAACAGTTTGATGAAGACGGCTGGTTCGATACCGGTGATATCGCGCATATCGACCCCGGCGGCTACATGCAGATCACCGATCGCGCCAAGGACGTGATCAAGTCGGGCGGCGAATGGATCTCGACCATCGAGCTCGAGAACCTCGCTGTCGGCCATCCCGACGTGGCGGAGGCCGCCGCCATCGGCATTCCGCATTCCAAATGGGGCGAGCGGCCTTTGCTCGTGATCGTACGCAAGCCGGGCAGGGAGCCGACCAAGACGGATATTCTCGCTTTCATGGACGGCAAGGTGGCGAAGTGGTGGATGCCGGACGACGTCGCTTTTGTCGGCGAAATCCCACACACCGCTGCCGGCAAGATCCAGAAGATTACCTTGCGCCAGCAGTTCCGGAATTATCACCTGCCGACGGATTGACCGGAGATGCGGCGTCTTTGCGCCTTCAAGCCGCCGCTGAAAGGCACTATGCCTGTGTTCGGGTTGGGGCAGCGCGGAAAACAATGACGGGAATTCCCGGGCGACAGACATCGAAGGCTGCCGGTTGGTCGCGGCGCGCCGGTGCTTTTTCGGCGATCCTGCTGCTGACGGCACTCATCGGCCACCGATATGATCTCGTCGAGACGTCGGCATTCCTGTGGGTGCTCGCGATTGTCGCCTTGCTGGCCGCGTTTGCGCTTCTGTTCGCCGGGTTTGCCTTTGCGCGATTGTGGAATTTCGGTGATCGCGGCGGCCATGACCTGACCGTCGGCGCCTTGCTGGCGGTTCTGGTGCTCATCCCTTACGGCGTCGCGGCCTATTGGGTGGCCACCTATCCGCCGCTGCGCGACATCTCGACGGATCTGGACGACCCACCGGTGCTCGATATTTCCACCCGGACAAAGGATATGAACGAGCTTTTGCCGCCGACACCCGGCGAGCAGCGCCTGCAAATCGAAGCTTATCCGCTTGTTACCGGACGCAGCTACACCTTGCCTGTCGATCGCGTTCTGGAGGCGGTCAAAACGGTGCTCGATCGGCGCGGCTGGCAGCTCACGGCGCCGTTTCCAGACGCAGCAGGGCAAAGCGACGTGACGGTCGATGCGCTGGCCAAGGGCTTGCTGCTTGGCCTTCCCGCCGATGTTGCCATCCGCGTGACCGACGACGGCGATGCGGTCATCGTCGATATGCGCTCGGCCTCGCGTTACGGCCGCTACGACCTTGGCGACAATGCAGCGCGCATCACCGATTTCCTTTCCGAACTCGACCAGGAAGTCGCCGGCCAGGTGGGCGTGGCGCCGGCGGAATGATATCCGAAGTGTGCTAGGTTGCCGGCGAATAGATGCCGTCGATAGCCGGCGCGCCGTCGGTGTGGACCAGGCCGCGCGCCACCAGATCTTCCAGATGGGCAAGCACCGACAGGCCGGCCGCGCCATGGAGGCGCGGGTCGGTGTCTCGATAGATCGCCTCCACCATGTCCTTGATTGCCCGGTCGCCGCTGTTGATCCGCTCCAGAATTGCGCGTTCGCGCATTTTGCGATGCGTTTTCAATCCGCGCATGAAGCTGCGCGGCTCGGTCACCGGCCCACCATGACCGGGCAGCAGCAGCCGGTCGTCACGTTCGATCAGCCGATCGAGCGATGTCATGTACTCGGCCATGGCGCCATCCGGCGGTGCGACGATCGTGGTTGCCCACGCCATGACGTGATCGGCCGAGAAAAGGATGCCGGTTCCCTCCAGCGCGAAGGCCGCGTGATTGGCGGTATGGCCGGGCGTCAGCACCGTCCGGATCGCCCAGCCGTCACCGTCGATCATCATATCATCCGGCAGCGCGATGTCAGGAACGAAGTCGGTGTCGGCGCTGGCATCGAGCGGATTGACCTCGCCGGTGCGCAATGGCCGCGCCGGGCGATGCCGGCCCTGCGCCAGAACCGCCGCACCGGTGTGCTGCTTCAGCCGCGCCGCCAGCGGCGAATGGTCGCGATGCGTGTGGCTGACGAAGATATGGCTGACCGGCCTGGTCCCGATCGCTTCGAGCAGCGTTTGAAGATGTGCCTCGTCATCAGGACCCGGATCGATCACCGCCAGCGTCTCGCGCCCGACGATATAGCTGTTGGTTCCGTGAAAGGTGAACGGGCTTGGGTTCGGGGCCGTGACGCGTTGAATACCAGGCGCAACGATCACGCCCTTGCCATAGGACGGTTCGAAGCGTGTGTCGAATTTCAGCGCCATGCGAACGTCGCGACCTTTTTTGGGGTGAGGGCAAAACCGATTGCCGCATAGCACGGAAGCCAATATAGGAAAACGCAAGGCCGCGTTCGGCGGCAATCCGGAACGGGGAAGATCATGGCAATTGCAACGACGATGCGTCCGCTTATTTCTCTCGCTCTGCCTGAAAAGGGCGCGGCCCGGCTGGCAGGACAGCTTTTGCTGGCGATCGCCGGAACGCTGCTGTTGATCTTGTCTGCCAAGACCAAGGTCATGCTCGGACCGGTCGATATCTCGATGCAGACGCTCGCCGTCTTGCTGATCGCTGCCGCCTTCGGCATGCGCCTTGGCGTCGCCACGCTGCTTCTCTACATGGCTGAGGGCGCGCTGGGGCTTCCGGTCTTCCAGAGCACGCCGGAAAAGGGCATCGGCATCGCCTACATGCTCGGTTCGACCGGCGGTTATCTTGCCGGCTTCGTCGTCATGGCGGCGATCGTCGGCTGGGCTGCCGACCGTGGCTGGGATCGCCATCCTATCAAGCTCTTCAATGCCATGCTGGTGGCCGAGATCGTCATGATGGCAATGGGCTTTGCCTGGCTGGCGCTGTTGATCGGCCCGGAAAAATCCTGGCAGTTCGGGGTGGTGCCCTTTATCGTCGGTGATCTGATCAAGGTTGCGCTGGCCGCGAGCCTGGTGCCGGCTGTCTGGTCGCTGTTGAAGCGTTCGTGAAGCCGGTCGAGCGGTGATAACCTGTTCTGCGCGACAGTGATTTTTCGCCGTAGTTGGTGTGGCCGTGCAGGATCTTTGTCGCTGGCGGCAGACTTGTGCGCGACGCCATCCGTCACATTAGCTTCAAGTCGACGGACTAAGTACCAGAACCAACGGGCGATTCGTCACGACCAGCGTAACCAAGCACCTACATATGGAAATAAATTGCTCGACATAGCATCTCAGCCAGCTGAAAAAGAAAGCGGCTCGGTGATTATTTAGGCACAGCTAAATTTCTGGACAATGTGTAGGAAATTCTTAACCCAACCGCCTTGACTTTAGTGGCTTGGTTGCTTGCTGGTATCCACACACTGTCGTAACCGTTGACCTGAGATCATGCCGCCGACCGCCGAAGGAAGACACGTGAGTAGTGCGGAAAAAACAACGAGCAAGGCAACAGCCCTGTCGCGTGGGCCGACCGCCGCGCCGGCAACGCGCTGGTATGCGGCCAGCGTCTTTCCCGGAAAGGAGCATGTCGCAGAGCGGCATCTCCGGATCCAGGGATTCGAGCCCTTTGTGCCTCGCTGCGAGAAAACCGTGCGTCATGCCCGGCGTCTCGAAACCCGGTCGGCGGCCTATTTCCCGGGCTATATGTTCATCGCCCTTGACCTCGGACTGCAACGTTGGCGTTCGGTCAATGGAACATTCGGTGTGCGTTCCCTCGTCACGCAAGGCGACCGGCCTTTGCCGGTCCCCTCGGGTCTGGTAGAGCGTTTCATTGCATTGACCGGTAAGGACGGGCTGCTTAATTTCAGTGGAGGCCTCGCAGCCGGTGCCTCGGTCCGAATCCTTTCAGGCCCTCTCGCGGAACAGATCGGTCGCCTTGACCGGCTCGATCCAGCTGGACGAGCCCGGGTTCTGGTGGCCATCATGAATGGTGAAATCCCTGTAGACTTGGATGCCAGGGATCTCGTAGCAATCGCGTAGCCGCAAACATCAAGGCGGCGTCGCGATGTAAATTGTTGTAGGATGCGCTCTCGGGTTTCACCCGGGAGTGCGGTAGCCGTCGTTCGGTGGGGAATAGGCGCTGTCTGGCGAAATCGTCTCGTCGGCGCTGATGGAGAGTACGCGGTATGCGAATAACAATGATTGGTGCCGGCTATGTAGGGCTCGTCTCGGGCGCCTGCTTCGCCGACTTTGGCCATCAGGTCTGCTGCGTCGACCGGGATGCGGAAAAGCTTTCCATGCTCAAACTTGGCAAGATACCGATCTATGAGCCAGGGCTCGACGACCTCGTCACCACCAACACCGCGCAAGGTCGCTTGCGTTTCGACGACAATCTGGCCGATGCCGTTTCTCAATCGGATGTCGTTTTCATAGCCGTCGGCACGCCGTCACGGCGTGGCGACGGGCACGCCGATCTGTCCTTCGTTTACGACGCGGCCGCCGAAGTTGGCCGCGCGCTCAAAGGATTTACGGTCGTGGTGACGAAATCGACCGTCCCTGTCGGTACCGGCGATGAGGTGGAACGGATCATCCGCGAGCAAAATTCCGCCGCCGATTTTGCGGTGGTCTCCAATCCGGAATTTCTTCGCGAAGGATCGGCCATCGAGGATTTCAAGCGGCCCGACCGCATCATTGTCGGCACCGATGCGGAACGGGCCAAAGCCGTCATGGGCGAGATCTACCGTCCACTCTCGTTGAATGTCGCGCCGATATTCTATACGAGCCGGCGTACGGCTGAGCTTACCAAATATGCTGGCAACGCATTTCTGGCCATGAAGATCACCTTCATCAACGAAATTGCCGACCTCTGCGAGCGGTTGGGGGCCGATGTGCAGGACGTCGCGCGCGGCATCGGCATGGACAATCGCATCGGTGCAAAGTTTCTTCACGCGGGGCCGGGCTATGGCGGCTCCTGTTTCCCGAAAGATACGCTGGCACTGGTCAAGACCGCGCAGGACGCGGCAAGCCCAGTGCGGCTTATTGAAACGACGGTCTCGATAAACGACCAGCGCAAACGGGCGATGGCGCGCAAGGTGGTCGAGGCCTGCGGCGGCTCGGTTCGTGGCAAGACCATCGGTATCCTCGGCCTTACGTTCAAGCCGAACACCGACGATATGCGCGATGCCCCGTCATTGGCCATCATTCAGGCGCTCAAGGATGCGGGCGCTTCGGTCAAAGCGTATGATCCGGTCGGCATGGAGCAGGCGCGCAAGATGATCGAGGGCATTGCGTTCGGGGAAAGCGCCTACGCCGTGGCCGACGGCGCGCACGCGATCGTCATCGTCACCGAGTGGAATGCGTTTCGGTCATTGGATCTGAAGCGGCTCCGTGCACTCATGGCGACGCCGGTGATGGTTGATCTGCGAAACGTCTACCGCGGCGAGGACGTCGTTAGGGAAGGCATAGCCTATTCGAGCGTCGGCCGAGAGCGGCATCTGGTCAGGTGAATGTACCCGTTTTCATGAAGCCTGCTTGGCGGGATTCACTATGAACACCACCACTATCCATTTACCGAATCGACGACACCTCCTCCTGCGGATGCGGTTTCAGCTACTTGGCGGGTTGACGTTCGCCATTCTGATGCCCGCTGTGTTGCGCCTGTCATTCGACCAGCAAGCAATCTGGTCATCGAATATGCAGGTCACGATTTTTGCAGCGTTTGTCGCTCACACCACAGGTTATCTGTTTTACAAGCGCATTGGCAATTTCCCGGGTGTTGCAGCAGCTGGCTACATCCTGCCTACCTTCGGCTTGACCTACGGCCTGGTGTTCGCGACGATCTTTTTCTTCAGGTTCGACTACAGCCGGTTCCAGGCCGCGGCGAGCTTCATCCAATCGACGTTGTGGTATTTTGGTTTGAGCTTGGCCACGCGGCGCCTCGATGCACACCGGCTGGCGATCATTCCTGGCGGAGACGTCGACCGGCTGGAGAGCATACCGGGTGTGAGCTGGCACAGGATTCAATCGCCTGACAGGGTCGTCGAGTACGCGACCGGCGTGGTGGCCGATCTTCGAGCCGACCTTTCAGATAAGTGGGAGCGGTATATTGCCGACAGCGCACTCTCGGGAACGCCGGTCTATCATGTCAAACAAATAAGCGAGTCGCTCACGGGCAGGGTAGAGATAGAGCATCTTTCTGAAAATACTCTGGGCTCCTTGAATCCAAATCAGGCTTATCTGAAAGTAAAGCAGGCGATAGACGTGGCTTCTGCATTATTTGTGCTTGTCGTTTTCTCCCCATTGCTGCTGTTCGTGGCGATTGGCGTGAAGATCGATTCACCTGGACCGGCGCTATTTAGACAGAAGCGAATGGGCTACAGAGGGCATCCCTACGAGGTCTACAAGTTTCGGACGATGAAGCTCAGCGACACGGCCGTCGACGAGAAGGAGGCGGCCATCACAAAGGCCGGCGACACACGCATCACCCGGTTCGGACAGTTCTTGAGAAAATCCAGGATCGATGAGTTGCCGCAGGCCTTCAACATCCTGCGCGGCGAAATGAGCTGGATCGGCCCGCGGCCGGAAGCACTCGTACTGTCGCGCTGGTATGAGGCGGAACTGCCATTCTATCGATACCGGCACATCGTTCGGCCTGGCATTACCGGATGGGCGCAAGTCAACCAGGGGCACGTTGCTGCCGTGGATCAGGTTTTAGAAAAACTTCATTACGACTTTTACTATATCAAAAATTTCTCTCCTTGGCTCGACGTGCTGATTGTGTTTCGTACCATCCGAACCATGGTTACAGGATTCGGCGCGAGGTGAGAGTTGACAAAAATGCGCTTAGCTTGGTCTAAAAAGACAGAAGGTTAGAGGCGTGAAATAGTGGTGCATAGTAAATGAGAGCCGTTAGGCAAATGGGCCGCTTTTTGGCGGAGCATCCTCTTACCCGAAACTCGCAGCTTCGCGCGTGGCGGAGAGTGTTGCGATGGCAGATCGAAAGTCGACTAAAAGAAGAAGTGATCGTTCCATGGGTTGGTGGTCAGAAGTTGGCGGTCCGTCGTCATATGACGGGTGCAACCGGAAACATCTATGCGGGACTTCACGAGTTTGCGGACATGGGTTTAGTTCTTCACTTTTTGCGACGTGGTGATCTTTTTTTTGATGTTGGTTCGAACGTTGGAACTTATAGTGTTTTGGCGTCAGGTGTATGTGGAGCTACCACTTGGGCATTTGAACCGCATCCTGAGACTGTACTTCGCCTTGAAAGAAACGTTGCAATAAACCACCTTTCCGATAGGATAAAGATTTACCAGCTCGCGCTTGGTTCAGAAGCCGCTGAGGTATCTTTCACTATTGGACTTGATACTATGAATAAGGTTTCCAATGATGGGACCGGATCTTTGAAAGTAATCCAGAAACCTCTAGACGCCCTGGTCAATGATGCTTTCCCAATCATGATCAAGGTTGACGTTGAAGGCTATGAAGAGGATGTTGTTCGAGGTGCGCTTTCGGTGTTGGCAAATAGCCACCTTAGGGTGGTCGAACTCGAAACGGTGACGCCCTGGACCTTGAAGACGATGAAGGATCACGGTTTCGAGCAGGCTTATTATAACCCAATTTTGAGAACGCTGAGCAGCCAGTCCAATTTTGCCGGTCCCTCGAACACCACCTTTATCAGAGACCCGGATTTCGTTGCCGATCGCGTCAAGTCGGCTGAAGCAATTCAAATTTTTGACAGATTGATCTGAATTATCTCGGAAGTGGTATGCCTCATGGGGGCAGTAATAGCCGATGGAGGAAAGTAGGCAATTGTCTCGTAAGATCGCACTTATTACCGGAGTCACCGGCCAAGATGGAGCGTATCTGGCCGACCTCCTTCTTAAAAAAGGTTATGAGGTTCACGGCATCAAACGACGTTCTTCTTCCTTTAATACCGGCAGAATCGACCATGTTTATCAGGATCCTCACGATTCTGACGTGCGGCTCAAATTGCATTATGGAGACATGACAGACGCGACAAATCTGATTCGTATCGTGCAGGAAGTGCAGCCGGACGAAATTTACAACCTGGCTGCTCAGTCTCACGTTCAGGTGAGTTTCGAGACTGCTGAATATACCGCCAATTCCGACGGGATGGGTGCCCTTCGTTTACTGGAGGCTATCAGACTGCTAGGGCTCACCGCGAAAACGCGCTTCTACCAAGCCTCGACATCCGAACTATTCGGTAAAGTGCAGGAGATTCCCCAGTCCGAGACGACGCGGTTTTATCCGAGGTCGCCTTATGCAGTTGCGAAGCTTTATGCATATTGGATTACGGTGAACTACCGCGAGGCGTACGGCATTCACGCCTCGAACGGGATTTTGTTCAACCATGAAAGCCCAATAAGGGGCGAAACATTTGTAACGCGCAAAATCACCCGAGCGGTGGCGGCAATTTCGTGTGGACTGCAGGAGCAGCTGTTCTTGGGGAATCTGGACGCAGAGCGTGACTGGGGTCATGCCCGTGATTACGTGGAAGGGATGTGGCGCATCGTACAGCAGGATGATGGTGACGATTTTGTGTTGGCCACCGGCATAAAGCGCTCTGTTCGCGAACTTGTGGAACTTGCATTTGCCGAGGTTGGAATCACAATTGCCTGGCAAGGTGCGGGGGTCGATGAGAAGGGACTGGATATCAGCTCCGGAAAAGTCTTGGTAGAAGTGGATCCACGCTATTTCCGTCCTACTGAGGTCGAAATTTTGATTGGCGATCCTAGAAAGGCCGAAAGAGTGTTGGGTTGGACCGCCACGACTTCATTCGGTGAAATGGTGAGCGAGATGGTGCGTGCGGATCTTCAGGCAGTTGTGCGTGAATCTGAGCATCGTAGGCTCGACGAAGAGCATTTCAGGTTTGCTGCGCAGTGAACTCCAAAACGTGGTACATCGATTAGTGAAAATCTCCGTTCTCACCGTGTGCAGAAACTCGGCGGCCACTATTCGTCAAGCGCTCGACAGTTTTTTTGCACAAGAACACGCAGAGAAGGAGCTTGTCGTTGTGGACGGAGCTTCTTTTGACGGTACACTCGACATAGTTCGCTCCTATGCAACGGACGGTCTGACCCTCGTCAGCGAGCCCGACAAAGGCATGTATGACGCGCTCAATAAGGCATTGACTATTGCTACTGGCGACGCTGTCGGCGTTTTGAATTCGGATGACGCGTTTCACGACGATTCAGTGCTCGGCCGGGTCGCCCAAGGTCTGACCTTTTGTGATATTGTCCACGGTCATCTCAATTTTGTCGATGACCATGATAGAAAGCGCGTTTCGCGCAGGTGGCGAGCGGAGCCGAGACCTGCGAACGGGTTTCGCTCCGGTTGGATGCCAGCTCATCCCACCTTCTACGTTCGGCGAAAAGTGGCAGAGATTGTCGGACCATTTGATCTCAGTCTTAAGGTGGCATCGGACTACGATTGGATGCTGCGTGCTGTGGAACTCTATGGTTTCCAAACTGGCTTGATAGATCACGTTATGGTCGACATGATGCTGGGGGGGAAAAGCACCGGTGGTTTACGCTCAAAAATCGAGCACAATATCGAGGCCCTGCGATCTCGCAGGAAATGGCTAAGAGCCGGCACAGTCGACTTTGCGCTAATCGCGAAGCCCGCGCGCAAGCTGACGCAATTCATCTGACGTAGAACAGTTGCTTGACGTGGCCAGAGACGGGGAATCGGCTGTCTCCCTAAGCTAAAGGTAGTGATGTATATCGTTATTTAGTTTAATCCGACCCACTCAAAACGAGGATGGGTCGGTCGAGATCATGATAGTATTTTCCTCTACTCAGCGAGCCGACCGAAAATGACACGTCTGTATGACAGCCGAAAACGCATACTAGTTACGGGAGGCGCTGGCTTTCTCGGTTCGCACTTAACGGATCGGTTGCTTAGTGAAGGTCATGAAGTAATATGTGTTGACAACCTTTTTACCGGTACCAAGAGAAATATCGATCATTTGCACAATCATTCGAGATTTGAGTTTATGCGGCACGACGTGTGCTTTCCACTCTATATCGAAGTGGATGAAATCTACAATCTGGCATGCCCTGCCTCCCCAGTGCATTATCAACATGATCCAGTGCAGACTACAAAAACCTCAGTACATGGTGCGATCAACATGCTGGGGTTGGCAAAACGTCTAAAATGCAAAATTCTACAGGCTTCGACGAGCGAAGTGTATGGTGATCCAAGCGTACACCCGCAGACAGAAGACTATTGGGGGAACGTAAATCCAATTGGTCCTCGATCATGCTACGACGAGGGAAAGCGTTGCGCGGAAACGCTGTTTTTTGACTACTACAGACAACACAGCCTTAGAATTAAAGTGATGCGTATTTTTAACACCTATGGCCCTCGTATGCATCCAAACGATGGTCGGGTTGTATCAAATTTCATCATGCAAGCTCTGGGTGGAGAGTCACTTACTTTGTACGGGGATGGAAGCCAAACTCGCGCCTTCTGCTACGTTGATGATCTGGTTGACGGCATGATTCGTTTGATGGACTCTGACGACACAGTCACGGGGCCAATAAATATAGGGAACCCAAGTGAGTTCACGATCAGGGAACTCGCAGAAACCATATTGCGAATGATTGGTCTCAGAGGACAGGGAATTGTTTACCTCCCGCTTCCCGGGGATGATCCTAAGCAGCGTAAACCAGATATTGCGCTAGCGCAGAAGTTGTTGGGATGGACCCCGGGTGTTTCTTTGGGTGAAGGTCTAAAGCCAACGATACGCTATTTTCGGGATTTTCTGCAGAATGGAAATGTAGTTTAGTAACTCTTCTCGCTTGTAGTCTGCATTGGCGGATGGATTGGTATCTAGCCGGTTGTAACGATGGCAGGAGAGAGGGCGTGCACTGTAGTTGGGCGTAGCCAGCCGCCGTAGCGGTACACTCTAAATTAGAGTCATTTTCTTAGTTAGACGTAGTCACGGACGCCAAGCCACTTGAGACTAAAACGAAATAATACTGTGCTAGCTCTCGTTGCAGAGGCGTTTGGGGGATATGGGGGCATCGCCCAGTCCACTCAAGATTTACTATCTGCTATTTCGTTCAATCCGGCTATTGATAAAATCGAGGTCCTGCCAAGGATTGTGCGCGATCAAATCGGCGACTTGCCCGAAAAGATCACACAGCATCCGGCGATTTGGAACCGTTTCTCGTATAGCGTTGTTGCCTGGCGGCTGATGTCGTCTACGCGTCCTAAAATCGTCTACTGCGGCCACGTCTTTTTGGCGCCCTTGGCGGCAGCGTTGGCTAGAGCATACGGTGCAAAACTCGTCGTTCACGTACATGGTCTAGAAGTATGGGGGAGACTCAATTTGGCTCGAAGATGGGCCTTGAGAATGGCGGACATGGCGCTTTGCGTCAGCAACGATACGAGGGACCGATTGGTCGTAAATGCTGGCCTTTCGGCGGAAAGGGCAGAGGTCATATATAACACCTATTCGGATAGATTCGTCCTAGGCGACCGAACCGCTGCAAGGGAGGCTGTCGGCTTCGGTAGTGAGATCGTGCTGCTGACGGTTAGCAGGCTTGATGCGAACCAGAGGCATAAGGGGCATGATCAAGTTATTTCTCAAATTTCTCTCCTCAGGTCACGGGGAAACAATGTTATATACGTAATTGCAGGCGATGGTGATGATAGCTTGCGGCTTCAGCAGGTTGCAAAAAGCCAAGGGGTCGACCAGTATGTAAGGTTTCTGGGGCGTGTACCCGCTGAGCAGTTGCCGTCGCTGTATCTTGCGGCGGATATCTATGTCATGCCCTCCTCGCGCGAGGGATTCGGGATAGCCTTCATTGAGGCTATGGCATGTGGAACACTCGCGATAGGCTTAGCGATAGGCGGAGCGACAGAGGCGCTATGCGCCGGAGAACTGGGCATGGCGGGTTCACCTGAGGACTTTCCAAAGGATCTGGCATTGGCAATCGAGCGCTTACCTATTGATCGTCACCTTTTGGCAAGCAGGACAAAAGCGCGCTTTGGGATCGATGCGTTTCGTTCGAGAGTAAATGTGGCGATGACGAGGTTCATCAAGTGAGTGTGTCGATCCAGAGGAACCGAAAGACGACTAGTTTTGGTACTGCGGGGCGCAGATGATAATTGCTCAAAGATTAGACATTATAGAGCGTTCTGATCCACCACCGATTGCCTATCGGGTGGCCTTCGTCTGTACTCATCCAGTTCAATACGTAGCTCCCCTTTTTGCATATCTCTCAAAATACTCAAACATCGAAGTCACCGCTCTCTATCTCTCTGACTTTTCAATTCGCGGGGAGCATGATCGGGGCTTCGGACAATCTATAAAATGGGATATAGACTTGCTTCAAGGATATAAATCGCAATTCCTGGGATCAGCAGCCGCACGAAGAAAGATCGGCGGTTTCTTTTCAATGGTCGGTCCTCAATTGTGGGGTGCGATTCGAGGAGGCGAGTTCGACGCCGTTGTAATTCATGGCCATAATCTGGCCGCGCATCACGTCGCACTTATGGCTGCGAAATCCACGAAGTGCCTCACTTTCGCGCGGGCCGAGACCCATCTCGGTTTGAAACGCTCCGCGTGGCGCGAGCTACTACGGACTCCATTGCTAAAGATGTGGTACAAACTGTTTGACGGGTTCTTGGCCATTGGCAGCAGAAACTCGCGTTATTTTGCTGCGATGAGTATTCCGCAGGAAAATATATTTTTGATGCCGTACGCAGTGGACAATGACAGGTTTCTCTCGGCCGCCGAAGAAGCCCACGGAAATCGCCAGGCGACTCGCCGGAGACTCGGAATTGAAGGGAACGCTCCGGCAATTCTGTTTGCGGCTAAGTTCGATTATCGCAAACGCCCCTCAGACTTGGTCGAGGCATTCAGTCTGCTCCAGCGGCAGGGGGTCCAGGCATATTTGGTAATGGCGGGTTCTGGTGTGCTCGAGCGACAGCTAAAGACGATGGTTGCCGATCGCGGAATTCGGGATGTCGTATTTCCTGGTTTCATAAACCAAGCCGAGTTGCCGGACGTTTATGCAGCCTGCGATGTGTTTGTACTGCCCTCAGAGAACGAACCGTGGGGACTGACCGTCAATGAGGCGATGTGCGCTGGTTTGCCAGTAGTGGCTTCGCAAGAGATTGGCTGCGTAGAAGATTTGGTCCATGACGGTGAGAACGGGGCAACATTTACCGCGGGCGATGTAAACGGACTTGCGGCTGCGTTACATCCGATCCTTGTTGATTCAGATTTTCGCGCAAAGTGCCGCGCCTCCAGTCTCGCCAGGATCAGGAATTGGAGTTACCGGGAATGCGCAATCGGACTTCGCAAGGCTCTTGAAGCCAAATTGCCATAGCATAGTACAATCCAAAGATGTCGTCATAGGGGTCAATATTGCCGATCAAAGAGAGCGACATATCGATTGTTATTCCGACGTACAAGTATCGCGACAAGATCGGGCGTGCGGTAAGGTCGGCGCTGGCAAGTGGTGCAGGCGAAATAATCGTAGTCGACGATTGTGGCAAGGATGGCACAATTGAAATGCTATCGGAGTTTTCCGACTCACGTTTGATAGTCCACGAGAACGAGCGAAACCTAGGACTTTGGGAGAATCATCTTAATGCTTTGGGCATGGCAACGAAGCCTTGGATCAAATTCATTCAAGCTGATGATTATTTGCTCGTAGATGGGCTGGCGGCGTATGCAGCTGCCGCTGAAACTGGAGTATCTGTTGTTTGGGCTGTGCCAACAGTTATCGATGACGCGACCGGCAAGAAATGGTTTTTTCATTTCCTAAGAGAACCTATCCGAGTTTGCTCGCGTACCATGCAGGATATTTGCCTATCATCTGGATGGATACTGGGCTCTCCTTCGCACATGATGTTGAGATCTGATGTAATTGAGCGTGATTCCTCAGCCTGGCGGACAGGAGTGTCAGCAGACGTGATTGTGGGTTCAATTGCCGCAGCCCGCGGCGACGTAGTCCTCTTGCCTGCTGGACCTCTTGCACAAGGCGCCCATCCATTACAGGATGCGAAAACGCAAGGCGCCCTTCTTGGTCTGAAGCGTAGCGTTCGCACGATAGCCTTCCTTAGAAATCGCGATGAAGAAGGCCTTCGAAGATTTGCGAATCACTGGGCCATATTAAACGTAAGTGGAATGTTTCGAACGACTTTGCGAGGTCTCGTAAGCCGCGATGTGCCAACCTTTGAACTTCTGTACCAATTTTCGCGATTAATTACAGATTTTACAATCACAGATTGGCGAAGTGTGGTGCGAGATCGGGTGGAAATACTGGAAGCAATGCGATGCCGGCGAAGGAGTGCTATGCCGATAGAGCTTGACAGCGTTTTCCAAGCGTTAGCATGCGCCAAAAGCGAGGTAACAGCTTGACCATCGCACCACCATATCAAAATTACGGCAATGAATTGGTACTGTCGTTGGTCCCAACGGTGGCAAAACGAATTCTCGATGTTGGATGTGGCGCAGGCGACAATGGGCGGAGGTTGCGGGAAATTCGGCGGGAGATAGATGTCTTCGGGATAACGCACAGTGTTGAGGAAGCTGCCATGGCGGCCCCCTTCCTGTCTGGGGTAGAAGTTCTCGATGTGGAATTTGACAGCTTGTTACCGCTCGGAACAGGCTTCGACGTAATAATTTTCTCCCATGTGCTTGAACACTTGAGAGACCCAGTCGCTGTTCTCCGTCGATTCCTGCCACTCCTTACTGAACAAGGATTTGTCGTTATCGCTGTGCCTAATACGCTTGAGTGGAGAACAAGGTTTGCCTTCCTAAGAGGTCGCTTCCAATACGGAGACCACGGTATACTAGACAGAACGCACCTGCGCTTCTTTACGTATGCAACTGCGGTTGCTGAGCTGATTGAGCCAGTTCGAGAACTTGAGTTGTTACAATACCGGGGACGCGGCTCGGCACCACTAGGCCCCTTCCGCAATCGGTTCCTTGCCCGCCCACTTCGGGCTCTTATAGATGATTTAGCGGTTAGAAAGTTCCCAAATTTGTTTGCCAGGGAGATTGCTCTGGTCGCAAAGAGGCGAGGTCAATAACCGACCAATGGTTTTCCATCGTCTTAAGGACGTAGAGCATGCTCGTCCAGCTCCCGAGCCTCCTCATAGTGTCTTTGTTTCTTTAGCCTGAAGGAGGTAACGATTTGTCCCAGATATTATGCTGTCCTGTTCACCACATCGACATAGAAAGTGAAGCTGGACATTTTAGTTGCCCAAGGTGCGGCGTCGTAGGGCGAGCGGTCGGCCCGGTGCTGTCCTTCTTGTCAGAAAATGATAACTTCTATGAAGGTAAATATAATAATCGCACAAAATACAAACCTTGGGACGACGGATTTCTAGCAACCCTTCCGCTTCGAATTGTCTTGCAAGGCTATCCTACCGAGGTTGCAAAATTTGTACCGGCGGGCTCGACTGTGGTGGAAATTGGCTGTGCTGGGGGAATCGACTGGTTCGCCAGCCGCTACCAAATGATTGGGGTCGACCTCTCGTTGACAGCACTTCATATAGCAGCTGAGAACTATGATAAAGTGATTCAATGTAACGCAATGCGACTGCCAATCAAATCGGAAGCTGTTGATGCGGTAATTAGTTCTTGCCTATTCGAGCATTTGACTGATGAAGACAAAGATGCTTTGCTTCGAGAGGCAAATCGGGTGCTAAAACCTGGGGGCAAGCTTGTCTTTTTCTATGATATAGAGACCGAGAACCCGTTGATTTTGGCCTATCGCAAACTCCAGCCGAAATTATACGAGAGGCTTTTTTTGGAGGGCGACGGACATCTTGGCTACTCAGATATTCAGGGGAACCGAGTTCACTTCGATCGCACTGGGTTCGATATCTGCCGAGAAATTTTTCACGAACGCACGCCTATGCTTGGTAACTCCGTCTGGCAAAAATTCGCCCAGTGGCCAGGAAGGATGGGCAAGGTCGGATTAGCGGCGAAGTTAGCTACGTCTGGTATATTTCGGCTGCCTTATTTGGCAGTCTTGTCGCTAACGGACACCGCGATTGGTCGGTTTTTTCCCGCTCGATATGCGAGGGGTATGACGACGGTGGCAAAAAAACGATGAAAATTTTGGTAATCGGACAGTTCTATGCCGAGGGATTTGCGACCTTTATTGCTGACGAGCTGGAACGTCTACGGCACGATGTGGTGAGGTATGATCCTGGCCTGTCGTTACCTCCAACTGGGTCCAAAGCGGGATTTTATCTTAATCGGGCCATCGGATTGGGATATCAGACGATCAGGTCGGCTACTCGAAGGATTGGTTTTGGTGGCGACGCCAGGTCGTTGCGGCGTCTGGTAGAACGGTCAGGGTTGATAGACCTCACGATCTGTTCCCACGATTATCTCAGTCCTTCAGACGCCGTGGGCGTAAAAAAAATTACGAAAGCGCCTTTAGTTCTTTGGTATCCCGATCCGGTATGGAGTTTTCGTAAACATATGTTCCTAAATGCACCTTTCGACCATATATTCTTAAAAGATCCGTACTTGGTAGATTTACTCAGGCGAAACCTTCGTGCCCCTGTTGCGTATCTTCCTGAAGCCTATAGCCCATCTTCGCTTAAGAGTGTTGAAACCAGTTCCCAAGTCGATGACAAGTACACTGCGGACATATGCACAGCAGGCAACCTATACGCCTACCGTGTCGCCTTTTTCCAGAACCTTTCAGACATGAATATTAAAATTTGGGGTTTGCCAGCGCCGCTTTGGATGAACCTCGGTGACGTAAAGCCAATGGTTCAAAACCGTTTCGTCGCGCACTCAGAAAAAGTGAGGGCATTTCGCGGCGCCAAAATTGTGATAAATAATCTGAATCCTGCAGAGGTGTGGGGAACAAACGTACGCACATTTGAGATTTGCGGTGCCGGAGGATTTCAGGTTCTGGACTTTCGACCCGGACTTTCACAGCTCTTCGAACTGGACCGCGAGGTTGTGGCGTTCCAATGTGTCGACGACTTGAGGAAGAAAGTTTGGCACTACCTGAATTCACCCGACGAGCGCCGGGAGATCGCTGAGGCAGGCCAAAGGCGTGCCGCACGGGAACATACTTACGCACACCGGTTGCATCTGCTTTTGGATACTGTAGCCGGCAGGAGTAGCGGGTTTCCCGAGCCGAAAATAACCACCTCGGTCCATTAGGAGATAAGTTCTGCGCGCTCTAGATTCAATCGGAGGCGAAACGGAATTCTCCGGTACCAAAAAAATGACGCAATTCGCCGTCTTTGCGTTGTTGATTGGTACTGGCTGTGTGAGTGCCGTTGGTGCTATAATAGTTGACAGTGAGTCAACAGCAGTGTTTAGGCTGGTGCTCGCGCTGTTTGCGTTTTACGTTTTTTGCGAATGCAGAGTTTATATCTCAAGATCGGACGATCTAGGTCTGCTTTCTCCTGTATTATTGGCGTCATTTTGTCATTTTTTTCTCGGCTATATTTTGCCGTCCGTTGCTACGATTTATGATCCTTGGATACTAGACAGGTTCTCGCTGTTGGCTTCGACCGATGACCAGACCAAGGCTCTGTTGATTTCCATGTTAGCAACGTTTTGCATGTGGCGGGGCTATTATCTCGGCCGACTGCTGATCGGTCCTATACGACATCAGCTTAGGTTGACCGTGAGTTTGCGGAAGGGCTTACGGCCAGCCCTTATACCTGTGATTATGCTGCAGGCATTGTACGTCGTTTTGGTCTTGATCGCGGCAAGCCGAGGAATCTTTGGATTTGCTGGATCGGGAGAGGCTCGCCAAGCCAACGTCGATTTTCTAGAAATTCTGAACATTGGCATGAGCGGGGGCGCGCTGTCGCTGTTTCTTCTTCTGACACATTGCTTCCGCGTACGTGCCGAAGGGCAATCCGCTGTAACTCTCAGCGTGCTATGTGCCTCGCTTCTGTTTGTCAGTGTAGCATTCGGCGCGATATCTGGCTTCAAGTCCCAAATTGTTATGCCATTTGTTTTACTAACGATGGCGCGATTTGTGGCAACTCGACAAATCTCATTAGTCTATATTTCACTGGGGTTCGTGGCTATGATTCTGGCCTATAATGTGATCGAGCCGTATCGGGTATACCTCAACAACAACTCGGTTGTTGGGACAAGGGATGTGGGTACTCTCTTCGAGGCCCTACAACAATCGAAGGAAGACCAGCCCCTTGACGAGAATGATATTCCCCTTGGATCGCAGATCATATCTCGATTTGATTTGACGGGCATGACTTCTGTCGGATTGGCCCATGCCACGTATATAGGTGTCGATCCGGAGATTTCGAGTCGAATGGGTGAAAGTATCTATCTGTCGCCAATTCTGGCGTTTGTGCCGCGCTTCTTGTGGAGCGGAAAGCAATCCTACTCTACTGGAGTATGGTTTAATCAAGCGATAATTGGGAAGTTAGATGATGCCACAACATCGGTAGGGATGGGGCCGGTAACGTTCCTATATTTTGTGGGAGGTGTGGCCGGTGTGGCCGCCGGCTTTGCCTTGTTGGGGATTTTGCAGGCTCTGATATTTGAGGGCTTGGCTCGCTCAGGCGCCGGCGGGCTCATTATTTACCTAAGTGCAACGACTATGTTAGTTATGATTCCGTCCGATTTCGGGCCTGCGCTCACTGGAACGTTGCGGATTATTCCAATTGCCTTTGTGGCGCAGTATCTGTTGCTGGCCGCAGACCGACCATCCGGGCGGTTCCCGCGATGAGACGCATTGGGATACTGGGACATTCCGATCCCACCAGCACTGTACGCTACTTTGAACGTGCCGCTGCATCGGCGGGGCACGAGTTTGTAAAAATGGAATCCGTAGACCGCGCCTCTTCCCTGAATGGGTTAGATTGCCTTATCGTGGTCGACCCGTTCCTAACTGACCCCGCGGTATTTCGCAGTGCCCCATGCCCAGTTGTTGGCTATTTGATCGATGTGCATCAGCAGCTTATGCCTCGTCTGGCGTATGCACGTTACTTTGATCACGCCTTTATTGCCCAACTTGACTTTCTTTACGCGTTTCAAGCACTTCCTCACCCAAGCGTTCACTGGCTGCCACTGGCGTGCGATCCGACGCTGCATTTTACAGCGGATCTGAAGCGAACCTATGATGTCGGCTTTGTCGGTAAGTTCGGGTCAAGCGAATCTGAGCGCAGTCGTGTTTTGACGGAAGTCCTGTCGAAATTCCCTACCAACGAGACGCGACGGAAGTACACCCCTCAGGAAATGGGACGAGTGTATAGTAGCTCAAAGATCGTATTTAATAAGAGTATCAATGGGGATCTTAACATGCGAGTATTCGAGGGCATGGCTTCCGGTTCTATGCTGATTACGGATCGTATTAGCAACGGGCTTGATAAGATTGGAGTAGATGGCGAGCATTATGTTACGTATAGCTCGTCGAGTGAGGCCATCGAGAAAATTCGGTATTTTGTAGAGAATGATAGAGAGCGGGAGGAAATAGCGCTGCGAGGTCAATCGCACGTGCTTTTGGAGCATACATACCAAAAGAGATTATCCCAGATTTTGGGCAAGATTGATGAAGGCGGCGCAGTTCGGTCGCCCGCTCGACGGTGCTCGAGCAGAACTGAAGCCGTTTGGCGGAGCGAGTGGATGAGATTGAGAGGCGCATCACCAAGGGAAGCTTTCAACTTGCTGGTAAACGGCCATCTGTCGCAACGAGTCCTCATTAACGGCGCGGTTGGCCTTGCCCGCGGACTCGTAAGATCAGCACGCCAAAATCTTTCAACCTGGTCATCACTGACTTGACGGCTAGCAGAAACCGACGATTGCTTACAAACGCAGCAGCAATGCTCGCTCTCGGGTTTTTCCAGAGAGCTGCCGGTTTGATCAGCATATCCATACTAGCTCGGTTGCTCGACGGTAGAGGCTTGGGCGCATTTGCGTTCACACAAGCGGCCAGCCAAACTTTCTATGGTCTTTCAAGACTGGGCACCGACGCAGGAATACATGTTCGGCTCGCCGGCGTGGAGTTGCCCGTTGACAAGAGGCACGCGGAGGCAATCCTGGGCGAAGGACTGACGATATTCGTCCTCATTGTAATAGTCGTTCCCTTGGTAATGATATTGGGGGCGGACTGGATTGCCCAGAATATTTTTGGGGCCCCTGAGCTTGCGGATTTTTTGATTGCCGGAGCGGCATTCTTTGTCGGGCAAACGTTGAGCCAATATTGCTACACCGTCTACGCTGGACTTGGAGCGTTTCGCACATATTCCAAGATTACAGGCGTCACGTCCGTCATAGCCGTGTTTTCTGTCACCATAGGCGGATTTGTCTTTGGCGCAAGCGGAGCAGCATGGGGACTAGTGGGCGCACAAATTTTGGGAACCATCAATCTCGCCATTGGTCTAAAGCGTCTATTTACGCACCTAGGCCTAAAGGTCACCGCCCGTCGACCAGCCCGAGAAACTATAGCAATATTTTCGATTGGTATGCCGTTCTATGCGGCAGGACTGCTTCTAATTCCCGCGGAATTCATCAGCAACGGTATCCTAACGCAGGTTATCGGCGTAAAGGGTCTCGGTGACCTACGCGTGATTCAAACGCTGATGTCGATCGCTACCGTCGTTCCTATCTCACTTTCCGGACCGATGATTTCATTCTTTGCCGATCGCCATGGCTTTGCTGAAGGCCCGGGGGCCGTTCTCTTGCAATTGAAGGCGATCTGGATCGGGGCCTTAGCTATGGCTGTCTGCCTGGCGGGGCTCTGGCCCTTTCTGGTGCACCTGTTATTTGGCAACGGCTTTGGCACAGCTCAATCGTTCGGAATGTTGGCACTTGCAGCGTTTATACCGACGATGATTCTGACAGTGCTGACAGGCGCGCTGTTCGGTTTGCGAAAATCTGCATACCTTTTTGTCATTGGAGCTTGTCAGGCCAGTACATTGGGTATTGGCGCATGGCTGCTAGTTTCGGAGTATGGCCTTTCAGGTCTTCTCATCGCTCAAACTGTCTCAGTATCAGTTGCCGCTCTGCTGTCTTTCACTGTTTTTTCGCGGCAATTTAGGCCAAGAGCATTACGCCCTTGGATGGTGCCGATGACAGCGATGACTCTCGTTGTATTCGCGCTTCTTCTCGGTGACGCATATTCTTCTGAGTCGACGATAGTGCGCCTCGCTGTTACATTTTCTACGTTGATAGTTTGTGGCCTGGTGGTCGCTAACATGGTTATAAGTCGGGAAGAGAGAATTCGAATTAGTGACGCGCTACGTGCGTTGCTCACCGTTCTGCGAATATGGTTGCGATTTTCACTGAGCAAGAAGACCTGAATGAGAGTAGCTATAGCGTCACTCGGCCGGTTCCATGTTCTAGATCTGGCACGAGAGTTGGGTGGTCTCGGAGCCGAAACGAGATTTTATTCGTACGTTCGCCGCAGCCGGGCCAAGCAGTTCGGCCTAGCGCCAACTTTCCATCGTGGGCTTCTGCCGTTCGTCGCTCCGTTGATTATTTGGCAAAATTACGGAGGGGCGTTTTTACCCAATTTTCAAGAGAGAACAATTGCCTATGCCCTTAATGCGGCTGTGATTGCTCGACTGGAGCCATGCGACTTCTTCATTTGCATGTCAGGTATCTATCTTGAGGCCGCTCACTATGCACGTCGTCGGTTTGGCGCCCAAATATGGCTAGAGCGGGGAAGCCGTCATATCATTTCACAGCGGAACATTCTGCGTGATCTCTGCGTGCCGCGAATTCCGAGCGACTTCATCGTAAATCGAGAATTAGCAGGCTACGAGATGGCTGACCGTATTGTTGTGCCGTCTGGCCAAGTAGTCGACAGCTTCGTGTCGCAAGATTATACTCTCGCATCGAAACTATTTCGCAATCCGTACGGTGTCGATCTCGGTCAATTTCCTCTTCGTGCTGACTTACCGCCTAGCAAACCAGCGACTGTTCTCTTCGTTGGTGGTTGGAGCCGCAGAAAAGGTGTTGACGTGCTCACCAAGGCTATTCACCGACTTGAAGGTGTCCGGCTGCTTCACGTGGGTTCCCTAGTTGACGAGGCCTTTCCTTTCAACGACCCGCAGTTTGAGCACGTAGATCCCGTACCGCAGTGGAAGCTACAAGACTACTATCGCGAAGCTCACGTGTTTGCACTTGCCTCGCGCGAAGAAGGGCTTGCCTTGGTACAAGCGCAGGCGTTGGCATCTGGCTTGCCAGTGGTTTGCACCTCTATGACGGGTGGAATTGATCTTGGTTTGTCAAAATCGCTTCGTGAGCGGGTCCATGTTGTCGAGCCAAACGATGTTTCTGGCTTTGCTGATGGTTTGTCCCGCGCACTCAAAGTCGCTCGCGATAGTAAGGGATCGGAAAATCTGTCAGATGAGGATCGTGAGCTTCTCTCATGGAGAGCTTATGGAAGGCGGTATTTTGACGAATTGAGTAAGTCGCATAGCAAGGCGGATACATCCTACATATAAGCGGCAGACCTCGATTGTACAATTGTATATCGGCGAGTCTTTTCCGCGCATCACGTGTTTACTAGACCTACCGCTTCGGTAGACTGTTCGAGCTGATTTGTGTATTGTAGGCTCTAATTGAAGTGATAACAGGGGAACAGTATGGCTATTACAAATATCGAAGAAAGGCTTCAGTATTTCGCCAGCCAGGTTCGGCGCCGATGGAAGAACGTATCTAACGAATGTCCGAATTGTAAAGGGTTAGCATACAGAACGCTTGACAGAAAGTTAGTTGTGATCGAGCTTCGAGAATGTATGCGATGCAAGCTTATGTATCGATTTCCTGCAGATACAAATGATGATAACTACGAATTTTACCAAAAACAGTATAGTCAAGGATTTACAACCGACCTACCTGATAAGGATACTCTTACGGAGTTGTGCCGTTCCAATTTTGCTGGGCACGAAAAGTCGTACGCTGGATTAATCGAGTTAATAGAGCGCCTTGGCTTTGGACCAGGCGCACGCATCTTCGATTTTGGCTCCTCCTGGGGCTTCGGGAGCTGGCAATTTGGGCATCGCGGATTTGATGTAAAAGCCTATGAAATTTCGTCTATGCGCGCGGAATTCTCCAAGAGAGAGCTAAATGTAAACTGTGAGACAGATATTTCTATATTGGAGTCAAGTGATGAGCTCCATGGATACTTTGATATATTTTTTTCTAATCATGTTTTCGAACATATTCCTAGTCCGAGACGTGCCATTCAACTTGCTAGGCGACTTGCCAAAAAGGGGGGGGTATTTATTGCAGTAACTCCAAACGGGTCGTTGGATTTTCGCTCAGTTGCTCCGAGAGCTTGGCACCATTTTTGGGGAAAAGTGCATCCCAACTTAATTAGTGATTTGTACTGGAAAACGGCTTTCGAAAACGATCCATATTTCATTGGCGGGCTTCCAATGGAAAAACGTGAAATTGATAATTGGACGCTAAATGGAGGACAATTCCTCGGCGATCGGTCAAATGCAGAGCTTCTGTGTGTGGCGAGATTATTGTAATGGCCAGTCAGTACTGAAAAGGAATGGGCAGGAGCGGGATGCGCGTCATTCAGGTTGTGGGTTCGATTGACAACAAAGCTGCAGGTCCCAGCTATTCTGTTACAGGGCTCGCCGAGGCGCTATGCGCTCGTGGAGTAGATGCCGAGATATTTAGTACAAGCGTTTCAAAGAGCGGCGATGAACGAGGGAACTCGCGCGTTTTCTCGACAGATTTTTCCAATATACCTGGCGTGCGGCGTTTACTTTTCTCCAAAAGCCTCGCCGCAGCGATTGAAGTCGGTGCTGCTGCGGGAGCCGTCCTTCACGCCCATGGCCTTTGGCTTATGCCAAATATTTATCCAGGCACGAGCGCTTTGCGTCACCGGTGCCCGCTTGTCACCTCACCGCGGGGCATGCTTGGAAAGGAGGCATTGCAGTTTTCGGCCCGAAAAAAGCAGATGTTCTGGATGCTCGCGCAGCGCCGCGTACTGATGAGGTCCGACTGTCTTCACGCAACGAGCATGGAAGAATGTGAGGCAATCTGGGCACGCGGGATCCTTCGACCTGTTGCCATTGTACCCAACGGGGTCGACATACCACCGGACCATGAAAATGCAAGGCACTCGAAGAGGTCAGATGCGGCTGGAGAATCGCGTACGGTGCTGTACCTGGGCCGCCTACATGCTAAGAAAGGCGTCGACACTTTACTTCAAGCTTGGGCAAAATTGCAGTCAGAATTCCCCGCGTGGCGGCTGAGAATTGTTGGCCCGCTAGAAGGGCCTCAGCATTTGGAGCTTCGAAAACTTGCGGGAATGTTGAGACTGGACCGCGTAACATTCGAGAATGCTTTATTTGGAGACGACAAACAGGACGCCTATCGCGAAGCGGAATTGTTTGTTCTACCCACGTTAAACGAGAATTTCGGCATGGTCATCGCTGAGGCTCTAGCAAGCGGCACGCCGATAGTAACTACTAAGGGAGCCCCCTGGCAAGGCGTTGTTGACAACGCATGCGGCTGGTGGGTTGATCATGGGGCGGATTCGATAGCAGGCAGCATGGCGTCCGCCATGATGTTGCCTCGGCCGGAATTGCGACGAATGGGTTCTCGCGGTAGAGCTTGGATGAGTCGGGATTTTTCTTGGACTAAAGTGGCTGCCAACATGGAGCAAGTTTACAAATGGACCCTAGGTGAGGCTGAGCGGCCCGAATCAGTTGTTCTGCCCGGTGAAGCCAATTAGCAGTCGCTCGCGCTCACGCCTTAGTCTGGTGCCGCCTCCGAGCTATTCCGACAAGGCTGCTCGCCTTGTATGGACGCTGGTGCAGGCAACACTTTATAAGTGGTCGCCGGTTGCGATGCATGGTTGGCGCCGAATCCTGTTGCGTGCGTTTGGCGCTAAAGTGGGCGACGGTGTGCACCTCTATCCTAGTGCCAGAATCTGGGCACCCTGGCACTTGGAGCTAGGCGAGGGCAGTTGTTTGGGCCCTCGGGTAACATGTTATTCAGTTGGGACTGTTCGGCTCGGTGCTCACTCGATTGTTAGCCAAGGGGTTCATTTATGTGCTGCAACTCACGATCACCGTGATCCGATGTTTTCACTTATGATTGGGCCTATCGAGATCGGATCTGGCGCTTGGATTGCGGCGGATGCCTTTATCGGGCCCGGCGTCACCGTGGCAAATCGCGCGGTAGTTGGCGCAAGGGCGGTGGTTGTTTCGAACGTGGACGAAGCTACTGTCGTGGTCGGAAATCCAGCACGGGTTGTGGGTAAACGTTAGGCAATGACATGCCATCAGTCTTGATTCTGACCTACAACGAGGCAGTCAACATCGCAGATTGTATAGCATCAATCCCTTGGCGCGAGCATATCCATGTACTTGATTCAGAAAGTACAGACGGCACTGCAAAAATAGCAGAGGAGATGGGCGCGAAAGTTGTAACGCGACCTTTTACGGACTATGCGGATCAGCGCAATTTTGGTCTAACTTTGCCAGATCTTGAGGAGTGGATCGTTATGCTTGACGCGGATGAAAGGATGACGCGTGAGTTGGCAACAGAGATCGAGCATTGCATTCAGTCAGCAGATGCAAGCAGCGCTATGTTTCTGGTTCGGAGAAAGGACCTATTTATGGGTCGCTGGCTTCGGCGCTCATCGGGATATCCGACTTGGTTTCCTAGGGTATTTCGCCATGGAAAGGTCCTGGTGGAGCGCAAGGTAAACGAAACTTACCGTGTCGAGGGTTCTGCCAGGCAGCTTGAGGGACATATTCTACATTTTCCATTTAATAAGGGCCTAGACTGGTGGCTTGAAAGGCACAATCGGTACTCGACAATGGAAGCTAGGCTGGTTAAAGGAACACCAATTACGTTCGGCGCAGTAAAATGTTTAGTGTCTAGAGATCCAAGAGCCAGGCGCGAGGCACAGAAGAACTTGGCCTATAGGATTCCTGGGCGTCCGTTTCTAGTCTTTATTTACCTTTATATCTTCCGCCTTGGAATATTTGACGGTGTTGCAGGGTACCAGTTTGCCTGCCTTCGGCTGGCTTATGAAATAATGATAGACGCGAAGGCTGCTCATTTTTCGCATCATTTTAGACCTAATTCTCAATCGCAGTGAGCTGTTTAGAATATAGGGAGCAGCTCGGCCTAAGCACACGCGTCTAGATCAGAGCATGTAGTGGCTTCAGCGTCGCGGCACAGGCTCTGGTCTTCGGCAAGTCTTCGGAAAAGATCGAGCGGGAAATCCAGCAGCTGGAACTGGCCCTGGAGGATCTTTTGATCGCCGCGGGGGAGAGCAATGCCGGGCCATCAATGAGGCCGACGAGGCAGCGTCTGTCGCGCCTATGACGAACGCGCCCGAAAGGATCACGCACCGTCGTCCGCGCGTATCGCACAAGGCAGTTCGCGAGCGCAGGGAGCTCGATCCCGGCGCCTGCTGCTCCGCCTGTGGCGGTGAACTACGGCTCGTGGGCGGAGTGCTTTGAACGTCAGGTCAATAGCCGCTACAACAATAGGCAGTGATCGTTGGCAACTCGTTTGCTGGCTGCGATGGATGTGTCACAGAGAAACCTGTACTTAGCGGGGTTTGAATTTGTCGATTAAAAAATTAGGCTTGTTTGCGTTTCTGGCCTTAGCATTTGGGGTTGGGTTCCTAATTATTTTTGTTACGAGGGGCACCGACCTCGGCGCGCAGGTGCCCACGCCGCCGCCGGCGCAAGTGCCATTTGATGGCAAGCTCGTTGTTCAATCAATCGACGATTTGCGTGTCGGCAGCCGCAAAATCGTGCTGTGCGGCGTCGCATTCACCAAGCCCCAATCCATACGCGCCATGGTCACCGAGGCCGCACGTCGGGATTATCAAGGCCTTTCCTTGACATGCAAACCGGTCGGCACTGGGACACCTTGCGACGGCAGCGTCGCAACGAAATTTGGTGACGCCCTCGTTGTACAGTGCCTCACTTCCGATGGCGCGGATCTGGCTGCAAAGCTCGTCGAGGACGGCATCCTGTGCGGGCAGCCCACTCAGGCGGGCTCGACCTATAAACGCTGCTCACCAGCCTCGTAGCTTCCACCTCGGGTGAGGCGAAAGGTCGGATGGACGACGGCCCCTGGTCGGCACGACGCTTCCTGATGATGTCAGCTGGCGCGAGGATCTTCGAAGCAGCTCGTTGTAAAGATGATACGTTCAAATTCTCTTATGGTGTGCTCTCTCAACCACACCGAAACCAAAAATTATCTCGCATGTGCGAAATAGGTTGGAATCAAGCCGAAAAGCTGTTACGCGCTGGTTGCAGTACCTTATGGTTGGGTGGGCCTGAGGTAAAGTTGGACAGAGGGATCGAGACGGATGAATTTTGTTTTGAAAAATGTGTTGGCCGGATTCGTAGCTTCGGTCGGCTTCGTTCCGGTATCGTCTTTCGCCCAGGATGCCTCGTGCACCTGTGCAACGGCCTATTCAGGCGTAAATCCGATTGGGTCACTCGGTCACGTCAATGGCGACGTAATAATCTCGCAAGTGGCTGGCTATGGCCCGGCAAAAGCCGGTGGCGCGCTGGATTTCGGCAGCCGTGTCGTGGTTGGCGCCAAAGGCTCGGCTTCGGTTCAGGTCGGTGGCTGCAATCTGAGCGTGCCGGCCAATTCTACCCTCGACATCTCCCGTGTCGAGAACAAGATTTGCCTTAATGTGCTGGGTTCGGAGCAGACCGCCCAAACGGACAATTCCAACAACAAGAGCAACGTCCCGCTCTTGATCTTTGGCGGCATGGCTGTTGGGGCCGGTATTCTGGCCGCGACGGCGGACAAGGACCACGGCGTCAGTAACTAAGTTGGCTGGCAAACGGGGCGGCAGAGTTGCCTTAGCCATATGTTGGTATCGGAGCCGGTGTATCGGCTAGATAACTGAAGCCCTAGGCGATGCCGGGGTGTCTGAGGCTGCCCGGAGTGAGGGTCGGAGTGTTAATCTATCCCGGCGCACGCACCTTGTGACCGACACGCACTCCGCTGCGTGTCGGTGCGAGTTGTAGATCCGGCGTTCCGAAAAATCGACGATCAAAGTCCATCCTGTGGAGGGCGGCATGTGTGTAGCGCTCGATACATCAGCTGTAGGTAGTGCCGCTGGCAGCGTGGGACATGGCCTTATGCCACCAATTCTGTCGGGCGGCGCGGTAATCGCCGGTGCGGCGCTGATCATCGGCCTGCATGATGACGACGACGACACTGTCAGCCAGTAGCCGGGGTCTGGCCTTCACCGTATTGCATCAACTTGACAAATGCGTCATTCGCTATCCTGCGGGTGACGCATTTGTGTATTTTGGAGATGACGTCGACATCTCGCTTCGCTGCTGTCATAAACGCCAATGATCGATCTGCATTCCCATATTTTGCCGGGCCTCGACGATGGCTCACCCAATCTTGCCGAATCGTTGGAAATGGCCCGCCTGGCGGTGGCCGACGGGACGACCCACATGGCGTGTACGCCGCATGTTACGCCGGGCGTACACGAAAACAGGACGTCGAATATCGTTCGAGCGGTTCAAGAACTTGACCATGCGCTGCGTCGCGCCGCAATACCGCTTGCTCTTTATGTCGGTGCCGATATTCACGTAGCGCCCGATCTTCCCGACCAACTGGCGCTCGGCAGTGTGCCGACTTTAAACAAGTCCCGGTATTTTCTATTCGAACCGCCGCACCACGTTTTGCCTCCACGTTTAGAAGATCTTGCACTGCGCCTCATAAAGGCCGGTTTTATTCCGATCCTTACCCATCCTGAGCGTCTGACTTGGATCAAAGCGAACTACGACGTTGTCGAGAGGTTGAATGCATTGGGCTGCCTTATCCAGCTTACCGCAGACTCGATTGTTGGTGCTTTTGGACGCACGGCGCTTTATTATTCGGAAAAGCTGATTGACGAGGGCAGGGTGGATATCATCGCATCGGACACGCATAGCGCTACGCGCCGGCGTCCTGGGCTCTCGCAGGCGGTCGCTGCTGCTGCCAAGCGATGTGGGGAAGACGAGGCCCGCAATATGGTGTTAAGACGTCCGGGCCAAATATTGGCGAACTGGCCTATCGAGCCGGTCGGAAGAGCACGCCCGAAAAAACCAAGCGCCGGCAACACCAGCCGCTTTGGAGGATTGGGCCGCTTGTTCAAGAGCGGGACTGCGTGATGGGCGTTTTTCGTTTTACAATAAATCCTATTATGGGCAGGGTATTCGTCGTGCTCGCTTCACTGGCAAGCTCTGCGTGCACAAGCACCTCGTCGACGAAACCATCTTCGTCAAATTCGGTCGATGCGCTCCAACTAACATCATCATCGACGCCACTTTCGGGCGGCGGTGCTCTGCAGGTGGTAAAGGATCTGCCTGCGCCGCAAAACACCCAGAACGGCAACGAGCAGCCTTTGTCTCCGAACGACGTGCTCGAGGTAAATGTGTTTCAGGTCGATAACTTGAACAGAACGGTTCAAGTCGACTCTGGTGGCCAGATTTCGCTTCCGCTTATCGGCACCGTTACCGCGGCAGGGAAGACCGTCCGTCAGTTGGAGCAGGAAGTCGAAACCGCTTACGGTGCCAAATATCTGCAGTCGCCTGATGTGACGATTTTCGTCAAGGAATCCGTCGGACAGCGTATAACCGTCGACGGCGAAGTTAACCGAGCTGGGATCTTTCCGGTATCGAGCAATTCCTCGCTTCTGGACGCGATCGCGCTCGCTGGGAATTTCAGCCCGATTGGGGATGCAAGTAAGGTCTTCGTCTATCGAAATATCGGCTCGAACACGTTGGTTGCAAATTACGATGTGGAGGCAATCCGTGCAGGCAAGATCCGCAACCCGCGCATCTACGGAGGTGACAAGGTTGTCGTCTTTGCCTCGAAATCGAAAATCGCGATGAACAATCTCAAGGACGCCCTAGGCATTGCCTCGAGTGCAGCCCGACTTGCCGTGATTCCCTAGAATGATTCATCACTTTCAATCAGAATACCGACAAACTTAGGATCACCTGGCGCTATGCTCGATCGTAACAGGCAGCATCAAATTTCAGGCCCTGGACATGGTCAGGCGCTGTCTGCGGATCTATATTATGACGGCGCTCAAAGCTATAGCCCATACGGACGTGATTATTCGGAGCAGGACGGGGGGTTCAATCCCCTCAAGTTGCTTTTTTACGCTGTCCAGTACCGTTGGCTGATTGTCATGATGGCGGCCGCAGGGCTTGTCGCTGGCGTCGTCGTGACGATGATGCAGACGCCAAAATATCAGGCAACAACTCAGTTAGAAGTTTTGGTCCCTTCAGCAAAGGTCTTCCAGGACATTGAGGTGGTCTCTGAAAACAGCGACGTGCGAGCCTTTCTGACCGCTCGCGAAAAGCTGAAAAGTCGCGCGCTGGCGCAGCGCGTAGTGTTCCAATTGGGCCTTAGCGAAAAGCCGGACTTCCTGTTTCCAACGCCAGACTTCTCACTTGGCAATATTTTCTATCGCGCGTTCAGAATTTCCAAATCGCCTTCCGTTCAGGAACGAACTCCCGAGGAACGGGAAGCAATTGCGATCGGACGCGTCTTGAATGATCTCGCGGTCAATCTGGTCACCAACACAAGCCTGTTGTCAATTACGTTCACCGATCAGAGCCCTAAGTATGCAAGCGATGTAGCCAACCAAGTTGCGCAGAGTTTCATCGACCAGCGCCTCGATCAGACCAGTGAAACGTCCGATTTAGCACGGCAGTTCATACAGGAACAGGTTTTGCAGGTGAAGCAAAAGCTCCAGAAATCTGAAGAGGAGCTGGTCGCTTATGCGAAGGATGCAGGCATCACGATAACCGGCGATGACAAATCGCTAATAGGATCGAACATCGAAGCCCTGAATACCGCGCTTGCGACAGCCATCCAGGACCGGCTCGACGCAGGACGGGTGGTGGACCAGATAGACAAAGGCCGTGGTTCGAGCCTCAGCCCGGTCCTGGAAAGCAAAGGGCTGCAAGCGCTCAGCGAAAAACTGGCGGACTTGACTAGCCAATATCAACAGAAGCTGGGCATATTGAAACCCGGTTTTCCGGAAATGCAGCAGCTACAGTCGCAGATCAGGGAGTTGCAGCGGCTCTATAACAATGGAGTGCTGGCTATAACGGATTCATTGCGCTTGAAATACCAAGAGGCACAGAACAAAGAATCGGACTTAAAGGCCAAGCTCGCGGAAATGGAAAGGCAACAGGTTGTCTTCAATGACAAGAACATCAAATACACCATCCTAAAGCGGGAAGTTGACTCGAACCGGTCACAATATGACAGTCTTATTGCAAAGTTGAATGAAGTCGGTGTTAGCTCGGAGCTAAAAACCCAAAGTGCTGCGATAGTTGATTTCGCGGCGCAACCCAGCGCTCCTTATTCTCCTCGCATGAGCAGAAATCTTGCAATGGCGCTGACGCTTTTCATGGCTCTGAGCGCATCAATCATTTATGTCATTGAGTTGTTGAACAACACCTTCACCAATCCTGAGCAGATCGAAAAGGAATTGGGGTTGGCGATGCTCGGCATCTTGCCGCTCGTCGACGACCGAGAACTCACAGCCAGCATCGCGGATCAGAAGTCAGGATTGTCGGAGGCCTACCGTTCGCTTCGAACGTCGTTGCAATTCTCTGGTGCTGAAGGCGCGCCACGATCGTTGCTCGTCACGAGTTCCGAGCCATCGGAAGGCAAATCGACGACGTCGTTCAAGCTTGGGCAGGACTTTGCCGCGCTCGGTGCGAGGGTCCTCGTTGTCGACGGCGATCTTCGAAAGCCCAACCTTCATCGGCTGTTTGGTCTCGACAACACGATCGGGCTCAGCAATCTCCTGACGAACACCGTCCGCAAGGAGGATTTGGCGAGCATCTTCAGGACGACCAAGTATCCCAATTTGACCGTTCTGACCTCGGGAACAATTCCACCAAACCCTGCTGATCTACTCTCATCGCCGAAGATGGCTCTAATCTTGACCAATCTCGGCAAGCGTTTCGATCTTGTTATCATTGATGCGCCGCCGATCGTCGGTCTTTCGGATGCCCCCATTCTCAGCCGGCTTGCTGAAGGCACGTTGGTAGTCATTTCTACCAATCAGGTAACGCGTAAGTCGGCAAAAACGGCGCTGAAGCGCCTGCGTGCCGCCGGCGCGAATGTTGTTGGAGCCGCCATGTCGAAGTTTGCAGTGAACAAGTTCGATTACAATTACGCATACAAGTACATGAACTACCAGTACTACAACTACGGCACGGATAGCAGTACGCCGAGGATTGAGGGCAAAATCGATGATGGAGCAAGCCAGCCCGCTTATGCAAAATCTCAGACGCTCAGTCGTTTGGTTCGTCGCGTCCGTTCTAGTGTTGGTCGCTTCCTCGATCGGGCTAAGTCGATTTCTTGAAACAGAAACCCCAGCCGCTTCGCTTGATCTGGATCCGTTCAACGTCGAGGCCTTGATTGCTGAAATCACTAGCGACCTGAACGATACGAACGATGCTCCTGATCTTGACGCTTTGGTTGCGAAGGCCCGAGGCGCGCTTGCCTTCGATATCGCGGACGCACGTCTCTATAGCCTAATCGGAGAAATCAAATACCGACAAGGCGAGAAAGGTGAAGCCTATGAGCTTTTCGATCAAGCTCGAAAATTGTCCAAGACAGAAATCCATGCGCTTCGGAGGTCAATTGGCCGATCAGTCGAGACAGGCAATCTGTCAAAGGCCGTGGCCGAGATTGATACACTATTGCGGCGATGGCCGGATCAGTTTCCGGCTATCGCCGACGGTCTGCCGACGATCCTGTCGAACTCCGATGGATACCAAGCCGTGCTGATAGCTATCAGAGCGGAAGCCCCTTGGAGAGCCAGCCTGTTCGCCGCTCTTGGCAAAACTCCCGAAGGACTAGACACCGCAGATCGCCTGTTGCTCGATTTGGCCGGATCAAGCACGCCACCAAAATCGAGCGAATTGTCTGCTGTGATCAGCGGCTATATTGGTCAGAAGGAATATGGGGCAGCGTATCGGCTGTTTCTTTTCAGCCTTTCCGATCAAGAACGAAAGTTGGGCGGATATATTTTCAACAGTACCTTCGAGCCGATATTTAGTGGTAAGCCCTTCGATTGGCAACTGCGCGATCAATCGGGGTTGGAAATTGCGTTCGCGACATCCCAAGATGCGGTCGAAGGCGAGGGTGGGGCGACGGTCCGGTTCTTGAATACACCGGTTAAGAATACTGCTCTTCAGCAGTTAATTGAACTCCCGCCAGGTTCCTACAAAATTTCGTTGATTGCTTCCGCAAGAAGCTTGAAGCTTCCAAAGGAGCTATTTTGGGCGATCAAGTGCGTCGATCAGGCAGGCGAAATAGCGCGGTTCAATATTTCTGAGGGTACATACAATCGTCAGAGTTTCAGCTATAATTTTTCGGTTGGATCAGCTTCGTGTCCGCTACAGTTGCTGAGGCTGCAGACCGCTGCCATTGCCGAGAGCTGGCGATTTCGATATGTCGGTACGTTGGTAATGCACAAATTGAGCATCGAGAGACTTCCATCTTGAATGACCGGCCGTCGGAGTGGGACAAATATCTCCTTGGGTCGGTGTTGTTTATGTCACTGCTGATCGGCGGTGGTACTGCAAGCGGCCTCTATACCGACACTCTGATCGAAGTCGCGGCAATTGTCTCGGCGGCGGCTGTCTTTTCGCAAGCCCCTGGCCAGAGAAGCCCCCATTCTGTTTTCTGGCTGCTGATCTTCGCCGTCGCATTGGCGGTTTTGCAACTGGTCCCGTTACCAGCGGCGATATTCAGTGGCTTGCGACCAGAACTGCTGCTGGGCGACCCCTGGGTTGGAGACACCCGGTTTCGCTTCATCAGCGTCGGCGTCGGCCGCACGATCGAATGTCTGCTCAATCTCGTAGCTGCCGCGGCATTTTTTCTGGCCGTGTTGCGCTTGCGTGTCGAGCAGGTCAATGCACTTCTTCCGTTCTTTTTCATGGGTGTTATTTGCAATGGTTTGGCAGGAGCGATACAATATTCGTTTTCCGACGATGTCGCCATTATAGGGCTTCTGCCGTTTACCATCAATGCCGGGCTTTTTGCTAATGTGAATCATTTTTCGGCTTTGCTTTTTGTGTCCATCCCCTTCGTCGTCTACTTTGGTCTGTTCCGCGGACATCTTTTGTCTGGATCCTTCGGCTTGATCGTGCTTTTGCTGCTTCTTTTGGCCGCCGGTTCGCGGGCCGGTGTTCTACTCGGATTGGCGATCACGGTGTTGTCCGTCGTTTTTCTATCGGCCCGTTCCAGGACAAGCGGGCTGAGCATTCTGGCAATTTTCGTCGGACTTTCAATCTACTCGATCGGCGCGTGGACGAAGCTCGACGCGGACGTGATCGACCCGGCTTTCGGGCGAGGAGAATTTGCCCGAACCACGATCGACGGGATCAAGGACAATTGGGCGACGGGTGTTGGGTTCGGAAATTTTCAAAAGGCCTATCAGATATATGAAAGGGAGGGCATGATTTTCAAGCAATATGTGAATCATGCTCACAATGATTATCTTGAAATAGCCTTCGAGGGCGGAGTTCCAGCTGTCGTGCTGATGACAGGTTATTTCGTACTGCTTCTGGCTGCATTGGCTAAGGTTCGCCGCGACCCGTTTCAGAAGGCGGCTTTTCTCTCAGTGTCTTTTCTTCTCATTCATTCGTTGGTCGACTATCCGCTACGAACTGAGGCGCTGGTGATGACCTTTGCGTATATGAATGCAATCATCTTCCACAAAGGATTTGCGGAACGTTTGAGCCATAATAATGGCGAGCTGATCGAGATCGATCACAATGGTGACAAGTTGTTTGTTCCCATCGGTACTTCGTCTTAAGGCCTGTGTATAGCCCCGCGAAACGCCGCGGCCTGCCCGTCGCGGTTCCCTTTCACCGCAATGAATTGCGCGCCGGGCGGTCTACGGCGACAACATCCTCGCTTATGCTAGTTAGAAGGTTAGAAGCACAAGGTGCCATTGCTTGATGCACGCGCGGCTTCAAAACCGGCAGGGCTGTGTCCCAAGGAGGACGACCGAATTATCGGTCACCGGGTATTTAGGCCGTGAACTCATAATTGCGGAATGAGCCGAGATAGGGTGGAAAGCAGTCGGCCGCCCTATCCCGTCTTCAGTTCCCCAATGCTCATGATTTGAGGGCTTCCACGCAGAAGCACCTCTCCATACCAAGATACACTCTCATGTGATGGCAGAAGCAGGGGTGATGCCTTTCGGCCTAGCAGGGCGCGCTCCATAGCATCACCAAAAGTGCGCCCCATTAAGCCGATGCCGCTCATCATCGGGGACACCACAAACACTTGTAAGCGCCAAGCTGACCCCATCTGGCGCGGCTTGAGGTGATGAGCGAGACATACTGACACTGAAGCAAGGAGCCGAGGAGCTT
>NZ_JAMYLG010000041.1:0-47291 GCF_040317865.1 Mesorhizobium sp. M1365
CGCCGAAAGCCGGGGGGGCGCCTCCCTCGTGTATTTGGTGTCAAATTGGGGCCTGCACTCAACCCCCCCTATGGGGGTTGGGGCCGCCCCCCCCAACCGGGGTTGTGGTGGCGCGGCCCCCCCGCCACGGAGAGAGGGGTCCTCCTTTAAGTGCCCTGCCCCCACCCTCTTCCTGGAACCGGATTCCCCGCCCCCGCATTTCCTTAACCGGGAGGCGAAGGAGCGCGGCATGAAAGCCTTATTCGCAATCTTCGGCGGCTTCGTGCTGACGCTCGCCGTATTCGCCAGCGGCCTCGCCTTCGCCACCTGGCTTCTAATAGCCAAGCCGGTACGGCCGGCCGCCCCGGTCTCCAGCGTCGCCGAACTGTGGGCCAAGGACCCGCGACCGGTGAACCCGGCCTCGCAGCGCCTCGAGCGCCTCCCGGCCCGCCCGGTCCCCGTTCGCACCTCGGAAGTCGATCGCACCTCGAAACCCACCGATGCCGCCGCAGCGTCGACAGCCGACATTACCGCGACCGGCTCTATCCAGCCACCAGCGGAAGAGCAGCAGACGCTGCCCGCCGCCCACGTGGAATGGTGCGCCAGCCGCTACCGCTCCTACAGGCCGGACGACAACCACTACACATCCTACAGCGGACAACAGCGCCCCTGCATCTCGCCCTATCTCGGCGCCGCCGATGACGGCAGCTATTTCGAGGCGAGCGATACGTCGTCGGTGGAGGGCTACGCGCCATCGGATGAATCCGGCGCCGCCGAGCTCTCATTCGACCACGTGCAATACTGCTTCAGCCGCTACCGGTCATATCGACCGGAGGACAACAGCTATCAGCCGTATTCGGGCGGGCCGCGCAGGCAGTGCGAGTAGGCAGGCCGTGGGGTGGCTGGCGGCCGCAGTGCATGGCGCCTTGTGCGACCCCACCCAACGATCACGCAGATTTCTTGGATCGTTCGGGTTGGCGCGGCGTTCATCCGATACCCAAAGGAGAAATCAACATGGGCGACGACCGGGAAGACAAGATTCGTGAGCGCGCATACCAGATCTGGGTACGCGAAGGCGGGATCCATGGCGATCCCGAGCGGCACTGGCACCGGGCCGGGGCCGAGATCGACAGGGAGGCGGCCCTGCCACTGACGGCAGGCGATGCCCTGCCGGAAACCCGCGAGGTCGCGAGCTCCGACGTTTTGACGGTGGAGGCCCTGGCGGTGCGCACCGGCATATCGGGCGAACAGGCGCAGGAGCTGATCGACAGGCTGGGAAACGACAGGGCGGCTATCGAACAAGCCGCGCGCAACCTTAAGGGGAAGCAGCGGCTCGGGGAGTGACAGATGATCAGAAAACTCAAAGACGGAAAATACCGCCTCTATTCGCGCAAGAAGGACGAAAAGACCGGCAAGCGCCGCAATCTCGGCACCTTCGATACCCGCGAGGCCGCCGAAAAGCACGAACGTGAGGTGCAGTATTTCAAGAGGCATTGAGGCGGCGTGCTGTCGCTTCGGTGCCTCCATTAGTTGATATTGAACAAAACGGGAACAAAAATGTCAAGAGCGAATTGACTCTGCGAGGAATGCCTTCCTATTTGTCAGCAGGCGGGGCGGTTGCTCACAAATCGAGGAGAGCCGCGATGGGCAGACGAAAAAGCCGGTTCGACAGGCTGTCGGCGAGGGATGCGGAGGCGATCAGGGACACTTTGAGCCTGCGCAAGACGGTGCTGTCGTCGCAACTGCATCTGAAGGCGCATGGCGAGCTGTTCTGGCAGCTTTGCGGGCTTGTCGAGAAATTGCACGAGGTGCTGGCCAGCGTCGCGGAGAAGGAGCCCGATTACCGGATGGCGGAGCTTGGCCTGCTTCCGCTGCCCGAGGATTACTCGACCCGGAATTGAGCCATGGCCGGGCCGATGGACAGCGTTGGGCGTGCCGCCAAGGCCAACATGCTGCTCATCGTGGAGTGCGGCCATTGCTACCATGTCGGACGCTTCAGGGCGAATGACGTGGCCCAGGTGGTGGGCTGGAGCAAGCCGCTGGAAGCGATCAGGTTCAGGTGCAAACGATGCAGCCGCAAGGACACGACGGTGAAGACGCAGTTCATCGACCAGGACCATCCGCCCAAGGGCTACATCTGGGTGCTGCAGAAATTCAAGCGCTAAAACAACGAGCCTTGCGCCGGCGCCTGCTGCGGAAACTTGATCTGTGTCGCCGGCTTGTCGACGATCACCAGCGCATCATCGGGCGCCGTGCGCTGCAGGTGCCTTGCCTCCGACCATGGCGCCGTCAGCCAGGTCTCGGTTTCTTTCGGCGTGGTCAGGATCACCGGCATTGCCTTTTCGTGGATCGGCGCGATCAGCGCGTTGGGCTGGGTCGTCATGAAGCCATAGACCTGGTGATCGGCGGGGCCGTCCTTGACCTTGCGAAGGCCATGCCAGCGCGTCCACAGGCCGGCAAAGAAGAACAGCGGGCGGTCCTCGCCGAGTGCAAACCAGTAGTTGCGCTGGATGCCGGTCTCGTGGTCCTTGTCGCCGGGCGTCGGGCTAGGCTCGGCGAAGCTGGTGACAGGCACCACGCAGCGGTTCTCGATGCCGAGATATTGCTGCCAGTGGCCATATTGCGGATTGCGGATATTGGTGGTGCCATAGTCGGCCTTGCCCTTGACCCGCTCCAGTGGCGTCGGCATGCCCCACAGCAGATTGGCCAATTCGCGTTCGCCGTCCGGCGTGTTGCGCACCACAGGGCCTGGCTGGTTGGGATAGGTGTCGATCGAGGGTTCGAGATTGCCGAGGATGTCGCGCAAGGCGCGGGTCCACTGGCGGATGGCCTCCTGGCTGGTCGTGATGTTGTAGAGATTGCACATTTCAGGCCATTCCCGGATGCTCAGGCATCTTGTTGGAAACGGCCTGGAATTTCCAGCGCTGTGCGTCGGGTTGCTGACACGGCAGGCCGTGTCAGCAATGGTTTGTGAGACTTACCGCGCCGATTGTCTCATAGCTTGTGCGGCGACTGCGGCGAGAAAAGCCCTCGCCGCGGCATCGCAGGCCGCTCGAGACGGGCCTTTGGCGAAAAGAAGAAGCTCGGCGGCTCGAATGTTGAGCCCGTGCTTCCTTGCGAATGTGGCTAGATCGTAAGGCTTGTTGTCGTAAGGTTCGTCGTCGTAGTCGATCGTCAGATCGTAGTTTTCTTTCATTTTCTTCCTCCCTTTAGCGATCTCCCCCCTCCTGTCGCTAACGCAAAATTAACGTCGATGGCGGCGGGCGAGTCCACCAATCAGAGATTGTGTAAAAAACGTACGAGCTCGCATGCTCACCCTCGCAACGGGGCTGCGAGCAATCGCTGCGGGCCGGACCGGTCGAAAGAGCCGATTATGATGGCAATGTTGGAAAGGCTGCCACGGCCTGGTGCTACAGGGGTGTCCGAGACGCCTAGCGTGCCTAAATGGCCGGCATTTTCATCTTCCAGGCCCCGGTCCGCAGCCGGCGCCGTTGGGTCCGGCTAAAGGATAAATCCGGCTAATAACACCGTGAGGAGCAGCGACAGCGGAACGGCCGCAAGACACCAGATCTCCAACGTGTTGTTTTGCAGCGGGTCCATCGTCAGCCTCACTTTTTGGTTTGTCATTGTGACACTAACGGTTGGTCGGAGGTAGCGGTTCCAAGCGACGCCGTTCATAGAGCGCTGCCTGTGCTGCATATTAGCAACAGCTTGACGACCGCTGCGTACCGCTTGGACAACTTCACTGGCGCTGGTGGATGCGTATTCCGCAGGACTGCAAGCGCCCTCGGCATCAGTCGTGCGGGGACAGATCGCCGCCCATGATCAGCGCCGAGCCGGTCATGCTCCGGGACCCGATGGCTGCATCTATCTCCGGCCGAAGTTTCGCTACCACCGAGCCGATCCGATGTTCACTCCAGCCAGCGATGCGCGTTTACAGGGACCTAAGTCTGACCTGCCTGCGCAATGGTCTTGTGTACGGCCGGCGTCGGGAACAACTGCGCCCGTCTTCAGTTGAAGGCGTCACCTCCTCGAGGAGACATCGGCGCAGAATCAGTCCCTTCATGCGCTGATTAGGGTCCGCCTGCCATTGCTGGATTTGGCAGGCGGACCCTTGGTTCTGTACGCTCCAGATGAAAAGCGGGTAAGCTCGGGATCACTCATCATCCCAGAAACCCCGTAGAGACGTATGGCGGAGGTCTTCCTCGCCCCTGAGATGCTTGACCCGGCTTGACATCCGAGACGACCTCCCAGCGCGCGCACGCAGCGGGTCGCCCTCAGCCTTCCAGCGCCTCGTGCTGGTAAAGCTCGTCCATGCTGAGCGTCGCAAGCGCGGCGAACGGCGCCTGCTTTTTCACACGGCCGTGGCTCAGGATCACGACGTCGTCGCAGAACGAGATGGTGCTGCGATGATGGCTGATGACGATGGTAGTGCGGCGGCCGGCCCGCGACTTGAGCGTCTCGACGATTGCCGCTTCCGACAGGCCGTCCACCGCATTGGTGGCTTCGTCCAGGATCAGGATATCGGGATCGCGCACCAGCGCTCTGGCCAGCGCGATCCGCTGTCGCTGTCCCGCCGAGAGATTGACGCCGCGGTAGCCGACGACCGTCCAGTAACCCTGCGGCAGTTGCTCGATGAAGCCATGCGCTTCGGCCAGTTTTGCCGCGCGCTCGGCGTCATCGGCCGAGGCCGCGTCCTGGCCGTAGATGATGTTGTCGAAAATCGTGCCGTCGACCAGCTCCAGCTCCTGGCTGGCAAGCGCGATGTGCTTTCGCCACTGGCCGGGGTCTATGCGGTCCAGCGGCGATCCATCGACGAGGATCCTGCCGCTATCCGGTTCGACGAAGCGGCACAAAAGGTTGACGATCGTCGTCTTGCCGGCGCCCGACCGGCCGATCAGCGCGGTCGAGCGGCCGCTACGGATATCGAAACTCGCCGCATGCAGCACCACCGCGCGCTGCTCCGAGCCGGAATAGGTAAAGGTGACGTCCTCGAACTTGATGCCTTGGCTGAGCCCGGGGAACGCTGCGCTGCCTTGCGGCGGCGCTGGCTTGTCGGATGGGTCCAGCATCCACGTCACCTCTTCCAGCGATCCGCTGAGGCCCTGCAGCTGGCTCCAGGCCATTTGCAACGATCGCATGTAGGGCTGCAGCCTGTAGAGCAGGATGACGAAGGCGACGATCAGCGGGAAGGAAACATTGGCGAACCAGGCGCCGATCACCACCGCCAGGAACAGCATGGCGTGCAGAACCTCGGTCAGCGGCGGCAAAGCTCCCTGGCGGGTTAAAAGCACGAACGCCGCCCGGCGCACCGCATCCGATGCCTGGTCGAATGCCGCCTTCTCGCGTTGCTCCTGGCCAAAAATGCGGATCAGCCGCCCGGCATGCACCAGATGCAGCATCTGCGATGCGAGCTGGCTGTTGCGGGAGGCGACGCTGCGGCTCGGCGCCTTCAGATTGGCCGACAGCACGGCGTGCGCGACCTGGACCAGCGCCAGGCCCAGCGTCACCAGCAGCGTCATCTGCCACGACAGGAGCAGCAGGAAGGCCAATAGGATGATTGCGGCCGATGCATTGACGATTGCCCCCAACGTGATCTGGATGGCATCCGAGGCCCGCCAGGATTCGTTGGAGATGATGTTGAGCAGCCGTCCCGGGCTTTGCTGCAGGAAGAATGGGTAGCCCACCCGCAGCAGCCGCTCCGACAGCGCGCTGCGGATCGAATGGCTTGCCTTGCCATAGATAAAGGTGGTCAGCAGCGTGTTGGCGAAAGCGAACAGGTTCTTCAGCACGATCGAGCCGAGGATGGCGACCGATATGACGATCAGCCGGTCGCGCTCGCTCAAGCTCGATCCGACATGCTGGAAGACGGCGGAAAAGCCAGCCATGCCGGTCTGCCCCTGTTGCCCCATGATTATGTTCAGCAACGGGATGATCAGGCCGATGCCGAAGCCTTCAAGCGCGGCGCTGAGCAGCCCGAGCACCACCACGGCCGGAAGCAGACGCAACTGTTTTTGCCCGAGCGCGCGGCGCAGCATCGGTAGGCTGGGCGGCATCAGTCGCATGATGGCGGATCACCTTGCCTCGGCATTTGCCTGTTGCTCCTGTCGCATTTCCGTCGTTTCGGGGGATTTCGCCAGCAAAAGCACCGCGAACTTGGCCGCGCCCAGCAAGTTCATGCCGATGATCGGCCAGTGCGACAGCTGGAGTTCACGGTCGAACAGCGGGCCTTTCCCCAATTCGCGCAAGGCCGCCCTCATCGACCAGTAGAAATGCCGAAGCAGCCACGGCGCGTTGCGGATATGCTTCAGGCAAAGCCCGCCATTGCCCATGCTGTAGTCGCGATGCAGCTTTTCGATGGCCTTGCGGTCGCGCCGGCCGTGATGGTGATAGATGGTCATGTCGGGCACGTATTCGACCGGAATCCCAAGCAGCACCGCCCGCACCAGATAGTCCGTATCCTCCGCCGATCGCAGCGGGCCGCCGGCGCCGAACCGTTCGTCGAACCGCCCGATACGGGCGGCGACATCGCGATGCATCGTCATGTTGCAGCCAAGCACGAAGCCGCCGGGATGGACATCCGGCGTAAGCCGCGCGCGCACCGGCGACCGCTTGATGGTGAACGGCAGGTCGCGGGGGTCGCCGATCTCGACGCGGCCGCCGCGGATGACCCGTTCGCCGGCCGCATAGTGCCGCTGCAGATCGCGCAAATAATCCTTGTGGACAGCGCAATCATCGTCGACGAAGACCAGCACGCGGCCCCGCGCCCGCTCCAGCCCGGCGTTGCGCGCGGCCGCTAATCCGGGTCGCGGCTCGCAAATGGCGGTGAACGGGATGTCCGACAGTTCGGCGATGCTGGCCAGCCGTTTGGCCGTGCTGTCGGTCGAGCCGTTGTCGACAACCACCAGCTCGGCGGCAAAGTCGGCATGGGCACGACACGCGGCCTGGATCGAGCTGATGCAGGGCTCGAGTACGGCGACACGGTCGCGTGTGCAGACAATGAAGCTGACCGCCGGCGCCGGTCCTTGCTGCGGCCGCGGCGACATGGCCGCCGGCACCGTCGAGCGGCCGCGCTGCTGGAGCTGGTGCGATTTGACGAACATGCGTTGCTAGCTCAACTGGTTCGAAGGCAAAACCGCCGCGGCCGGCACGGACTGCAGATACCGCGACAGGGCATCCACCTGCCTGGTGACCGACATCGAGGCGAGACTGAAGCGCGGCGCGAAGGCACCGGTCCGAAACACGTACTGCTCGCGCCGCCGGATGAGGTTCCATTTCGCCGTCCGCGTCAGGAATTCGTGCATCAGCAGCGGCTGCCTTTCCCCCGATATCAGCTGGTAGTGGAAATAGAACAGGTTCAGCGTGCCGGCCTGGTAACTCGGCCTCGTCTCGGCCGGCAGTGCCGAAATCCTTTCTTCCAGCGCAAGGATCCATTCGGCGGCACGGCGAACCGTGTCCATCGACAGGACCTCACCGATGTCGCGCAGGCCTTGCGTCTCTTGTGCGAGCCCTTCGCGCTCGAGGTTCTCGGCGACGATCTTCAAATGGGTCCTGCGCATTTCGCGCTTGTGCCTGTTGGTCACGCTGTCGTCATGGATACGATAGGCGATCAGGCTTTCGGGGATCATGGCCGCCGGGTAGCGGTCGGTCAGCCGCCTGAACAGGTCGAAATCCTCGGCATGCTTGTAGCTTTCGTCATAAAATAGAACGCTCTCTTCGATGACCTTCCTGTTGTAGACGACCGTGGAATGCATGAAGATCGTGAAGAACATCGACAGTATTCGCAGGATATTGTCCTGGAATATCGGATCGGGCGAACCCCGGACGATGCGGTTGCCGAGCAAGGTATCGAAACCCGCGCCGCATAGAGCCAGGTCAGGCTGCTGGTTGAACAGCGCGACCTGCCGCGACAGGCGCTGGGGATAGGCGATGTCGTCGGCGTCCATCCTGGCGACCAGATCGCCGCGCGCCACGGCCAGGCCTTCGTTCAAAGTTGCGATCAGGCCACGGTTTTCGCGTGAGATGATCGAGATGCGATTGTCGGCCTGGCGGTATTTCTGCAGGATCTGCAGCGAGTTGTCGGTCGAGCCGTCATCGATGGCGATGACCTCCAGACGCTCGTAATCCTGGCGCAGGACGCTGCCCAGCGCAGCGGCGAGATAAGGTCCCGCATTGTAGATCGGCAGCAGAACGGAAACCAAGGGAGCAGCAGCCATGATCAGCTCCGATCGGTTCGGTGCAGCTTGCGCGGCAAGGGTGACGTGCCACCATCAAGCGGCCTGCCCGGATATGCTCCGGCCGCGAGCCATCCGGCATTGCCCACGTCCATGCCTGCCGAGATGGCGCCTCGGCCTTTTCCAGCAACATAGGGGAAGTGGCGCTTGAGGCTGTTGAGCGGCTTTTCGAAAAGCAGCCACGAAACCGAAGCCAGCATGAGCGTCGCAGTTCCCGCGACCAGGAACCGCCCCGGCCCTTGCTCCGAGACGTTGAGCGGGATCCAGGGCTGCGACTTGACAACCAGAGCCAGCACTATGGGATGGTAGAGATAGACGCCGTAGCTTATGCGGCCAAGGCCAAGCAGCGGCGGCAGTTCGAGAAGTTTTCCGACGCGACCGCCAATGCCCGTTGAACAGCTTGCAACGATGACCACCAGAGGCGCGACAGGCAGGATCTGCAACAGCAGCCAGAGACCCCATTCCTGCACCGGATTTGCCGGCGCCGGCGCAAACCACTGCAGAACGAAAAACGCCGCGGCGAGCCCCGGCCAGCCAGCTCGAAGCCATTGCGGCAAGCCGGCTGTTCTTGACCGGTAGGCGGCGAGCAGCGCGCCTGACGCCAATGCATCCATCGACGCCGGCGGCAGCAGGTCGCGCGCCAAACCGGGCGTTCCCGCGATCGGCCAATAAAACCGGTAGGCCAGCGACAGCATGATCACGCCGATGCAGATCGCTTCGAGGCGCTGGCGCGGTGCCAGCAGGACGATCAGTGGCCAGGCGATATAGAACTGCTCCTCGATGCTCAGGCTCCAGAAATGGCAGAGCAGCCAGGGCGTCCATTCATTCTGCGCGGCGTACCAGAAATTCGACAGATAGAGGGCATGCCAGGCCAGTGATCCTCTGGACTGCTCCAGGTCCACCAGCCAGACGAAACCCAGCACGGCGAAATAGGGCGGGAATATTCGCAGCGCCCGCCTGATATAGAAGGATTTCAGCGCCGGTCCGGTTTCGAATTCGGCGGCCGCTCTGGCTTCCAGCAGCAGTCGCGTGATCAGAAAGCCGCTCAGCACGAAGAACAGGCGCACGCCGATATGGCCCCAGAACGAGGACCCTCCGGCCGCGAAGAAATGGGAGTACAGCACCATCGTCACGGCGATGGCCCTCAGCGCGTCCAATTGGGTGTCGCGCGCATTTCCCATTAGCGGCATACGCCGGAGGGACGGCGAAACTGCCAATCGGTCAATATAGCGGCGTCGTTCACGGCGCATTCCAATCGGAAGCGCCCCCCTTGCGCAGAATAGGACCACCATTGTGCAACGCAACACAAAAAGTTGACACATTTGAAACAGGAACGTGAGGCGCGACTAATAAAAGCCAAAAAACAGCAGGAAACAGCCTGAATTGTCCATTCTTGACGATTTTTTCGCACTGCCTTGGCCCGCCGATATCGGCGAGAGGGTGCTGCGATGCAGCATGTTCGCCGCCATCACGGGCGCAAGATCTGGGTCTGGACACAGATGCCCCGCCACAGGACCGGCCGGCAACCGACGCTCGGCGACCTTTTTGCTGCGCTGGCGCGGCTGCTGTTAGCGCGACAACAGTGGGAGCAAGCGCAAGCTTCCCGCCTTCGAGTTACGCCTCCTTGCTGGCATTCGCGAGCGCCACTGCGCGACGCTCCGGGAGCCCCAATCCGACGAGCGCGCCGGCGAGCGAGAGCAGAGCGGAGACGTCGATTGCCGAGGTGAAGCCATCGCTGAACGCGTCGGTGGACGAGAAGCTTCCAGTGCCGGCGAACACCGCACCGGCGATCGCGATCCCGGATACGCCGCCGAGAAAGCGGAATGTGTTGAACGTGCCGGCAGCCTTGCCGACCTCCGGCCGGGCGACCGCATTGAGAACCGCGTTCTGCGCGGCAGGCATGGCCATCGACACGCCGGCACCGGTAATGATCAGCGGGGCGACTAGCTGAACGTAGGGCAGATCAGGTGCGGCGATCTGCGCCAGCCAGGCCATGCCAGCCGCTTGCAGGATCAGTCCGGCCACCACAAGCCAGCGCTCGCCGACTCGGTTGATCAGGCTGCCGGCGATCGGTGCGACCACGAAAAGCGTGGCGGTCCAAGGCAGCAATCCCATGCCGGCGCCGAACGGCCCACGGCTCTGGGCAAACTGCAGAAACTGCGGCAACAGGAATACGAGGCCGTACATGGCGGCGCAAAGCAGGAAGTTCGCCCCTACGCCCGAGGAGAATGCGCGCGCCTGAAAGAACCGCAAAGGCAGCATGGGCTCACGGGCACGCAGCTGCCAAAGGACGAACGCGATGGCGAGAAGCAGCCCGGCCGTCAGCGCCGTCAGCACTTCAGAGCTGCTCCAGCCCACGATGTTGCCGCGCATCAGGCCCCAGACCACTCCGAATGCCGCCGCAGTTACCAGCACGACGCCGAGGACATCGATAACCGTGCCCGGCCCGTGACTCTCCGGAATCCGACGCAGCACCAGCGGGATGAGAACGATGCCGACCGGGACATTGAGCCAGAAGATCCAGTGCCAGGAGAGGCCTTCGGAAATCGCACCGCCCGCTATCGGGCCGATGATCAGGGCCAGGCCGGTGATGCTGCTGAAGATACCCAGCGCCTTGCCTCGTTCCTCCGGAGGAAAAGCGACGCTCAGCAGCGCCATGGCCAGCGGCATGACCATCGCGGCACCTGCGCCCTGGACCGCACGGGCCGCAATCAGCAATCCGGCATTGCCAGCGAGCGCGCACGCAACCGACGCTGCGACGAACAACGCCAATCCGGCAACGAGCGTACGGCGGCGGCCGAACCGGTCACCGAGCGCAGCCCCGGTCATGAGCAGGACGGCAAAACTCAAATTATAGGCGTTCATCGTCCATTGCAGCGTCTCCAGCGAGGCGTCGAGCTCGACGCGCATCGTGCTCAATGCCGTCGCCACGACCATCGCATCGAGAACGACCATCAAGGAGCCTATCGACGTGAGGGCGAGAACCCAGACCTTCGTTGATCCCGCACTTTGCTTGCTCATGACTATGGCGCCTCCGGCTTGAACAAAGGGCCCGCCAGGTTGACGGGCCCGTGATCCAGAGACGCGTAGGGAACATCAAAGGATTCCAGCAGGAGAAAGTTTTTTCGACCGAATCCTTTTGCCATCGTCGAGCGTCTATAAGACGCTGCGCCCGATGGCGGGCGCCTCTGCCTGGGAGATACGCATGAGATCGACCCTTGTGCGATGACCGGATCCGCAATCGGCACGCCAGAAGGACGGGAGCCATTCGACCGGCTGCTCGGCGAATTGCGGCCGAAACTGCACCGTTATTGCGCCCGCATGACCGGTTCGGTGATCGATGCCGAGGATGTCGTCCAGGAAGCTACGGTCAAGGCGCTCGAGGCGTTCCCCGGGACCGGGCCGATAGCCAATGTCGAGGGCTGGCTGTTTCGCATCGCGCACAATGCCGCGCTCGACCACCTACGCCGTCGTGCCAGGTTGGATGCCGCGCATGTCGTTGAGGATATCGATATGATCCCTGACCCCGGTATGTCGGCCGAGGGTCGACACACTGCAGCCGCAAGCCTGCAGACCTTCATGCGCCTGCCCGCGGCGCAGCGTAGCAGCGTCATCCTCATGGATGTGCTCGGCTATACGATCGAAGAGATCGGCAACATTATCGACAGCAGCGTTCCGGCGGTGAAAGCCGCACTGCATCGCGGCCGTCTGCGCCTGCGCCAGGTCGCCGGCGAGCCTGACGATCGGCCTGTGCCGGTGTTGGCCGAGCCCGAACGGGCGCGTCTGGCAGCCTATGTAGAGCGGTTCAACGCCCGCGACTTCGATGCGATCCGCGACATGCTGGCCGAGGACGTCCGGCTTGACCTCGTCAACCGGCTCCGGGCGAGTGGCCGCACGAAAGTGGGCCGGTACTTCCACAATTACGCGGGTATCCACGATTGGCGGCTGCTTCCAGGCCTGGTGGATCGGCAGCCAGCCATTCTTGTGATCGATCCGGACGACTCGGCCGGAGGGCTAAAATACTTTATCCTGCTGGAATGGGCCGGCGACAGATTGGCGAGAATTCGCGATTTCCGCTATGCGCGCTACACGCTTGACGGCGCCGAGGTGGTGCCTCTGCGGGCATAGCAATTCGCGTTTCATAATGCCGAACAAACACTGCCAGCTATTTTTGGATCGCGGCCGCTTGCCATCCAAGCGGCCGCCCTTTTCCACCGATCCTGCTTTAAGCCGGTTGCAACTCCCTGCGCGGCAGCGGCGGGAAGGCGATCGCAATCGCCATCGCGCCAAGCCCGACAAGGGCCGAGCCGATGAACAGCCAGGAATAGCTGGCATAGGCATCGAACACCATGCCGCCGGCGAGCGGGCCGAAAGCCATGCCGAGGCTGGACAGCATGGTTACTGCACCGAACACCGTACCGAGGATGCGCTGGCCGAAATATTCCCGCGCCAGCACCGCATAGAGCGGCATGACGCCGCCATAGGTGGCGCCGAAGATGACGGCGAGCGTGTAGAATTGACCAAGCTCGCTGACCGCCAGATAGGCTGCGATGACCACGGCCTGTATGGCCAGCCCGGTGATCAGCACCGGCTTGACGCCCAACCGATCGGCAAGCACGCCGTAAAGCAGCCGGCCACCCAGCCCTGCCAGGCCCTCGATGCTGTAGATGCTGACCGCCGCCATCGGCGCTATGCCGCACAGCATGGCATAGCTCACCATGTGGAAGATCGGCCCGGAATGCGCCGCGCAGCAGGCAAAGAAGGTCAGTCCCAACACGATGAATTGCGGCGAGCGCAGCGCCTGCGGAACCGTCATGCCGGCACCCTCGGCGGCAACGCTTGGGGCAGCGCCGTCGGCAGCGGGCTTGGGCGGCTGGCGCACCAGAAGCGCGGCCGGCAGTAGCAGCACCCACGCGGTTATGCCGATGTCGAACATTGCGGTGCGCCAGTCGTAGGCCGAAATCAGCCAGCGGGCGAAGGGCGAGATGGTCATTGGCGCCACGCCCATGCCGGCCGAGACCAGCGAGACGGCGAGGCTGCGGTTCGTGTCGAACCAGGCGGAGGTCAGCGCAATCATCGGCGCGAAGAAGGCGCTTGCCGCGAGGCCGACGAGCACGCCGTAGGCCAACTGGAAAACGAGCAGCGAACCGGTGCGGCTGGCCAGGACCAGCGCCAGGCCGAGCAGCACGGCGCCGGTCATGACGACGATGCGGGCGCCAAAGCGGTCGTAAATGGCGCCCCAGGCGAAGCCGCCGAGGCCCATTACCAGGAAGTTCAGCGTCATCGCACTCGATATGCCGGCGCGCGACCATTGTGTGTCAAGCGCCATCGGTTCGAGAAAGATCGCCAGCGAGAACATCGCCCCGAGGGCGACACAGGTCATCAGCGCACCAGCCGCGACGATAACCCAACGATAGGGAAGGCTCATTTCACTTTTCTCCCATGCCGGAAGCGTTGATACGGCACGACCTTTTCGAGCTTCGCCGAGCCGCTTGCGTCCGAAGGACGTTGGATATGTCATGAATCCGACAATCCGGTTGCATTTTTTATCCAGTCGGCGCGATGGCGCCATTCCACGGCTTTCTGGATTGACCGCGCACCATTCGAAGCTAGATTTCCAACCGGCGATCAGGAGCTGTCAAGCATGGCAAATCAGGAACTTCATCGCGGGCGTCTCATCGACCACCTCCATCTGGTGGTCAGGGATCTCAAGGCCAGCCGTCGTTTCTACGAGGCGGTTCTCAACGTGCTCGGCATACCGATCGGTGGCGCCGGCAATGATTATTTCTGGGCCGACGAGCTGTTCATCTCCAGCCCCGACAGCCCGGCGGCCCTGGGAAAGCTGACCGGCCGCCACCACCTGGCCTTCCAGGCAAATGACCGCGCCATGGTCGATGCCTTCTACAGGGCCGGGCTTGAGGCCGGCGGCACCGACAATGGTGCGCCGGGCGAGCGATCCTACCATCCCGGCTATTACGCCGCCTTCCTGCTCGACCCCGACGGCAACAACATCGAGGCCGTCCACCACGGCGCGGCCAACCGCAGCGCCGATTCAGTTAAGATCACGTTCTAGCTCTATGGACAGGTAACGAAGGCGGGGGTCGCTTGTGCTACTAACAGGGTAATCTCGAAGCCGCCGCTGTCTTTGCCACGGAGCCCTGCGCTATCGCGCCAGCGCCGCCATTTGGCCCGCAAGGAAGTCGACGAACAGCCGCGCCCGGACCGGTAGCTGCCGCCCGTAGGCATGGACGATGTGCACCGGCATGGTCCGCATCGCCACCTCGGGCAGCATGCGGACCAGGCGGCCCGTGTCGAGATCGTCCTGCACCGCAAACTGCATGAGATGCGCGATGCCGGCGCCGGCAAGTGCGGCATTGCGGATGGCGCCGCCGTCATCGGTATCGAGCCGCCCATCCGGCACGATCATCGTACCGTCGGCAAATGTGACCGGATAAGGCCGGCCAGCCATCTGGTGGCGGACGAATTCATGGTCCCGTAAATCCTCGACCGATGCCGGACGGCCGCGCCGCTCGACATAGGCCGGTGAGGCCACCAGCATGATCGGCAGATTGGCGATCTTGCGCGCGACGAGCCCGGTGTCTGAGAGCGGCCCCATGCGCACCGCAACGTCATAGCCTTCGCGGATCAGATCGGCGTGACGGTCGGTGACGCTGAGCTCCAGTTTGACTGCGCCGTGCTGCGCAAGGAACGCTTGCGCCCATGCCGCGATCAGGCCACGCCCAAGCTCGACCGGCGCTGTAACGCGCAGCAGGCCGCGCGCCGTATCGGCCATCTGAACGATGTCTTCGGCATCGTCCAGCGCCCTGAGCAGCGGCGCCACGCGCTCGTAATAGACGATGCCTTCGCTGGTGAGCCCGAGCCGGCGCGTCGAGCGCTGGATCAGCCTGACGCCGAGCCGACGCTCGAGCCGCGCCACGCTTTTCGACACTGCCGACGGGCTGGAGCCGACCAGCCGGCTGGCGGCATGGAAAGAGCCGGCATCGACGGTTCGGACGAAGGCGACGAGACCGGCGGTCTTTTCGAGGATGGTGGTCATTCCGGAATTCCAGGAACGAAAGAACGGATTGTGGGCACCATAATACGCGTTTCGATCATGATTAAATACCGCTCATCGTCAACAAAGGAGAGATTTGATGAGCAAGCTGAACGGCAAGGTCGCCATCGTCACCGGCGCCTCCAACGGTATCGGCGCCGCCATCGCCAAGAGTCTTGCCACGGCCGGCGCCGCAGTGGTCGTCAACTACGCCTCGTCACGGGAAGGCGCCGACCGCGTCGTCGCCGAGATCGAGGACCGTGGCGGCCGCGCCGTCGCCGTCCAGGGCGACGTGTCGCAAGCGGCTGATGTGCGCCGCCTGTTCGAGGCGGCGAAATTGGAGTTTGGCGGGCTCGACATACTGGTCAACAATGCCGGAGTCTTCGCATTCGAGCCGCTGGAAGCGGTTACCGAGGCCGAGTTTCACCGCGAGTTCGACACCAATGTGTTGGGCATCATTCTGACCACGCAAGCAGCAGTGAACCATTTTGGCGCGGGCGGCGGCAGCATCATCAACATAAGCTCGGTCGCCAGCCGCAATCCGCAACCGAACTCGCTCGTCTACGCCGCGACCAAAGGTGCGGTGGACACGATCACGCTGTCGATGTCGCGGGAGCTCGGCGCACGCAACATCCGCGTCAACGCCATCGCGCCCGGCGGCATCGATACCGAGGGCCTCGCGCGCATCGGCATCGTCGGCAGCGAATTCGAGAAGCAGATTATAGCCATGACGCCGCTCGGTCGCTTCGGCCTGCCCGACGACGTCGCCCGCGTCGCGGTGTTCCTCGCCTCCGACGAAGCGTCCTGGCTGACCGGCGAGCGCATCACCGCCTCCGGTGGCTGGCGATAGGCATGGAGGGCGCGAACCTGCCGGCTCGCTGACCGTGCTACCCGCGGCGCGACGCACTGCAATCGATGACGAGAGCGATCTAAGCCCTATGTAGCAGCGAGGAAGGAGCGCCGTGCGCCATCGATGACGGCGAGATGCCAGGGAGGTAACGGATGACGGGCGACGAAACAGCAATCCGAAAGCTGGTCGAGACGTGGATGGATGCGAGCAAGCGTGGAGACATCGCGACCGTCCTCAGCTTAATGACGGACGACGCGATCTTCATGGTTCCCGGCCGGGAACCCTTCGACAAGGAGATCTTCGCGGCAGCCGCGCGGGAGACGGCCGGCGTTCATATCGACGGCACGAGCGATATCGTGGAACTACAGCTTCTCGGCACTTGGGCCTTCATCCGCAGCCGCATCAATATGACCGCGACCCCGCCGAATGGCGAGCCGGTCCATCGATCGGGATATGCGCTGACGCTCCTGCGCAAGGAGGCGGATGGTGAGTGGCGGCTCGCACGCGACGCAAACCTGCTGACCCAGCAAGGCTAGAGCCGGTCTCCGGCATCGCTGCACCTGAAGGCGCGCCAGGGGGGAGCGATTAGATGGCGAAGATGCGATGCAGGTCGCCCTGAACAGCGTTCCCCTCCTCTACCCGATCACACCGGCAAAAGGGCGTTCGGCTTGACATCGGCGATGGAGGCGAACGTGTGCGTTTCGCGCACGCCGGGCAGCGGCAGGATGACCCGCTGCAGGAAATCCTGGAACACCGCCATATCGGCGATCCGCGCCTTGACCAGATAATCGAAACCGCCAACCACCATATGGCACTCCAGAACCTCCGGAGCTTTCGCCACGGCTTCGGCGAAGCGGTCAAAGACATGAGGCGCCGTGTGGTCAAGCCGGACCTCGATGAACACCAGCGTTCCCCGGCCGACCTTGCGCGGATCGAGCATGGCCCTGACCGCGGTGATGAACCCGTCGCGGAACAGGCGCTTAACCCGCTGGCTGGTTCCGGTCGGAGACAGCCCGACACGCCCGGCAAGATCAAGCGTCGTCCGGCGTCCGTCTTCCTGGAGCAACCGGAGCAGGCTGCGGTCTATCTGGTCGAGGTCGCTCATTTCACAATCCACGCTATCTAAGGGATTTGCGTGTTGATTTCACGCAGAGACACCGAAATCAACGTATTTCACAACATAAAACCTCGCAATAGCCTGCGCTTCCCTCACCGCTGAAAGCAAACGTGGTGAGCCGATTTCGAACACAGGAGTGCAGGATGACCAAGGAAGCGTTCAGCCCAGCCGGCAAGAGTGCGGCAGAAATCAGCAAGGGAGCGACCGAGATCCTGGTGCTGAGCGAAACCGATGTGATGGAATGCATCGACCTCAGTCAGCTTCTCGATGTTCTGGAAGACGGCTTCAAGGCGCTGTCACAAGGCAGGGTCGTCAATCCACCCCGACCACAGCTCGACATCCCCGAGGCCGGCTACAGCCTCGCCATGCCGGCCTGGATGGAGGGCATGAACCTGACCGTCAAGATCGTCAACGTCTTCGAAGGCAACCTGGCCAAGAACCTGCCCAGCCACCTCGCCACCATCACCCTGTTTGATCCGCTGTCCGGCCTGCCGGTGTGTATCATGGACGGCACCTTCATAACCGCGGTGCGGACCTCCGGCTCCGCCGTGCTGTCGGTGCGCACCCTTGCCCGCAGGGACGCCAGGATAGCGACCGTGGTCGGCGCCGGCGTGCAGGCCAACCAGCACCTGCATCTGTTGCCCTTGGTGCGCGACTTTGCCGAAATCCGTGTCGCTTCGAAGAGCTTCGACGATGCGGCAGCGCTTGCCCGGCTGCATCCGTCGGTGGTGGCGGTCGCCGATCTCGAGACGGCAGTGCGCAGTTCCGACGTGGTGTGCCTGGCGACCCACTCCTACCAGCCGGTGATCGACGCAGGCTGGGTCCAGCCGGGCACGCATGTCTCCTCGGTCGGGGTGGCGCCGCCCGGCGGTGAAATGCCGATCGAGCTCATCGGCAGATCCAGTCTTTTTGTCGAAACCAAGGATGCATTCAAACCGACCCCGGTCGGATCTTGCGAGCTTGCCGGCTTCGACCCGGATTTCGGCACCGAGCTTGGCGCCATGCTGCTCGACCGCGCGCCGGGCCGCGTTTCGGATCAACAGATCACCACCTACAAGGCGATGGGCATTGCGATGGAAGACATGGTCGCTGCCGACCTCGTCTATCGTTGCGCCCGGCGTCTGCGCAAGGGAAAGCTCATCGTGCTGTAGGGGCGCGCCGCACGCCAGGCGGGATCGACGGTGCTGACAGTGGCGCTTTCGCGCAAGCGGCCGGGCTAAAGGCCGGCCCCTCAGGCCGGCTCGCGCTTCAGCGCCTGCGCCATGCAGTGAATGCCGCCGCCGGTCTTCGAGATCTCGCTCATGTCGATGGCCGCCACCTCGAAGCCGCGCGCCTTGAGCTGGCCGATCAGCGTCTGGCTCGAGGTCGGGGCGATTACCCTGTCCTTGCCCAGCGACATGAAGTTGCAGCCGAGCGCCATAGTATCCTGGAACGGCACGTCGATGATCTCGTGGCCCTTGCCCTTCAGCCAGTCGACGATGCCGGGCTCTGTACAGGCAAGGCAGACGGCGGTCAGCTTTTCGGCGATCGGCACCACCATCAGGTCGATATGGACGTAATACTCGTCGATGAAGGCGATGCGGGTCTCCCAGCCCTCCTTGTCGAACCAGGCCTGGACCTGGCGCGCGCCCTCCTCCTGCGTGCGGGCGCCACCGCAGCCGATCAGCACGACGCCGTCCTCGATGACGTTGAAGTCGCCGCCCTCGAACGTGCCGGCGGTGACCATATCATAGATCGGGATGCCGAGCTTCTCATAGGTGCGGATCGCCGCGTAGTTCTCGCCACGCCGCCACCATTGCGACATGGCGGTGATGATGGCGCCGTACGGCGTCATGACGCTGGAATCGCGCGAGTAGACCTGCATCGGCAGTTCCGGCGTCGGCTCGTGCCAGTGGATGTTGACACCGAAATGCTCATAGGCGGCGACCAGGTCCTTGTGCTGCGCCTGCGCGATCTGGACGTTGCATGGCGCTTCGCGCAGGTGCTTGCGCGACAGCGAGCTGGTCGAGAGATGGCGCAGGAAATTCGGCGAGCCGAGCAGCACGTCGGTCAGCACGTCGGTCTCGTTGGCGAAGCCCCAGGCGGTCAGCGGCTTGGTTCCGCCGGCCGGGTTGCGGTGCTGCAGCGAAAACGGCTCGGCGACGATGCGGTCATGGACGGTCATGGGGTTTCTCCTCGTGAAGGGCGGCTTGGTTGATCATGCGGCTTGGTTGCCTGGTATCCACCAATCCCGTCCGCGCGGGGTGGTGATGTATTCCGGCCAGCGAAATCCGATGGGCGGATCGTAGTCGCAGAGCGGCGCGATCCAGTTCGAGCCGCCGATGCCGCCGCCGGTGCGGGTGACGAATTCATCCATCGCCGCGTCGCGCGCAGCCTCGTCTTCCAACAGGCGAAGTGCTGCCAGCGCGACCGTCTTTGCGGCGCAGATGACCATCGGGTCGATGGTGGCAGAAATGCCGCCCAGCGCATTCATAGCCCAGGACGGAAACGCGTGGCCGTTCTCGGATCGCAGCGCCGGCCGGGCGACGTAGAATCGTGCCGTCGGTGTATGCCACGACATGTCGGTGTAATCGTCAGAGGTGGAATTGAGCTGCCAAGGCGGCAGGTCGCGGCGCAGGAGCGCCTCGGCCGCCTGTGGTGCAATCAGCCGGTCCAGTTCGTCGATGAATGGTTCCTCGGTCGCCTCGCCCCCGGCATTGAGCTGGACTTCGCGGGCGATCGCCTTGGCCGTCTCGTCCCAGCACGGCGGCCCGACCGCCGCCAGCGCGTCGAAGGCAATACCGGCCATGACGTGATTGGCCAGCCCCGGCCGCGACTTCGACACCCAGTGCCGCTCATGGCGGCAGCCGCTCATCCTGGCTGCGGCTTCCGCATTGCGGTCGAGCACGGCGGTGACCTGCTCGGCCATCGCCAGCGTCGGCACGCGGATCATGTACTGGATCTCGGCCAGCCCGGCCGGCAGATTGTCGGCGGTCGCCTGGCCCGCCGTCAGGATCGCCTCGCTGATCGACCAGCCGCCCTGATGCGGCAGCATGGAATCGCGCAGCGCCTTGGACGCCATATACATCATCATCAGCGCGTCGTTGGCGCCGGGCGCCCTGACTGCCGAATGCGCCTGCGGGATGGGTGCTGCGCCGCCTGCCGCCCTCGCCCAATGTTCCGGCTCGTCGCACACAAAGCGGTAGATCATCGCATAGGCCGCACCGCAATGCGTATCCCAGCGCGCGGTATTGCAGAGCGGCAGCATATAAAAAGGATGGAAGGAGACCATGCCCGCTAGCCCATCGTAATAGCCCTTCGCGGCATGGATCGGCTTCGACCCGCGCACCTTCTCCGCCGGCTCGCCGGTGAAGCGCAGCGTGCCTGATATGCCGTGGCGCTGCATCGCCGCCTTGGTCGCCAGCAGCCCGCCGAGGCTGGCAATGCCGAGGCCGGAATGCGGATCGGTGTGGCCGCCAGCCTGTTCGCCGAGGCCCGGGCGCGGTCGCTTCACCGTCGCAGCATCCTGGCAATTGCCGGGCACTGCATCATACTCGGCATACAGGCCGATGGTCGGCCCCGCGCCATTGGCCCAGTGGGCGCAGAAGGCGGTCGGCATGCCGCCAGAACCTTCCTCGACGGAAAAGCCTTCGTGCTTCAGATGCTCGACATACCAGGCGGCCGACTGGTATTCGCGCCAGGCGGTCTCGCCGAAATCGAAGATCGCCCGCGTCCACGCCGATAGCGACGGCTGGATGTCATCCAGAAAGGCAAGTGCGGTCACTTGCGCGGAGGTCACCGGTTTCTCCATGGCGGAAAGAAAGCAGTGAAGCGCCCCGCCAAAAAGTGATATGTTTTCCCGGCTCATGCAAATTCGGTTCACCTCTTGAGAATTCCCTCGACGCAGGCGCTGCGCGCCCTCGACAGTTTTGCCCGCCACGGCAGCGTCTGGCGCGCCGCCGACGAACTGCATCTGACCCGCAGCGCAGTCAGCCATCAGCTTCGCCTGCTCGAACGCGATCTCGGCTTCGACCTGCTCGAGCGCATTGGCAAGGGCGTGGCGCTGACGCCGCGCGGCCAGCGCTATGCCAGCGACGTGCGCAAGGCGCTGACGGTGCTGGGCGACGCGGTGACACGCCATGCCGGCACCGGCATCGGCGGCTCGTTCAGCGTCAGTTGTACGCCGGGTTTCGCCTCGCTGTTCCTGTGCACCCATATCGGCGAGTTCCGGCAGATGTACCCCGATGTCGCGCTGCGCATCCTGACGCCGCGCCGTCTCGACGACGTGAGCAATGCCGAGGCCGATGCCTTCATCGCCTTCGGCGTCGGCAATTGGCCAAACCGCGCGGTCGAGCTGTTGTGCGGGATCTCCTTTACGCCGCTGTGCAGCCCGACGCTGCTCAACAAGATCGGCGGCTTCTCCAAGCCGGCCGACGTGCTGCGCGCCAATCTCCTGCATCTCGGCGATACCGAGGACTGGGCGCGCTGGCTGGCGCTGTCCAAGGTCGAGAACCCCGACCCGGAAGGCGGCATCTTCTTTTCCGACATGAACCTGGTCTTTTCGGCGGCGATCGCCGGCCAGGGCATCGCCATGGGCGACGAGCTGACCAGCGGCCGGGCACTGAGCGAAGGCCGGCTGGTCCGCCCCTTCGACATAGCGATCAATTCACCGCGCTCGTATTTTCTGGTTTCCGAGCACGCCAAGGCGGCGCATCCGGTGCTGGAGGCGTTTGGGCGGTGGCTGCGGTCGAAGCTGTCGGAGAACCAGCGTTAATCTCCCCCCTCGAGGGGGAGATTGGCGCATAGATGAATCAAATTTGCCGATCAGGCGAAAACTATTCGGTTGCGGTGAGCCGCCGCCCTGCCTACGATTTCGGCTACGCTAAGGAAAGGGCAGGATGCAGCAACCCGGCCGGGCCGCAGAGATCAAGGCAATCGGGATCGGCAAGAGCTTCGGCTCGTTCCGTGCGCTGGACGATCTGACGCTCGATATCGGCCGTGGCGAGTTCCTCACCCTGCTCGGCCCCTCCGGTTCCGGCAAGACCACCTTCCTGATGATCCTTGCCGGCTTCATTCAGCCGACCGACGGTCGCCTTTACAGCGACGGCGTCGACATCACCGAGCGGCCGGCCGAGCAGCGTGCCGCCGGCATGGTGTTCCAGGGCTATGCGCTGTTCCCGCATATGAGCGTCGAGGCCAACATCGCCTTTCCGCTCAAGGTGCGAAAGAAACCGGCGGCCGAGATCAAACGCCGCGTCGGCGAAATGATCGAGCGCGTCGGGCTCAAGGGCCACGAAAAGAAACTGCCGTCGCAATTGTCCGGTGGCCAGCAGCAGCGGGTCGCACTGGCGCGGGCGCTGGTGTTCGAGCCGGGCGTACTTTTGCTCGATGAGCCGTTTTCAGCACTCGACAAGGGCCTGCGCGGCCAGATGCAGGCCGAGATGAAGCGGTTGCACCAGGAGACCGGCACCACCTTCGTCTTCGTCACCCATGACCAGAGCGAGGCGCTGGCGTTGTCATCTCGCGTCGCCATCTTCAACCACGGCAAATTGCTGCAGGTCGGCGCGCCGGACGAGGTCTACGACCGGCCGGACAACCGCTTCGTCGCCGAGTTCCTGGGCGAGATCAACATGCTGCCGCTGAAGGGCGTACGCCCGGCCAACAATGGCTCGACGGGCCTCTGCGAAGACCGCGCGATCAGCATGCGCTGCAAGGCCGAGAAGGTCCGGGGCGACGCCATCCTGGCGATCCGGCCCGAATACATGTCGATCGCCCGCGAAGCCGCGACAGGCGAGAACGGCATTGCCGCGACTGCCGTCGCCTCGACCTATCTCGGCGCTGCGACGCGGCTCGATCTGACGACGCGGCAAGGCGCCAAGGTGACGATCTCTGTGCCGAACGAGGTCGCCGCTTCCGCGCTCAGCAAGGGCAATTCCGTCTGGCTGACCTGGCCGGCGGAGAAAGGCTTCCTCCTTCCGAACGGAGGACAATGACGATCGGCGCGGCGAATTCGCCAAGCTGACTTTCAGGAAATATCAACGACAAAAAAGGGGAACTGACATGACAAACCAAACCAAGAAAAATTCCATCGAGGCGCTATCCGCCAGGGCAGTGCGCGGCGAGATCTCGCGCCGGCAGTTTACGCAGCTGGCCGCACTGGTGCTGGCCGGCACGCCGATGCTGCTGCGCTCGACCGGCGCCTTTGCCGCGGCTAAGGAACTGGTGCTCGTCAACTGGGGCGGCGACGCCATTACCGCCTATGACGCGGCTTACGGCCAGGCCTTCACCAAGGAAACCGGCATTGTCGTTAAGATGGACGGCTCCGGCCCGACCGAAGGCGCGATCGCGGCGCAGTTCAAGAGCGGCGCCCCGACCTGGGACCTGGTCGACGTCGATCCGTTCTCGGCCATCACGCTCGGCGCCCAAGGCATGCTCGAGCCGATCGATTATGCGGTCGTCGACAAGAAGAAGATGCGGCCGGGCTTCGGCTGGGAATACGCCGCCTCGACCTATTTCTTCTCCTATGTCATCGCCTATGATGCCGAGAAATACGGCAGCCAGGCACCAACCGGCATGGCCGACTTCTTCGACGTGGCAAAATTCCCCGGCAAGCGCTCGCTCTACAAATGGGGCGTGTCGAGCTGGGAAGCGGCACTGCTCGCCGACGGCATCGCACCGGCATCGCTCTACCCGCTCGACCTCAAGCGCGCGCATGACAAGATCGCCGCCTTCAAGGAAAACGTCGTCGCCTATTGGGGTGGCGGCGCCGAAAGCCAGAGCGTGCTGCTCAATGGCGAGGCCTCGATGGCGATCGTCTGGTCGACCCGGGCTTCGCTCATCGAGCAGGATTCCGGCGGCAAGATCAAGTTCATCTGGGACCAGGGCCTGATCTCGCCCGGCGCGCTCGCCGTGCTCAAGGGCAATCCCGGCGGCAAGGACGCGGCGATGAAGTTCATCGCCAGCACCCAGGACCCGGAGAAGGAACTCATCATGTTCGAAAAGCTCGGTCAGGGTCCGGCCAACCCGGCCACCGATGCGCTGATACCCGCCGACAAGAGGCGCATCAATCCGGTCGATCCCGAGAACATGAAGAAGCAGATCCCGCTCGACATGGATTGGTACGCCAAGAACTACGGGGCGGCACTCGACGAATACACGAAGATCATCTCCGCCTGACAAGCCGGGATAACCGGATGAGAGCATACCTCTCCGACAGGATGGGCGCGGCGCTGTTGATGGCGCCGCTGCTCCTCTTTCTTGTGCTGGCCTATGCCTGGCCATTCCTTGGCGTGGTTAAATGGAGCTTCACCCTGCCCACGCCGGGGCTGGGGCAGTACAATGCGCTGCTCACGGATCAGTTGGTGCAGTCGGTCTTCATCCGCACGCTGCGTATCGCCGCGATCGTGACGATCGTTTCGGTTGTCGCCGCCTACGCCATCACCGTTGTCTGGGTACGCGGCACGCCGGTGCAGCGCGTCGTGGCCGAGTTCTGCATCCTGGTGCCGTTCTGGATCTCGGTGCTGACGCGCGCCTTCGGCTGGGTGGCGCTTTTGTCCAATCGCGGCCTGATCAACACCTGGCTGCAGGCGGTCGGCTTCATCTCAGAGCCGCTGGCGCTGGTGCGCAACGAGTTCGGCGTTATCGTCGGCATGACGCATTTCCTCATTCCCTTCGCCGTGTTTCCGCTGGCCTCATCGATGCGCAGCCTCGACGACCGTGTGCTGCTGGCGGCGCGCGGCCTCGGCTCCAGCCGTATGCGCACCTTTTGGTCGGTATTCGTGCCGATGACCAGCTCCGGCATCATCGGCTCGGCGCTGATCGTCTTCGTCTTTTCGCTCGGCTTCTTCGTCACGCCGGCGATCCTCGGCGGCGGCCGTAGCGTGATGATCGCCGAGCTGATCTACCTTCGCATCTTCCAGAGCCCGGACTGGGGCCTGGGCGCCGCAATCAGTGTCGTGCTGGTGCTGTTTGTCGGCGCGCTGATGGCGCTGCTGTTCCGCTATATCAGACCCAAGCAACTGGTGTAGCGCGATGCCGACCTACCGCCCCGGTCCCGTCTCGCTGGTCCTCGCCGCCCTCGTCGCGCTGTTCCTGCTGCTGCCGCTGCTCGCCGTCATCCCGGTATCGCTGACGCCGAGCCGCATGCTGGCGATGCCGTCGGGCGAATTGTCGCTGCGCCATTACCGGGCGCTGATCGAGGATCCGCGCTGGATCGATTCGATCCTGCTCTCGATCAGGATCGGCATCGTCAGCAGCGCCTTTTCCACCGTGCTGGCGCTCTGCTTCAGCCTCGGCATCTGGATGTTCCAGCCGCGCTTCACGGCAGCATTGGTCGGTTTCGTGCTGCTGCCGATGGTGGTGCCGCCGGTGGTCTCGGCAATCACGCTCTACTTCCTGCTGACCTCGATCTCCGGGTTCTCGTCGTTCTTCGGCTATGACACCTGGCTGGGTGTCGTCATGGCGCATGCGGTGATGACGGTGCCCTTCGCCACGGTGCTGATCCTGGTGTCGCTCAGCCAGCTCGACCGCCGCATCGACCTCGCCGCCCGCGGCCTCGGCGCCACCGTGTGGGAGCGCGCCACCCGCATCATCATGCCCAACATCAAGTTCGGCATCGTCACCGCGGCGTTGTTGTCTTTCGTGCTGTCCTGGGAGGAGATCGGCGTCACCCTGTTTATCACCTCGGTCAACGCCATCACGCTGCCGCGCTTGATGTGGATGGGCCTGCGCGACAACATCGACCCGGCGATCGCCGCACTCTCGGTGATCCTGATCGTCATCACCGTGCTGGTGCTTGTGGCGCGCAGCGTCGTGGTCAGGCTGCGCGCGGCGCAGTGAGGGCCGCCTCACGCCGTGGTGACTGGCGCAAATGAAACCTTGCGCTACGATTTTCGTTATAAGTAGTTCAACACGTCGAAGGCTCCGCCATGACCCAAGGATGGTTTTCCAAGCCGGTTGCGGTTGCGGTCGGCATCGTGGGAGATATCCGCAACATTTCCAACGCACGGCAGGCTGTCGAGTTGCTGGAAGCCCACTGGCGTGACGCCGGCAGCGCCAAACACGGCTTGGCACTGCGCACATGCCGCCGCGCCATGAGCGACGATCGCTGGACCGAAGCCGCCAGGGACGCGTTCGTCGAGGCCGCGCGGGCGGCGCATGTCCTGGTCGAGCGCGCCGTCGAACCGGAGAACCGGTCCAGGCAGGCAGGACCGTGATCGATTTGTGAGAGCCTCGGTGGTTCGGCCGATCTATTGCATCTCAGGCAGCATGCAATCTTGGAACGGCGCTGACGTCGACCTCGCGCTCCGCATGCCAGGCATCATAGGCAGCCTGCATCCTGAGCCAGATCGCGGCGCCGTCGCCGAACATCTTTCCAAGACGGGCAGCGACAGCCGGCGACACCGGCTTCTTTTCGCGGATGATGTCATAAAGCTGCTGGCGCGAGATTCCGAGCAGATTGGCGATCTCCACCTTGGTCTTTCCGGTTGCCGGGATAATGTCGTCAAGCAGCGCTCCAGGGTGGGATGGGCAGCGCTCCATCGGACGCATCGGCTCATAAGAGGTCATGGGCTGGTTGTCCTTTCGCTTGGGGCGCCACGTACCCATAATGATATTGTTCGAAATCTACCCGGGTTGCCAGACCTCCCGAAAACCTGGCGGAGTTGTGGCACAGCGCCACCCACTATCCCATCGCATGACGAATGGTCTTGGACAGGCGGCTCAAAAATGCCGGCCTCGACGCCGCATCAAGCTTCCACGACAGCACCGCGGTCGCCATTTTCCGCGGCAACACCCCGACCGACAGGAACCAGGCGGCAAGGATTGCACGCCGCCGCAGGGATGCGGTCATTTCGAGGCTGGCGACGGCGCCGGCCGCCCCGAGCGCCAGCCGGGAATCGTCGGCCACGGGATGTCGGCCGCTGTCCGCGCAGAGCGACGCCAGCCGCTCTTCCAGGTGGACCGGATCGTGGCGGACAGCATCCGACGGCACGATGGTCAGGCCGATCCCGGCGGCCTGGTCCGACAGCGCCTGCATGCGGCGGAAATCGTGAGTTACCCGCCAGCGTGCCCGCTCGGCGAGCTTTTCACCGAAGACTGAATGGTTGGCGCCATGGATCCGGTAGGCGCCGAGGCATTCGTCGATCGATTGGACATGCCCGTACATCGGCGCCAGCGTTGCCAGATAGCCGTCGGCGCCCTGCCGGAACTCCGGCTCCGGTATCGGCATGATCGATTCGAGCGTTGCGCGGTCAAAGGCCAGCCCGCTGGTCACTGTCGTCTGATAGCGGCCCTTGTGCAGGAGTTTCGGCATGACGTCGCCGCTGTCGAAAGGCAATTCGGGCGGCGGAAAGACATCCTTGATGCGTTGCCCCTCGTCGACGATATGCAGTCTGGACTGGACCTGAGCGGTTGCATCATCCCACGTTTCGACAATGGTGGAGACGGCGGTTGGATAAAGATAATCGTCGGCGTCGAGGAACAGGACGATCTTGCCCGAGCTCGCAGCGAAGCCGGTGTTGAACGCCGCCGCGTGTCCGCCATTTTGCGCTCGCGGGCATGCGAGGATCTCGTCGCGATAGGATTCCATGATTGTCGTGGAATTGTCCTGCGATGCATCGTCGACGACGATGACTTCGACATCCGCGTAGTCCTGCTCGAGGGCGCTGTCGATGCTGCGTTTGAGGAACCGCGCATAGTTGTAGTTCGGGATGATGATGGATACCGGAATGACAGGCTGCATCGCGTTTGACCTCGCATCTTGCTTTGGTTCGGCAAAGGCCCGCTCATGGGCCCGCCCCCCTCTTCAAGCGCCCCCTCTTGGCGCAACGAGTTCCCTGGGAGAAAGCCTGCGCTTCCCACGAGGAGACGAGTCACGTTTCGCGTTGCGACTTCGTACTGAGGCCGCCATTGCCTTCGAGGCTGCTGCCATGGTCAGGGTCGGCGGCAGCAAAAGCTCCGACGTTCGGCCAAGGTGGGTCGCAACCGAGCCCGACGGAAATGTCTCGCCTCGCGATCAGGTCGGGAGCGAAGCGGACGGGTGCCCTGAAGGCATGGCGGATACTGGCCTGCAAATGCGGCTGGAACAAGCCCCGCGTCGAAAATAGCGCCACTTCAGGTTGCGTTTCAGGCGGCATGCCGCGACCGCCGGCCCTTTTGCCCCGGAGCCGGTGAACCGCCTCCGGGGCCTTGTGATCATGTGGCCTAGACGGTCAGGCGGCCTGCAAACCCGGCAGCGACAGGTCGACTTCCTCCGGCAAGTCGCCGGCCATGGCGGCGGCAAACTTCGTCTGGTCGAGTTCTCCCTCCCAGCGTGCCACCACGACCGTCGCCACCGCATTGCCGATAAAGTTGGTCAGCGCTCGGCATTCCGACATGAAGCGGTCGACACCGAGGATCAGCGCCATGCCGGCGACCGGCACGGTGGGGACGACTGAAAGCGTTGCCGCCAGCGTGATGAAGCCCGCGCCGGTGATGCCGGCGGCACCCTTGGAGCTCAGCATGGCGACAGCGAGCAGCAGGATCTGGTCGCCGTAGGTGAGTGGCGTGTCGGTCGCCTGCGCGATGAACAGCGCCGCCAGCGTCATGTAGATGTTGGTGCCGTCGAGGTTGAAGGAATAGCCGGTCGGGATGACCAGACCGACCACCGAGCGGTTGCAGCCGGCGCGCTCCATCTTGGCCATGAGGCCCGGCAATGCCGCTTCCGAGGACGAGGTGCCGAGCACCAGCAGCAGCTCTTCCTTGATGTAGCGGATCAGCGCCAGGATCGAGAAGCCGTTGTAGCGGGCGACAGCGCCGAGCACCACCAGCACGAACAGCAGCGCGGTCAAGTAGAACGTGCCGATCAGCATGGCGAGGTTGGCGATCGAGCCGATGCCGTATTTGCCGATGGTGAACGCCATGGCGCCAAACGCACCGATCGGCGCGGCCTTCATCAGGATGGCGACGAGGCGGAAGATCGGCGTGGTCAGCGCCTGCAGGAAATCGACGACCGGACGGCCGCGATCGCCGACCAGCGCCAGGGCGACACCGAACAGCACCGAGAAGAACAGCACCTGCAGGATGTCGCCCTGCGCGAAGGCGCCGGTGATGGTGTCGGGGATGATGTTCATCAGGAAGCCGACGATGGTAGTGTCGTGCGCCTTCTCGGCATAGGCCGCCACCTTGGCGGTATCGAGCGTCGCTGGATTGATGTGCATGCCGGCGCCGGGCTGGACGACATTGGAGACGACCAGGCCGACGACCAGCGCCAGCGTCGAGAACACCAGGAAATAGATCATCGCCTTGCCGGCGACGCGGCCGACCTTCTGCAGGTCGGAAACACCAGCGATACCGGTCGCCACGGTCAGGAAGATCACCGGCGCGATCACCATCTTCACCAGCTTGATGAAAGCATCGCCGAACGGCTTCATCGCCTCGCCGGCTTCCGGATAGAAATGGCCGAGCAGCACGCCGGCGGCGATCGCCGCCAGCACCTGCACATAAAGATGCCGGTATAAGGGAAGTTTGCCGCGCGGCTCGGCGGCAGCGATTGCTGTCTGCATGACGTCCTCCATGGCGCCCCGATCGAAAGCTCGACTCCCCGGGGCAGTTGTTTTGAGACCAGCAGCCTCGCGACTGCTGAATTCGTGTTTGCAACAGCCGTGCCAGATACGCAGAAGAGTGCTTCAGCATTGATTTTATTGAGCATTCGCAAACGTCCGCACTGCCGGACGCATGGTCAAGTGCGACTCTCCGCATAGGTCGAATTGTGTTTTGTGCGAGTTCATGCACAAATGGGCGATGCTGCAACGCCCCGCCGGTGCCTTGTCTTCGACGCCCGAGCAACTCGCCAGGCGGGCGCGCCGAGCCTGGCTGCTGTTTGCGGCCGTCGCCCTGCTGATCGTCACCGCAGCGCTCTACGGCGCCGGCCTCTACGGCCGCACCGCCGAGGTCGAGACCCTGGCGGCGCAGGGGCGTACCGACGCCAATCTGAAGGTCGCGCTGCTGCGCGCCGTGCTCGAAAGCCCGCGTGCCCTGCCCCTGCTTTTGTCCGCAGACCAGCAAGTGCGTGACGCGCTGTCGCAGAAAAATGCCGCGGCAATCGATGTGCTGAACCGCAAGCTCGAGGGGCTGGTCTCCGGCACCAAGGCGTCGGTACTCTATGTCGTCGGCACCGATGGACTGGCGGTCGCCTCCAGCAACTGGCGCGAGCCGATCAGCTTCGTCGGCAATGACTACCGTTTCCGCGACTATTTCTCCGGCGCGATGCAGGCCGGAACCGCCGAGTATTTTGCACTCGGCAATGTCAGCAAGCGCCCCGGCCTCTACATTTCGCGGCGCGTCGGCGACACAGACGCACCGCTCGGCGTCGTCGTCGTCAAGATGGAGTTCGACCAGCTCGAAGCCGACTGGCGCGAGGCGAACCGCCCGGCTTATGTCAGCGACGAGAATGGCGTCGTGCTGATCACCAGCGTGCCGTCCTGGCGTTTCATGACAACCGCACCGCTGGCCGCACCTAAGCAAGCCGCGATCCGCGACAGCCAACAGTTCGGCGACGCGCCGCTTGTGCCGTTGCCGATCATGCACGCGCAGGCGCTCAGCCCGGATGTGTCAATCGTCCACGCAGTAACGCCCGGCGGCAGCGACGCGGAGTATCTCAGCCTTTTCACGACGATTCCTTCGACCCCCTGGCGGCTCGACTATCTGATCCCGGCTGAAGCGCCGATCGCCGCCGCCGTCCGCGAAATGCGGCTTCTGGCGCTCGGCGTCGTCGTCCCGCTGCTCGGCCTTGCCGCGTATCTGTTGTGGCGCCGGCAGTCGGCGCAGATGCGGATTGCCGCCGAACAGGCGGCCCGCACCGAACTCGAACGCCGCGTCGTCGAACGGACCGAGGATTTGAGCCGCGCCCGCGACCGGCTGCAGGCCGAGATAACAGGCCACCGCAGCACGGAAGCCAAGCTCCAAATCGTGCAGCAGGATCTGGTCCAGGCCAACCGCCTCGCCATCCTCGGCCAGGTCGCTGCCGGCGTCGCCCATGAGATCAACCAGCCGGTCGCCACCATACGCGCCTATGCCGACAATGCCCGCACCTTCCTCGACCGCAAGCAGACCGGGCCGGCCGAGGAAAACCTCGGCGCTATCGCAGCCCTTACCGAACGCATCGGCTCAATCACCGAGGAGTTGAAGGCATTTGCCCGCAAGGGCCGCACCGCCGCCGAGCCTGTCGAATTACGTGGTGTCATCGAAGGCGCCGTCATGCTGTTGAGAAGCCGCTTTGCCGGCCGGCTCGACGCATTGGCCATCGACCTGCCGCCGCCGAGCCTCAAGGTCATGGGCAATCGGGTGCGGCTCGAACAGGTGCTGATCAACCTCTTCCAGAACGCGCTCGAAGCACTCGACGGCCGCGACGACGCTCGTGTGCAGGTGTCGGTCGACGAGACCGCGGACGGCGTGACGGTCGGCGTGTCCGATAACGGACCCGGCATTCCACCCGCGATCCTCAAATCGCTGTTCACGCCGTTCAACACCTCCAAGGAAAAAGGCCTTGGCCTTGGCCTCGTCATCTCGAAGGACATCGTCGCCGATTATGGCGGCCGCATCGAAGTTTCGAGCGACGACAGCGGCACCCGCTTCACCATTCATCTCCAGACAGCAGCGTAAGCCATCATGACGAACGACAATGCCGCGCCGGTGATCCTGATCGACGACGACCGCGATCTCCTCAAGGCCACCGTGCAGACGCTGGAGCTTGCCGGCTTCTCGGTCTCGGCCTTTGCGGTGGCGGCCGAGGCGCTGGCCGGGCTCGACGCCGGTTTTACCGGCGTCGTGGTGTCGGATATCCGCATGCCTCAGATCGACGGCTTGCAGCTTTTCAACCGCATCCTGCGGCTGGATACCGACATTCCCGTCATCCTCGTCACCGGACATGGCGACATCGCCATGGCCGTCAAGGCGATCAAGGACGGCGCCTACGACTTCATCACCAAGCCTTTCGCCGCCGACCGGCTGGTACAGAGCGTGCGCCGCGCAGCGGAAAAGCGCCGCCTGGTGATGGAGAACCGGGCCTTGCGCGAGGCGGCCGGAGAGGCGCAGGACGGCCTGCCGCTGATCGGCCAGACGCCGGCGATGGACAGGCTGCGCCGCACACTACGCCAGATCGCCGACACCGACGTCGATGTGCTGGTGACCGGCGAGACCGGCTCCGGCAAGGAGGTGGTGGCAAGCCTTCTGCATCGCTGGAGCCGCCGCGCCAAGGGCAATTTCGTCGCGCTGAATTGCGGCACGCTGCCGGAGACCGTCATCGAAAGCGAATTGTTCGGCCATGAGGCCGGCGCCTTCACCGGCGCTCAGAAGAAACGGATCGGCCGCATCGAGCACGCCAGCGGCGGCACGCTGTTCCTCGACGAGATCGAAAGCATGCCGGTCTCGACACAGGTGCAGATGCTGCGCGTGCTGGAAATGCGCGAGGTCACCCCGCTCGGCACCAACGAGGTGCGGCCGGTGGATCTGCGCGTCGTCGCCGCCGCCAAGGTCGACCTCGCCGATCCGCGCCAGCGCGGCGCTTTCCGCGAGGACCTTTACTACCGGCTCAACGTGGTGACGATCTCGATCCCGCCGCTGCGCGAGCGCCGCGACGATGTCGCCCTGCTGTTCTTCTATTTCGCCGAGCGCGCCGCCGCCCGTTTCCACCGCCAGGTGCCGGCAGTGCCGGCTTCGGTGCATCGCCATCTCAGCGACCATGACTGGCCGGGCAATGTGCGCGAACTGGCGCATTTCGCCGAGCGGTTCGTGCTTGGATTGGAGGAAGGCGCCGAAGCACAACCCCCTGCCCCGACCCAATCGAACGCCGCCATGAAGCTGCCGGAGCGGCTGGAGCGCTACGAGGCCGACATCATTCGCGAGACGCTTGGCCGCAACGAGGGCGACGTCAGGCGCACGATCGAAGCGCTGGGGATTCCGCGCAAGACCTTCTACGACAAGCTCCAGCGCCACGGTATCGTGCGCAGCGATTTTTCGAGGTAATCGTCGCCAGGGCTTGACCGGGCGGCCCGGTTACTTGGCGTCGTGGAAGATGATACCGACAGTGTGGCGCATGCCGGAGCGAAGCCGGCTGACGCCGTGCCTGAGATTGACCCGGTAATTGCCCTTGCTGCCCTGGACCGGTCGATTGTGGACCGCGAAGGCGACCGCGTCGCCCCGGCGCAGCGGCACCACCTCGGCGCGGCTCTGCATGCGCGGACGCTGCTCGGTCAGCACGAACTCGCCGCCGGTGAAATCCTTGCCTGGTTCCGACAACAGGATCGCCACCTGCAGCGGGAAGGCCAGATCGCCGTAGAGATCCTGGTGCAAGCAGTTGAAGTCGCCGGGAACATATTGCAGCAGGAGCGGCGTCGGCCGCGTCTGGCCCTGCTCGTGGCATTGCTCGAGGAACGCGGCGTGTTCGTCGGGATAGCGCTGGGCGATACCCATGCGCTCGTTCCAGTCATTGGCGACCGCGGCCAGGCGCGGATAGAGCGCGGTGCGCAAGCCGCCGATCAAGTCGGGCAAGGGATAGCGGAAATAGCGGTACTCGCCCTTGCCGAAGCCATGCCGCGCCATATGGACATGGCTGCGGAAATGGCTCTCGTCCGAATAAAGTCCGGCGATATGCCGGCACTCCTGCGGCGTCAGCAGCTTTTCCATCACCGCGCAACCATAGCCGCTCAGCTCATCGGCCAGCGTCCGCCAGTCATATCCGGCAACGCGCACCTCCGCCGATTTGACCGCCGCTTTCGCGCCTATCGAATGGATGGTCATGGCTTCGCCTCCTGTGGCTTCTCTGTCATTGAGATGGGTGAAACGGCGCGCGCGGACCACCCGTTTCTTGCCGGGTAACTCGTTAGCGATTGTCTCGGGGATTTCGTTGAATACAATGCAGCTGGGCTTGCCGCGATGGGGGGCGATTTGATCGGACGGGTTCGACAGGGGGACAGGGCAGTCCGGCAATTCCTCGTTTGCCTCGTCGTCATGCTGGTCTCGGCGCTCCCGGCCTTGCCCGCCAGCAGCGACTGCGTCAGCGACGATGAGGTCGATCCGGCGGTGCGGATTCCCGCCTGTACGCGCATGATCGAGGATGCGACAGAGCCCCTCGAAAACCGCGGTATTGCCTATTTCAAGCGCGGCAATGCCCTGACGGAACGAGGCGACTATGACCGCGCGATCGCCGACTACAGCGCGTTCATCGGCATCGCACCGACCGTCGCCAGCGGCTACTACAACCGGGGCATCAGCTGGGTCTTCAAGGGCGACTACGACAAGGGCATCGCCGATCTGGACAAGGCGATCAGCCTGGACCCGAAATATGGCGATGCCTACTACAACCGCGGCGTCGCCTGGACCTTCAAGGGCGAGAACGACCGGGCTTTGGCCGACTATGACAGGGCAATCAGCCTCAATCCGGGAGACGGCAGAAATTACCACAATCGCGGGCTGATCTGGTCACGCAAAGGCGACGACGACCGCGCGATAGCCGACTTCGACCGGGCCATCAGGCTCAACCCGAACGACGCCGGTTCCCTGAACGATCGAGCCGATGCGTTGACCAGCAAGGGCGATGAGGAGCGCGCGCTGGCCGACTATGACAAGGTGATCAGCCTCGATCCGAAAAACGCGCATGCCTACTACCGGCGCGGCAACGCCCGGCTGACGGGCGGCGATTTTGACGGCGCCATCACCGACTACAATAAGGTCGTCGCGATCGATCCGAAGGATGCTAGCGTCTACTACAACAGAGGCCTCGCCTGGTCGAACAAGGGCGACCATGACCAGGCGCTGGCGGACTTCGACACGTCCATCAGCCTCGATCCGACATTTGCACCAGCCTATTACAGCAGAGGCGTCACTTGGGCCAACCGGGGGGACCATGACCGCGCCATAGCCGATTATGGCAAGGCGATTGGCATCGATTCAAAACTCGCCGTCGCATACTACGCGCGAGGCGCGGCCCGATCCGACGCAGGTGACGCCGATGGCGGCATCGCCGACTATGGTCAGGCCATCGCGCTCGATCCGAAATATGTCGACGCCTACAACAACCGGGGGATAGCATGGGCGGCGAAAGGCGATTTCGACGGCGCCATCACCGACTACGACCAGGCGATCAGACTCGATCCGAAACACGCCATCTCTTATTCAAACCGGGGTCTGGCCCGAGCAAACAAGGGCGACATCGATCGTGCCATCGCCGATTACAGCCAGGCGATCACCTTCGATCCGAACCTTGGCAATGCCTATTTCAACAGAGGCATCGCCTCGCTTGCAAGGGGCGATGCGGACAGTGCCATTGCCGATTACACCCAGGCGATCAGGCTCGATCCGACAAATCCGAAAATCTACGTCAGTCGTAGCCATGCCTGGTACAAGAAGGGGGAAGACGACCACGCCATTGAGGACTCCAACCGAGCCATCGGTCTCGATCCAAAAGGCGCGATGCCCTTCAACAACCGTGGCATGTCCTTGTGGCGAAAGGGCGAAGCCGACAAGGCCATCGCTGATTTTGACCAGGCGATCCGCCTCGATCCGAAATACGCCGACGCATACGCCAATCGAGGTGCAGCTCTGGCGGACCGGGGCGATAGGGACCGTGCGCTGGCCGACCTCAACCAGGCGATTACCATCGACCCGGGTCAGACCGACGCCTATCTGCATCGGGGCATGATAGATATCGACAGGGGCGATTTCGACGACGCGATGGCCAATCTCGACAAGGCGATCAGTCTTGACCAGAAAGATACCTACGCTTTCAACGCTCGGGGTTTAGTGTGGTTCAAGAAGGGCGATAATGACCACGCCCTCGCCGACTACAACATAGCGATCGATCTTGATCCGAAGCGTGCCGAGACTTTCAACAACCGGGGGATGGTCTGGGCGCGCAAAGGCGACGTCAACCGCGCCTTCAAAGATTACGGACAAGCCATCAACCTCGATCCAAAATACTCAAGCGCTTACTACAATCGGGGAATAGCCTGGTTCGCCAAAGGGGACAATGACCGTGCTATGGCCGATTACGACCAGGCAATCAGCTCCGACCCCGGGAACATCGATGCCTACAACAACCGAGGACTGGTGTGGGCGGCAAAGGGCGAGTTCGACCGTGCCATCGCCGACTACGACAAAGCGCTCGGCCTCAACCCGAAAAATACCTTTTCCTATTCCAATCGTGGAATCGCGCGTGCGGGAAAGAGCGACAATGACGGCGCCCTCGCCGATTTCGACAAGGCCATCAGCCTCGATCCAAAAGACCCTTCTGCATTTTTCAACCGGGGCATAACGTGGATTGCCAAGGGTGATGCCGAGAAGGCCATCGCCGATTTCGATAAGGCGATTAGCCTCGATCCGAAACTGATGCCCGCCTACTACAAACGCGGCGAGGCATGGCTAGAAAAAGGCGACAATGACCGGGCGATCGCCGATTACAGCCAGACCGTTACGCTCGACCCGACAAAGGCGATCGCCTACAACGACCGAGGTTTCGCCTGGAGCAGGAAAGGCGAATACGATCTCGCCATCGCCGACTACGACCGCGCGATCAGCCTCGATCCGAGACTTGTCAAGAGCTACCAAAACCGAGGCGTAGCCTGGACGGCAAAGGACCAATACAGCCGCGCTATCGCCGACTATGGCGAAGCAATCAACCTCGATCCGAAAGACGCCTCCACCTATGCTGGCCGGGGCGTCCTGTATCTCTATTCCGGCGCGACGGCGATGGCGCAGACGGATTTCGAGCAGGCGGCCTCTCTCACCCCCGACAATGCCTACTTTGCCATCTGGCTTGATATCGCGGCGCGGCGCAACGGCGCGGCGAGCCACTTGAAGGAGGCGAAAAGCAAGCTCGACATGACGAAGTGGCCGGCACCGCTGGTCAGCATGCTGCTGGGTGAAAAGACGTCCGCCGAAGCACTTTCGGATGCCGGTGCTGTGGGCCTGGCTCAGAGAACCGGACAAGTCTGCGAAACGAATTTCTACACGGCCGAGCTTAGCCGGCTCCAAGGGCATAGCGAGGAAGCCTTACGGCTTTACCGGCTCGCCGCTAGCGATTGTCCCAGGGATTTCGTCGAATACCGAGCCGCCATGAGTGCGCTGCACGATCTGGGCGTGCCGCCATAACTCTGCAAACGACCGTCTCTTTTGCCGAGAAGATCGTTGGCGAACAAGGCGATAGAGACACACCCTGCCAGACTGATCCAAGCCGGCCGGCGTCCATATGTCAGGAGCCTTCGCCAGCGCGATTCCGGTTTTCACTGGCCCGCGCTAGGCTGGCAGCAACCGCAACCGGACTGCCCATAGCATGATTGTCCAGACCTGCATCAATGGCGCGCGCAGCGCCGATTTTCACCCGCGACTGCCGCTTGATCCCGAAGCCATGGCGCGCGACGGTGCGACCTGCGTCGCCGCCGGTGCCGCCGAACTGCATGTCCATGCCCGCGGGCTGGACGGCCGCGAAAGCCTGGCTCCGGCGGCGATGGATCGGACGGTGCTGGCGCTTCGTCGCGCCTGCCCTGGAACGCTGATCGGCGTGTCGACCGGCGCCTGGATTGAGAATGACGACGAGCGGACGCTGGCCGCGATCGCCGCTTGGAGCGAGCTGCCCGACTATGCCTCGGTCAATCTCAGCGAAGACGCCGCGCCCGCTATCATGGAGCGTCTGCGCCAACGCGGCATTGGCATCGAGGCGGGGCTTGCCTCCGTCGCCGACGCCGAACGCCTGGTGAGCCTCGACCATGGCAAACGCGTGCTGCGGATCCTGATCGAAATCTCCGAGCAGGAGCCGGACGCTGCGCTGGAGATCAGCGACGATATCGCCGCCGTGCTCGACGGCGCCGGAATGCGCCGGGCAATCCTGCTGCACGGCGCCGACGCCACGGTCTGGCCTTTCGTGCACCGGGCGGCGGAACGCCGTTGGTCGACGCGCGTCGGACTGGAAGACGGCAAGGAGCTCCCTGATGGAACAGTAGCATCTAGTAACGCTGCGCTGACAGCGGCAGCCGTCGCTATCTTCGAGTCCAGCCGTTAGCGCGGGAACGGCCAATCTCCTCTTCACTGGGGAGATGCCAAGTTTGGCAACGAGGCAGGCCAAAGTCGGCCGAGCATAAGTGTGGCGGCACGCTATATCAATAAAACTTATCTAAAACTTTACGTGTTAATTAAACCAACAATTAATCGGCACATCAACGATCACGTATGTTTATGCTCTCCTGCACCGGGGACCATTTTTTGATGAACATCATTCCACAGAATGATCACGCTGCGCCGCGTCGGATTCAACAGTATACATCGATACAGGTACTGCGGGGGCTAGCAGCTCTCATGGTTGTTATCTATCATCTTCCGGCCGCGCTGGGCATGCTCGATCTGCGTATTCCCGTTCTAAACAGCGGCGTCGACCTGTTTTTCGTCATTAGTGGTTTTGTAATGGTTCTCTCGACAGAGAACAGACGCGCCGACCACCGTGCTTTTTTGATGCAGCGCTTCACGCGCGTCGTTCCCTTCTATTGGGTTATGACCTTCCTCATGGTCGCCGCACTTTGGTTGTTTGCCGGTCGTGCAGTGTTTCTTGAGCAGATCACCAATAGCCTGCTTTTCATAGCCTATCTCGATACGGTCACAGGCTATGTCCAACCGGTGCTTGGCGTGGGTTGGACGCTCAATCTGGAAATCCTGTTTTACATTCTGTTCGCAGCGACTATGCGTTTCGGCACGCTGACGCAAATGGCCATGGTCGGCGTTGTCTTTGCAATCGCCGTAGCGGCGCGCATCGTCTTCAAACCCGCCGCCGACACTGTGCTGTTTTTCTATACCACGCCAATCCTGTTTGAGTTCCTTGCCGGCATGGCGCTCGGCCACCTGGTCGGCAGACTGGCGCGTTTGCCTACCGTCCTGGGTGTCTCGGCGCTCGTGTTCGCCATCGTGTCCATGCTGGTGATGGTACTTGGCTTCAACTTGCCGCGAACCCTTGCTCAGGGAATCCCGGCCTTGATCCTTGTCGCCGGTTGCATCAGCCTGGAAAGCTATTTCCGGCTTTTTGCTCCTCGCCTGCTGGCAAGATTGGGCGATGCCTCCTACTCTCTCTATCTGACGCATCCTATCGTGCTGCTTGCGACCGCTCCTGTCGTTGCAAGCGTCAGCGTATCACCATGGCTTGCTGGCATGGTTATTGTCACCGCCTGCATTGCCGTCTCCCTGGCCAGCTACAGTTTTGTTGAAAAGCCGATTTTGGCCATTTCGCGGATGAGCCTTTCCGCCCGTCACGTGAAGGCATGAGTTGCGGCTGCGCTCCGCGGAACCACGGTGTCCCGCCAATCTTAGACCGGCGGCGCTGAACCTTCAAAAGATCCGGAAACAAAAACCCGCCTCGGGAGGACGGGTCGTTGGAGCCAAATTGGCACCATACCCAAATTAGTAGCATAGCTGCCGGCACAAAGCAAGAACAAAATGTGGCGACATCGACGAAACTGCCGATAGGCGCAGCGGCACGGCGGATGACATGGCTCTTGCCGTTGTTAAAAATCTCTCATAAGGTATTTTCATATCAGAAAGAAAATACGATCATTTCTTTCCCTTTATGAAAGCCTGAGCGTTTGCGGGAACATCTCGATCAGACCGACCGGCGACTGGTCAAGCTGCTGTCGCAAGATGCGCAGCTTGGCGTCAACCGCCTCGCTGAGAAGATGGCGATCTCGGTGCCGACGGTGCGCATGCGGCTGCGCAACCTGCTCGACCGCAACCTGCTCAAGATCGTCGGGCTGCTCAACCTGACCGAACGCCCTGAGCTGATCTCGGCCATCGTCGGCATCAATGCGCAGGGACGCGGCCGCGCCCGGGAACTGGCGCAGCGCATCTCCGAACTGCCTTTCGTGAACTCGGCCGCCGTCGTCACCGGGCGCTTCGACATCATCGTCGACGTGACCGTGGCCGGTGATGTCGCCGATCTCTACCGCGTCACCAGCGAGCTGATCCCCGGCGCCGGCGAGCCGGGCGAAGTCGTGCGCAGCGAGACCTTCGTCGTCATGGCGTCCTGCAACAAATGGGTCAGCCTGCCGGAAGGCTGCTGGTCGGACGAGACGCGGAAGGAAATGGCATGAAGATCGCGGTTCTCGGCGGCCTCGGCCTGCAAGGCCGGGCGGCGATCGCCGATCTCGTTGCCAGCGACGGCGTCGAGCAAGTGGTCTGTGTCGACACGGCAACCGACGGCGCTGCGCGGCTTGGCGGCCTGACCGACCTTGCCAGGGTGCGTTTTGTCGTGCCGGAGGGCGCGATCGGTCCGGTGCTGGCCGATGTGATGGAGGACGTCGATGCGGTCATCGACCTGTTGCCGCAGCCGCTGATGCGCGACGCGGTGCAGGCGGCGATCGCGACGCGCACGCCGCTGGTCACCACCAATTACGGCAAGGCCATCGCCGATCTCGCTCCCGAGGCCGAAAAGGCCGGCGTGTCGATCGTGACCGAATGCGGGCTCGACCCCGGCATCGACCTGGTGCTCTACGCGCGCGCCGCCAGCCAGTTCGACACCATCACCGCGATCGATTCCTACTGCGGCGGCATTCCCGAGCCGAAGGCGGTGGTCGAGCCGCTGCGCTACAAGGTGAGCTGGAATTTCGACATGGTTCTGGTCAGCCAGAACCGCGACAGCGTGCTGGTCGAGGACGGCAAACGGGTCGATGTGCCGGCCGCCCGCCAGCACGACAATCGTTTCATCCACGAGATCGAGGTGGCGGGACTGGGCAGGCTCGAAGCCTTCCCCAATGGCGACGCGCAGCATTATGCCGGCATGCTCGCCGCCGCCAAGGGGCTGCAGCGCTCCGGCCGCTATTCGCTTCGCTGGCCCGGCTGGTCGGCGTTCTGGGCGCCGCTGAAGCAGCTCGGCTTCCTGTCCGAGGACAAGGTGCAAAGCACCGGTGCCAGCCCACGCGAATTCCTCGGCCGGCTGCTTGGCCCGCAACTGCAATATGGCGCCGACGAAAAGGACCTTTGCGTGATGCGCAACGTCTTTGTCGGCAGCGAAGGCGACCGCCGCAAGACGGTGACCTCGGAGCTGGTCATCGAACGCGACCTCGCCTCGGGCCTATTCGGCATGAGCCTCGGCGTCGGCTATCCCGCCAGCATTGTGGCGCAGATGCTGGCACGGCGCGAGATCGCCGCGCCCGGCCTGCTCAATCCGCTGCTGCATGTTCCCGATGGCCGCTTCCTCGATGAGCTGGCCAAGCGCGGCATCAAGGTTGCCGAAACGGTGAGCTGGGACTGAAGGATTTTCGAACGGTGGTCGCCGCCGGCAACGGCGCTGCCGCTCAAAAAGCACCTCGATGGGGTGAAACAACAAGTGGAACAACAAACGACAACAAGGAGGAATGCCCAAATGAAGATTGCCAAGCTTTTCATCGCCGGCCTTGCGCTCGCTGGCCTTACCGCTGCCGCCAGTGCGGGAACGCTCGACGAGATCACCAAGCGCGGAGAGTTGCGCGTCGCCGTGCAGACGCAAGGACCGCCCTTCTCGCTGGTGGGTGCTGCCGGCGAACGCACCGGCAGTTCGGTCGAACTCGCCGAACTGATGGCCAAGGAAATGGGCGTCAAGATCACCTTCCTCGACTTCGACTGGGACGGCCTGATCCCGGCGCTGCTGTCGGGCAAGGCCGATCTTCTGGTCGCCGACATGACCCCGACACTGGCGCGTGGCATGAAGGTCGCCTTCACCAAGCCTTACATGTACACCGGCAGCACAGTCTTCACCAAGGCTGGGACCGCCTTCAAGTCCACCGAGGACTGCAAGGCCAAGGGCACCAAGATCGCGGTGCTGCTCGGCGCCACCGGCGAGAAGGAAGCCAAGGCCGCCTTCCCCGACGCCGATATCAAGAGCTACAAGGGCGGCGGCCCGCTGCTGCTCGACGCCGTCAACAACGGCCAGGCCGATTGCGGCGTCAACGACGTCTCGGCGGTCAAGGGCCAGTCGACCGCTTACCCCGCCGACAGCTTCATCATCATGCCGGACATGCTGTCGAAAGAGCCGCTGGCCTTCGCCACACGCTATGACGAGCAGGACCTGCTGGTGTGGATGAACCTGTTCCTCGACCAGGTCAGCCTCGACGGCCGCCTGCAGAAGAACCTCGATTACTGGGTGAATTCCGACGCCTGGAAGAAGGATCACTGAGTAGTGTGAATGGTGAATGGTGAGCAGGGAGTAGGGGGTAGGGAGTAGAGAAGAGCTACTCGCTACTTGCTGCTCCTATTCCCAATTCCCTATTCACTATTCCCTATTCACTATTCACCATTCACCGTCCAAAATGCTCGAAAACTTCAGCTTCCGCACCATCGTCGAATATCTGCCCCTGTTCGGGCAGGGCCTCGTCACGACCGTGTGGCTGTCTGTCCTCTCCTTTGCCGGCGCGCTCGCCGTCGGCATCGTGCTCGCCGCCATGAACCTGCAGCGCGGCCGGCTGTTCCGCGTCCCGGCCAAGGCCTATATCGACGCGGTGCGCGCCACGCCGCTGCTGGCGCAGCTTTATTTCCTCTATTTCGGCCTGCCGCGGCTCGGCTTCGTCCTGCCCGAGCTCGTCGTCGGCATCTTGGCCCTGTCGCTGAACAGCGGCGCCTATGTCGCCGAGATCATCCGCGCCGGCATCCTGTCGATCCCGCGCGGCCAGGTGGAGGCCGGCGTCGCCTCCGGCATGACCTATGTCCAGCGCATGCGCCTGGTCATCCTGCCGCAGGCGTTCAAGGTGACGATCCCGCCGCTGCTCGGCCAGGCGATCGTGCTGGTCAAGGATTCCGCCCTGTTGTCGCTGATCTCGGTTGCCGAGCTGACGCGCGCCGGACAATTGCTCGCCTCCGACCGCTTCATGCCGGCCGAAGGTTTCATCACCATCGCCGCCTTCTACCTCCTGCTCTATTACGGGCTGAAGGGGCTGGCGGCGCTCTCCGGGCGCTGGCTCGGCCTGGCGGGGGCACGGACATGATCTGGCAGCAGCTGCAAAGCATCGCCGGCAGCTATCCCCTCGCCTTGCACGGCCTCGGCATGACCGTGGTGCTGTCGCTGATCAGCCTGGTGCTGGGCACGCTGCTCGGCTTCGGCCTCGGCATCCTGCGCACCGGCGGCAACCGGCTGATCAGCGGCGCGATCGGCGCCTGGGTCGACCTGATCCGCGGCACGCCGTTCCTGGTGCAGATCTTCCTGATCTTCTTCATCCTGCCGGAACTCGGCATCGAGCTCGACGCCTTCACCGCCGGCATCATCGCGCTGACCAACCTGGCCGCCTGCTTCATCTGCGAGATCGTCGTCGCCGGCATCCGCTCGGTGCCGACCGGCCAGGTCGAGGCAGCACTGGCGTCCGGCCTGTCGCGCTGGCAGCGCATGCGCCAGGTGGTGCTGCCGCAGGCGATGCGCATCGTGCTGCCGCCGCTGGTCGGGCAATATGTGCTGCTGATCAAGGATTCCTCGGTCGTCTCGGCCATAGGCCTCACCGACCTCACCCGCGTCGGCTGGCTGGTGGTGCAGCGTGTACCCAATGGGCTGCTGGTCTTCTTCCTCGTCGGCCTCGGTTACTTCATCGTCTGCTACCCCCTGATCATGCTGGCCCGCCGGCTGGAGCAACGCATGGGCGCGGCGCATGGCGAGGTGCAGTTGTGACATCGAACCTCAAGGGTCCGGCAATATGACCAAAACCGGCATGATCGAATTTCGCGGCGTCAACAAATGGTTCGGCACGCTCAACGTGCTGAAGGACATCAAGCTCAGCGTCGAGCCGCGCGAAGTGGTCGTCGTCTGCGGCCCGAGCGGCTCGGGCAAGAGCACCCTGATCCGCTGCATCAATGGGCTGGAGACGATCCGCGACGGCGACCTGACGGTCGACGGCCAGCGCCTCGGCGACCCCGCCACCAACATGACGCGGCTGCGCACCGAGATCGGCTTCGTCTTCCAGTCGTTCAACCTCTACCCGCACAAGACGGCGCTCGAGAACGTCACCCTGGCGCCGATCCATGTCCGCAAGATCCCGCGCGCTGAAGCCGAGAAGGCCGGGCGCGAATTGCTCGCCAAGGTCGGCCTCGCCGACAAGGTGAACGCCTATCCGGCGCAGCTGTCTGGTGGCCAGCAGCAGCGCGTGGCGATCGCGCGCTGCCTCGGCATGCGCCCCAAGATCATGCTGTTCGACGAGCCGACCTCGGCGCTCGATCCCGAGATGATCTCGGAGGTGCTCGACGTCATGGTCGCGGTGGCCGAGGAAGGCATGACCATGATGGTGGTGACGCACGAGATGGGCTTTGCCCGCAAGGTCGCCCAGCGCGTCGTGTTCATGGACGCCGGCGCCATCGTCGAGAGCGGCACGCCGGATGAGTTCTTCTCCAACCCGAAGACCGACCGCAGCCGCGCTTTTCTGAGCAAGATCCTGCGGCATTGACAGCAGCGACAATACGCACCGAACCTGCCGTCGCCTTTGCGCCGAGGTTGCGCTCGAGCCTACAATGAATCATCCGCAGCGGCGCACTATGGCGACACACCGAGCGCGCGCAGTGCATTGCCTGCTGCGACATATTCGATGAAGTCGTGGGGGCAGTCGCGTTCCGCAAGCCGGTACCGCCGCAAGGCTTCATCGTCACGGCCGTCGAGCCGGTAAAAACTCCGCGACATAGAGATTGGCCTCGCATAGATTTTCGCGTTTCTTGGCCGGGACCGGGACGGGATCGTCGGCTGCGGCCAACGCTGCTTCGGGCGTCTGTTCGCCAAGAAACATGCGAAACCAGCGGCGCCGGCCAACTTCACGGCCGCGGCCAAGACACTTCGGGTCTCGCCGTCGGCGATCAGCAAGATGATCAGGCAACTGGAAGCGCGGCTTAGCGCGACCCTTCTGACGCGGACCACGAGGGCGACGAGCCTGACTGAAGCCGGCGAGAGGTTTTGAGCCAGGCAGGACCGGCGCTGGAGCTCATCCTTGCCGCAATGAGGGATGCGGGAAGCTTTGCCGAAAAGCCTGCCGGCCGGTTGCGGTTGAATGTCCCGCAGATGATCTATCCGAACTTCCTCAAAGTACCAGAAACTTAGGCAATGATACTTTCCAAATCCCTGCCCCGGAGCGCCGATCTGGTTCCTTTCGTGGCTCCTGCGGACGTGGCCGCGCTGTTCGCGACCAAATCTTGCGCCGGGTTAACGTCCGCTCTGGGCCTAAGATCTGCCGAAGCGTTCAGCCGACCAAGCGGCAGCAATGGGTGGCGAGCCGACGCTCCACGCGAACGCATGGAATGGCCGGCTTGCTGGGCTAGCCGGACGTTGAATGTGGATCAATTCGAGCTGAAAAGAAGCACAGTTCTGGCTCCATGACGCCGGCAGAGCCGATGGTGCCGCCAGCGCAATTCCTTTCTCTGCCCGTTTCGGACCGACGCTTCTCAGAACGCGAAATCCGCGGACTGAACGACATCGGCTGGGAGCCAGGTTTCATGAACTTGCAAGATCTCGGGCCCCCGGCTGTTGCCGCGATCGCGGACCACCATCGTCGTGACCCGGCCATTGTTCGGTTGATCGGAGTCCTTCGCGTCGCGTTGCCATTCGTGGTAGTTCACGACCGCCAGGTCGGCGCTTTGATGGCTGATCCGGATGTCGCGTATTTTGATACGGAAGGCCGGATTCGATCCGTAGATGCTCTTCATGTAACCTGCGAAATCATTTTTCCCGAACGCCCTGCCGCCCGGCATGATGGCGACCAGATCGTCGCTGATCCGGTCGAGCGCGTTCTTCTTGAACGTCGCGTCGTCGCCAGGGCATCGGCCCGCCACCCAGTCGGTGAAGAATTCGTGGATGTCGTGGATCGTCGCCTCGATTTCCTTCGTTTGAAGGGACATTTTTTCCTCCTGTCTCAAGATGATGCTGGATCAGGCGCTTTACGCCGTGGCTTGCCCCGACCGGACGCTGCTTGAGGACAGCCCGTACCACGCGAGCCACAGGCACATGAGAAGCGAGGAAATCAGCCAGATCGGACCCCCGATGCCGATCCCGAGCTGCTCACCGAGTGTCCACCCGGTTGCTGAAAGGATACCGAACGCCGAGCCGACGATCGCGGCCCATCGGGGCAGTATCCCAACGTTGTCGCGGGCATCGTGATACGCGACAAGCGCTGTCGCCAAGGCTAACGCCCAGAATCCGTTACCCATGCCGCCGGAAAACGCCCACCAGGTCATGAAGGCGTTGGTGTCACCCCGGTCGGCCGCGACCGCGACCACCGATGCCTCGGCGACTGCGGTGGAGAACGTAGTCAGGGCGCCGAGAGCCATCACCATCCAGGCAGAACTCAGCATCGGCGAACGCCGAACCCGGGGGTTGAGCGCCAGGTTCAGGAACGAAGCGCCGGCGATCAGGAACAGCGCCGCTGCCGCCGTCCAATGGACCGTAGCCCATCGCCCATGGCCCTCGGCGATATTCTGCATCTGAACAGACAAATCCGCGTCCGGTGGCCCGTGAAAGACGAGCGCAGCCGCCAGCAGCAGCGTTCCGGTGGCGAGCCAGACACCGCCCGGCCCGCTCATGCTGTTATTATTCGTTGGCATCGGGAAAACCTCCTGTGGCCTTTATCACGCCATGAGGTTTAGACCCGCGCCACGGTTGCCCGCTTCGGCGTAAGTACCCACGCAGCGAGAAATTTGGCTTGGGTAGGATTACCCAGATACGACCATGCCGATCAGGCCGTGCTCGACCGCATAGGCCGTGGCTGCCGCGCGCGTGCGCACGTTCAGCCGCGTCAGGATATCGCTAACGTGACGGTCTACCGTCCGCTGGCTCAGACCGAGCTCGCGGGCAATTTGAGGAGGTGGCGGCAGGTTACCGATGTGACAGAAGTTCGTTTCGGGCTCAATCGAGCCGTTCATCGCGTCCGCCGCCGAGGACCGGGGGAAGGGTGGATGCTGCCATTCGTCTCGTCGATGGGAACGAGTAGGTAGCGCCAATATCGCGACATTCATGGCGCTTCTCAAAAGCGGCCCTTCGCGCAACGGCTCGAATCGACCGATAGTGTTGAAGAAGTCGGCGATGAAGCCGTGGATCCACTCGCACCGAAGCGTCTTGATTAAGGTCGACGCGACCTCCTC
>NZ_JAMYLG010000042.1:0-47128 GCF_040317865.1 Mesorhizobium sp. M1365
CTTCGAGGTCGACCTCCATGATCTGCAGCGGCTTTCCGGCGGCAACGGCGACAGCGGCGCGCGTTTTCATCAGGCAATCCTCCCATGACGACCCATAGAGTTTCTCATTCCGCCATTGCTGCGGATGAGACCGCAATACGCTCATTCATCGCCGTATCCCCGCGAAAAGGAATAGGACTAAAGCAGACACGTAAGTCCACTTGCAGGGCTTTGATAAATCTTGTGGCGTCCGCTAAGCTCATTGTGGGCACCTTGAATTCGCGCTGGTCCGGGAACAATCGGACTTTAGTGCAAGAATGGGCAGTTTTATCGATGACGAGCGCGGTGCCAGGCACTCTCGCGGCCTTTTTGTGCTTTTTTTTCCAGACCGCCAACGTTACAGGCGTGATGGCCCAGGAAGTGACGGGCAAGCAACCGGTCGCAGCCGACAGGCCGGAAAAAAACATAGCCGAAATCAGAATAGGTTATTTGCGGGCCTACGCGCCGCAACTGGCGCTTTCGCTGCTGGACCTGCCGCCACGCGACGAAGGTGTCGCCGGCGCCAATGTGGCGATCGGCGACAACAACACGACAGGAAAGTTCCTCAGCCAGAAATTCAGCCTCGACATAGCCGAGGTCAAGCCGGACGCCGACGCGGTTCAGGCGTTCAACGATCTGATTGCCAAAGGTGACCGCTATGTTGTCGCTGACCTCTCGGCCAGGCAATTGCTGTCGATCGCCGACATCGCCCGCGACAAGGGCGTTCTGGTCTTTAATGTGGGTGCCACAGACGACAGCCTGCGCGAGGAAGACTGCCGCATAAACATTTTCCATGTGGCGCCGACACGAAGCATGCTGGCTGACGCGCTGGCGCAGTATCTCGTGGTAAAGAAATGGCCGAATTGGGTGCTGCTCTATGGTTCGCATGAGCGGGATCATCTCTATGCGGCCGCGTTGCGCCGCGCGGCGGCTCGCTTCGGCGGTCAGATCGTCGCCGAGAAGGAGTTCAAAGACACTGGCACGGCGCGCCGCACCGACACCGGCGCCACGCAGATACAGCAGCAGATTTCCGTGTTCACGCAGGATCTGCCGGAGCATGACGTGGTGCTTGTCGCCGATGAGAGCGAGGTGTTCGGAACCTATGTGCCCTACCGCACCTGGACACCGCGGCTGGTCGCTGGCACGGCCGGTCTTGTCGCATCGTCCTGGCATCCCGCGAGCGAGCAATGGGGTGGCATTCAAATGCAAAGCCGTTTCCTGAGGACGACCGGCCGGCGAATGCTGTCCAAGGATATGTCGGCCTGGACGGCGGTGCGGGCGGTGGGCGAAGCCAGCACACGGACCAATGGCGACGATCCGAAGAAGATCAGCGACTACATCCGCTCGGACGATTTCTCGGTCGCCGCCTTCAAGGGACAGAAGCTGACCTTCCGCAAGTGGAACCATCAGCTTCGCCAGCCAATCCTGCTCGGCGACACCAAATCCGTGGTCTCGACATCGCCACAGGAGGGTTATCTCCACCAGATCTCCGAGCTCGATACGCTCGGCGTCGATCAGCCGGAAACGAAATGCGTCCTTAAGTAGAACCAATCGGGAGGAATTTTCGTGCAGAGACGAGCTTGCGCACTCGCCATTCTCGGCTTCATGGCCAATCCGGCGTGGGCTTACACCGTGTATGTCTCCAACGAGAAAGACAATACGATAACGGTCGTCGACACGGCGACCATGCAAGTGGTGAAGACCGTCGAAGTCGGCCAGAGGCCGCGCGGTATCACCATCTCGCATGACGGCAAGTTCATCTATTTGTGCGCCAGCGATGACGATACGATCGAAATCATCGATACCGCGACGCTGCAGATCGTTGGCACGCTGCCATCAGGCCCCGATCCCGAACTGTTCGTGCTTTCGCCCGACGGCAAGACGCTCTACGTCGCCAACGAGGACGACAATCTCGTCACCGCGATCAACGTGGAGAGCAAGCAGGTCATGACCGAGATTCCCGTCGGGGTGGAGCCTGAAGGCATGGCCGTCAGTCCCGATGGCAAAACCATGGTCAACACCTCCGAAACCACCAGCATGGCGCATTTCATCGACACCGGCAGCCATGAGGTGACCGACAACGTCCTGGTCGACACGCGTCCGCGCTTTGCGCAATTCAAGCCCGACGGATCACAGATCTGGGTCAGTGCCGAAATCGGCGGCACCGTCAGCGTCATCGACAGTCTCAAACGCGAGGTGGTGAAGAAGATCCAGTTCGCGATTGCGGGACTGCGGCCCGAAACCATCCAGCCGGTCGGCATCGCAATCAGCGCGGACGGCAAGAAAGCCTATGTCGCGCTCGGCCCAGCGAACCACGTCGCCGTCATCAACACCGAAACCTACGAGGTGGAAAAATACATCCTGGTCGGCCAGCGCGTCTGGCATCTCGACTTCACCCCCGATCAGAAGACGCTGATCACCACCAACGGCAATTCCAACGACATCACCTTCATCGACACGGCGACGGACGAGCCGGTTCAATCGGTTACGGTGGGCCAGCAGCCTTGGGGCGTGGCCATATCGCCCCACTAGACCGCAGCAATGATCAGGGAGGCCGACGTGATGAATATTTGCCGCGGGGATGTTGCAAGTGCACTAGATGACCAGCGCGCCCCGAAGGAGCCAGCGGCATGCAGCATGTGAGGACAAGCGGAGCTGGAGAGGAGGTGGCAGCGCTCGATGTTGCCGGCGTCAGCCATTCCTATGGTCCGAAGCGAGCGCTCCAGGACGTCTCATTCTCGATCGCGCCGGGAACTTTCACCGTTCTGCTCGGCCTCAATGGGGCGGGCAAGACAACTTTGTTCTCACTGATCAGCCATCTTTACGGCACCCGCCGCGGATCGATCCGCATCTTCGGCCATGATGTCAGCCGCGCTTCGGGCGAAGCGCTCAGGCGTGTCGGCATCGTATTCCAGGCACGCACGCTCGACCTCGACCTCAGCGTCCACCAGAACCTCTCCTACCACGCCTCGCTGCATGGCATTGGCGGACACCAAGCCCGGCAGCGCATTGCCGCGCTGCTCGATACAGTCAACATGCAGGGCCGTCAGCATGACAAGGCACGCAGTCTTTCCGGCGGCCAAATGCGGCGCATCGAGATCGCGCGGGCGCTGCTCCACCGCCCTTCCCTGCTGCTGCTCGACGAGGCGACGGTCGGTCTCGACATCCAGTCGCGTGCGGGCATTCTGGCCACCATCCGCAAACTCGTCGAAACCGAGGGCATCGGTGTGCTGTGGGCGACGCATCTGATCGATGAGGTCGAAGACGGCGACCATGTCGTCGTGCTGCGGCAGGGCGACCTGGTTGCCAAGGGTAAGGTGGCCGATGTCGTTGCGACGAGCGGTGCCAGTTCGATCCGCGACGCCTTTTCCAGGCTCAACCGCATCGAAACAAGCGGCATCGCGGAGATGTCGCCATGAGCGCTCCCGCAATGCCCGCAAAAGTCGCCGCCCTCACGCCGGTGAAGTTCGAACAGTTTGGGCTCCGCCACTACCTCGTTTGCCTCAAAGGGATCGTCGTGCGGGAGTGCCTGCGCTTCCTGCATCAGCGCGAGCGCTTCATATCCTCGCTGGTTCGGCCGCTCGTCTGGCTGTTCATTTTTGCCGCCGGATTCCGGCAGGTGCTCGGCGTATCGATCATCCCGCCCTACAAGACCTACGTGCTCTACGAGGTCTACATCACGCCGGGCCTGTGCGGCATGATTCTGCTGTTTTCGGGCATGCAGTCTTCGCTGTCGATGGTCTATGATCGCGAAATGGGCAACATGCGCACCCTGCTGGTCAGCCCCTTCCCGCGTTGGTTTTTACTGATCTCGAAGATGCTCGCCGGTGTCGCCGTGTCGATCGCGCAGGTTTACGCGTTCCTGATCGTTGCCTGGTTCTGGGGCGTCAAAGCGCCGCCGCTTGGCTATCTCACGGTGCTGCCGGCGCTGTTCCTGTCAGGCATGATGCTGTGTGCGCTCGGCATGCTTCTGTCCTCAATGATCAAGCAGCTCGAAAACTTCGCTGGCATCATGAACTTCGTCATCTTTCCCGGCTATTTCGCTTCTCCGGCACTCTATCCCTTGTGGCGTATCCAGGAGGCTAGCCCCCTGCTCTACAAAATCTGCCTCGCCAATCCATTTACTTACGCCGTCGAACTGATCCGCTTCGCCTTCTACGGCCAGGTTGACTGGCTGTCGCTGGGCGTCGTTGCTGGCTGCACGCTGCTGTTCCTTGCCGCCGCCATCATCGCCTACGACCCTTCGCGCGGCCTGATGACCCGCAAACAGGACACGGGAGGAAATGCCTGATGGCGCGAATGATCCATGTTCGCGGTCTGGCTCTGGTCGCCATGCTCGCGCCGGGCGTCAACGCCATGGCGGCAAACACTGAACCGGACTGGCCGTGCATGCAGCGCAAGGTGCCGCAGCTCTCGCTCGGCCAGATCTGGAGCGGACCGGACCTTCCTTCAGCCGCGAAGGACTGGTCGAAGGACCCCACCATCTCCGCCCTGATCGAGGAAGTGGCAGCTCGCCGGATGCCGATTGCGGAAGCTCAAAAGAAGATCAGGGATTTCGCCGCCTCCTTGCCGGCCGAGCACCGTGCACCCAAAATGGCGATGATGGTGCAAGGCATGTTTGACCACCTGGACGCCGAGCGCTCGCAGGTGATCTCCGGCATTTCCCGCTACGCCCACAAGCAGCTCGAAATGGCCGCCGCGTTGCGCAAGGAAGCGTCCGAGGTCGATGCATTGCGGGCAAAGCCGGATGCAGATCCCGAAGAGATCGATCGGCGAACCGAACAGCTGAAATTCGCAACGCGAATTTTCGATGAACGCGTCCAATCACTGACCTACGTCTGTGAAGTGCCGACAATAATCGAGCAGCGGCTTTATCAATTGTCCAAGGCCGTCTCGGAAACGCTCGCCGCGAAGAAATAGAACCTCATTCGATCTTCGCGGCGGATATCATGATCCACGGCCGGGCAGCACGCGCCAGCGCTGAACGACATAACCGGGATGCGTCTCGATCCACTGGGCGACCAGCGATTGCGCCTGCATGAAGGCGGTCCCGGGATTCATCGCCAGGCCGTCCACCATCTGTTCGCGTTGTTCACAGGTCTGCGGCACAGCCGTCAGGCAGACCATCATAACGAGCGTGTAAAGCATTGCCCCTTGTCCCCATCGATCCCGAACCCCATGCCCGGGAGGTTTCCGTGATTCCGACCAGTCTGCAGGGGTCGCACATACAGATCACTTACGTGTGTGAAAGGAACGTGACCCCCGCTCTTTTGCGCCGCAATATAACATAGCGCTAATCTAACGCCAACGACCGCAGGGCGTTCTGCAGAGCAATCGCGTCAGGTTGCGCCGCGCCAATGTGGTGCCGATGTTTCCAGCGTCGATGATTCCGATCTTGACGGGTGTTCGTCGATGTCATCAAACCGGGAGCCCGAGTTGCTTTCGCAGGCTTTTGTCGAATGCGGATGCGGGGACGAAACGGCGCAGGAAACTGACCTGGCGCGCCATTTTTCCAGCAGCATAGCGCCCCTTCGGAGCGGGATCGGTCGCAGCCGCCAAAACGGTCCTGGCCACCACTTCCGGCGCATCGCCTTTTTCCATCGCTTTCCGCACAGCTGCATTCATGCCGGCGCGCGCAGAGTCATAGATATCGAGCAACTGATCCGGCCTGGCGAGATTTTCTTCAAAGGAGGTGCGGGTATAGGCGGGCTCGACCAACACGACGCGAATTCCGAAAGGACGCAGTTCGTGGTCGAGCGATTCGGAGTAGCCCTCAACGGCATGCTTGGTCGACGAATAAAGCGCGAAATAGGGAGCTGGAATGAACCCCTGCACCGAGCTCAAATTGACGATTCTGCCCTTGCCTTGGCGGCGCATTGTCGGCAACACCGCTTTGGTTACTCGCATAACGCCAAAGACGTTCACGTCAAACAACGACTTGGCCTGGGCCATCGAGGACTCCTCCGCGCCACCAAGCAGGCCAATGCCGGCATTATTGACAAGCAGGTCGATGCGCCCGGTCTCGGCCAGCACGTCCTGGACAAGTTTCGCCACCGACGTGTCATCGGTCACGTCACAGGCCAGCATGGTAATGCCATCGGATCGGTCGACGACCGCGCGACGGCTGGTTCCGAACACGCGAAAGCCCGCGTTCTGCAAGGCTTTGGCCGTTGTGTGCCCGATACCGCTGGATGCCCCGGTCACCAGGGCGACGCCTAGATTGGTTTTGTTCATGGAGGTCACTTTTTTCTTCGTTTTGGATTGGCGTGGGAGAAGCACGACAGGTCGGAGCGAAAGGCGTCAATCATGAGCGCCTCCGGTACTCGCGCCGGCCAGATCATCCGTCCAGCGCCGGAACAGCGCGCTGGCATTAACGCCTCCGAAGCCGAAGCCATTGGCGATTGCATAGCCCATCGCCATCGGCCGGGCCCGGTTTGCGACGAAGTCGATCCCGTCGCCGGCCGGATCGGGAGCGCTCAGATTGAGGGTCGGCGGTGCCATCTGATCCCTGAGCGCCAGGATTGCGAAGATTGCTCCGAGCCCGCCGGCGGCTCCGAGCAGGTGTCCGGTCGCCGATTTCGTTGCACTGACAGCTATCGCGAAATCGCGCCCGAACACGCTCTTGATCGCTTCGATCTCACCCAGGTCGCCCACCGGCGTGGAGGTCGCATGGGCATTGAGATGACGAACCTCGCGGGGCGAAATCCCTGCTTGGGCGATTGCGATCTCCATGGCCCGGCGCGCACCGTCGCCGTCCTCGGGACCGGAGGTGACGTGATGAGCATCCGCCGTCGTGCCGTAGCCGACAAGCTCGGCCAGCGGTCTTGCGCCGCGCGCCAGCGCGTGGCTCAATTCCTCGATGACCAGCATGCCGGCTCCTTCGCCCATGACGAAGCCGTCCCGCGACTTGTCGAACGGTCGGGAGGCCTTATCAGGACGGTGATTAAAGGACGTCGAAAGAGAGCGTGCCGCGGCAAACCCACCGAGGCTGACAAGATTCATGCATGCTTCAGTCCCGCCGCACACGGCAATATCGGCCTCGTCGGCGCGGATTAGGCGAGCCGCATCGCCGATCGCCTGAATGCCGGCCGCGCACGCCGTCACGGGTGCACCGAGCGGACCTTTGAAGCCATAGCGGATCGAGACGTGGCCTGCCGCGAGGTTCACCAGGAAGGACGGCACCGTAAAAGGTGATAGACGGCGGACGCCGCGGCGGTCGACCGTGCGCACCGCCTCGGTTATGGCCGGGAACCCGCCGACGCCCGAGGCGATGATCGTGGCCGTGCGCAAGCGATCCGCTTCCGAGACGGGGGCCCATCTTGCTTGGGCGAGCGCTTCTCGTGCCGCGGCCAGCGCAAAGAGAATGAACCGGTCTACCTTGCGCTGATCCTTCGGCGGAAGGATGGCTTCCGGATCGAAACCAGCGTCCGGATCTTCTTCTGTGGAGGGCACCACCCCGCCGACCTTCGCCGGCAGGTCGCATACCACATCATCCGCAAGCCTCCGGATGCCTGAGCGGCCGGCCAGGAGACGCGACCAGGACGCTTCGACATCGGCAGCAAGGGGCGTGACCGCTCCCATGCCTGTGACAACAATCCGTCGCATCTATTTTCCTATCAATTTGGGTGCGCCGCCAGCGCTGCACACGCCGTTCAAGCGCCGGCTGCTTCGCGAACCTGTTCTGTCGCCGCATCCAGAAATGCCTGCGCGAGGTCGGGGTCGTTGACGACGCGCGAAAGGAGCACCGCACCGACCATTGTCGAGAGAATGGCCATGGCCCTGCCATCGAACTCCCCGCCACCGGTCTCAGCAATGAAACGGCCGAGGATCTCGAGATGCTCCTTGATCCCGGCTTCGAACGGCGCTTTCACGTCCTTGCCCTGTCTGGCGGCATCCGAGCCGAGCGCCACGATCGGGCAGCCGTCCATCTTTTCTCCGCGATGGTCCATACTGAGGTAGAACGCGATCACCGCGCCAAACGGATCATCAGGGTTTGCCGCAGTCGCGGCCGACCATCGACGGATGGCGCTCTCCATCGCCCGCCTGGACGCCTGCGCCGCCAGGTCGTCCTTGGATGCGAACTGCTTGTAAAACGCGCCTTGGGTCAGTCCGGCACCCTTCATCAGATCCTTAAGGCCGATACCGTCAAAGCCGCGCTCCCGAAAAAGGCGGCTTGCCACGTTGATGACGGTTTCTCGGTTTTCCGCTGCCTGGGTACGACTTACGCGCATTGTTGACCTCTTTTTTAGATTGCGTTCGTAATCTATAGCCTATATAGAGTTCGAACGCAATCTAAAAAGGAGATGCGAAATGATCCGCAAAACCCTGAGCGCATCGCTCCTGGCCGCGCTGTTTCTTGCGACCCCGGCTTTTGCCGAGGAAGCCACCATCGGACGCCCGATCGAGGGCGGCAGCCTGCACAAGGGACACCTTGACATGGTTGTCTACTACGTCCCGGTCGACGACGGCCTCCTGGAGGTCACCGCCACCTTCGCGCCGAAGACCGGGGGTGATCCGCTGCGCGTCGTCATGGGTCTCGCCGACGATGACTCCGTGGCCTTTTCCATGCCGGGCCACCGAGGCTCGCTCTACGCGTTCTCAAGGTCCGGGGATGAGGTGACGGTGTCGACCGAGACTGACATGCGTCTGCGAGCCGACGCGACAATACGCTGAGCCAGAGTTCGGACTGCAGCCGGCGTGCTGCTGGCCATGGGCTCTCGCATCCGCTCGGCTCGCCACACGGTGCCTCGATCACGCCATCGAATAAGTTTGGGGAGAGGTCAAATGCTATACAGTTATTTTGTCGAGAAATCGATCCGAGAGAGCTTCGACCACGTCAACAACCATCGCTGGGATGAGGCGGTGAAGGCACTCGCGCTGCATGTCCATCACCGCGTTTCGGGCGTTCACGCGCTTGGTGGTGAGCGCCACGACAAAGAAGCCATGCGCCGCTGGTTTGAGCGCCTCGGCCGCGTCCTGCCCAATCTCCATCTCACGGTCAACCACATCTGGGTGAAGGGCTGGCCGTGGCATACCACCGTGTTTGCCCAGTGGGACGGCACCGCAACGCTGCTCAATGGCGACGCGTCGTACGTCAACCGTGGTCTCCACGTGTTCACCCTGCGGTGGGGCAGAGTCTATGCACTTGAGGAATTTTACGATTCACAAGCAGCGGCCCGCGGTCTTGCCGCCCAAGCGGCAGCTGGCCTCGAAGAAGCTGTCGCCGAACCAATTGTACGCTAGCAGACGCTCAATCAAAGCCCACCGTTCCGTGAACGCGGGGCCGCTACCCCGTGGCCCCAGCGCTGGAGGGCGGTCGCCTCGCTCCGCAAATGCGTGCCACCAGCGATGCCTCCCTATCCTCGGCTCGTGGACGTCGGTCTGGAGATCACAGCCGATCAGCCGCTGATATGCACCATCGTTTGTCTGAAACGTTTGCCTGGACCGCGCGCCCTAAGTTGCGCGACGTTTGGTGTTCGGCTCCTCGTGCGGATAGAGCTTGCCGAACAGTGGCAGGTACATCGCGCCCTTGCGCATCAGAAAATCGTGGAAGGTCGCCATCGCCGGCGAGATCGCGTGATCGCTGCGCATCACCGAAAACCATTGCCGGCGGATCGGCATGCCGACAACGTCGAGGATAACCAGCCGGCCGGCTTCGGTTTCGGCAGCGATGGTGTGGGCAGAGATGAAGGCGATGCCGAGCCCGGCCATCACCGCCTGCTTGATGGTCTCGTTCGAGTCCATCTCGACGCCGAGATCGTCGATGCGGCCGGGCACGTCGCTCAGGAATATTTCCAGTGAGATGCGCGTTCCGGAGCCGGGCTCGCGAATGAGGAAATGCTCCTCGGCGATCCGCTCCTTGGAAATGTCGCGTGCCGACGCCAGCGGGTGATCGGGCGGTGCAATGATGACCAGCGGGTGATCGCCGAAGACCGAGGCACGCACCGGGACTTCCTTGGCCGGGCGTCCCATCAGCGCGATATCGATGTCGTGGTTCTTCAGATTGTCGATCGTCTCGGCGCGGTTGCCGATGGCAAGGCGCATGTCGATATCGGGATGTTCCTTCATGAAGGCGGCCATCAGCCGCGGCGCGAAATATTTGGCCGTGGAAACGACGCCGAGCCGCAAGCTGCCGGCGCGCACGCCCTTGATCGCATCCATCTTGTCTTCGAGCAGACGAAGCCGCTCCTCGATGGCCTGTGCCGTCTCGACGAAGGCCAGACCTGCGGCAGTGGGACGCATGCCGTCCGACGTCCGGTCGAACAAGGCCAGTTGGAACTCCTCCTCCACTTGCCGCAACTGGATCGTCACCGCTGGAGGAGACAGCCCTAACACCTTGGCCGCGCTGACGATTTTTCCGTGGCTGATGATTGCCAGAACGGTCTTGAACTGCTTGAGCGTGAGGTTTCTCATATGGCATACTAAAATTTTTTTACTGCCTGAGTAAAGTTATTGAATTTTACTTATCCAGCGTCGTTTGTTCTCCTTTCCCAATCCGGCCGACCCGAGGAGAGGCGGCTGGATGGGGAGGTTACGATGCCAGCGGCAACGCTCGACGCTTTTCTGAACTCCTATCTTGGCGAGCCGGACGAACTGCGCTCCGCCGTCGTGGCGACCATCCGTCAGCTGACGCAGGCGGCCACCACGATCCGCAACACCATCAATCAAGGGGTGCTCGGCACCGCCTTTGCGGGAACCCGCGGCGCCAATGCTGACGGCGACATCCAGAAGGATCTCGATGTCTTCGCCGATGATATCTTCCTCGACGCCATGCGCCACGCTCCGGTCGCGCTCTACGCTTCCGAGGAACTGGAGCAGCCGGTGCTGCTCGACAGGCAAGAGCCTCTTGCCATCGCCATCGACCCGCTCGATGGCTCTTCCAACATCGACACCAACGTGTCGATCGGAACGGTCTTCTCGCTTCTCCCTGCAACTGGCGCGCCGGATGGGAATCCGGCCGCCTCGTTTTTGCAGGCAGGGGTGAACCAGCTGGGCGCCGGTTTCTTCATCTACGGGCCGCAGCTGGCGCTGGTTCTGTCGCTCGGCAGCGGCACCCATGTCTTCGTTCTCTCGACCAGGCTCGGCACCTTCGTCCAGGCCTACGAGAGCCGGATCATCCCACAGCGAACCCAGGAGTTCGCCATCAACGCCGCCAACTACCGGCACTGGGACGAGGCGGTGCGGCTCTACATCGATGACTGCCTTGAAGGCACCGAAGGCCCACGCGAGAAGGACTTCAACATGCGCTGGATCGCCTCTGTGGTTGCGGACTGCTACCGCATATTGATGCGAGGCGGCGTATTCCTGTATCCAGGCGACAAGCGCAAGGGCTACAGGCAGGGGCGACTTCGCCTCGTCTATGAGGCAAACCCGATCGCCTATCTCGTCGAACAGGCGGGCGGTGCCGCCACCGATACGATGACCCGCATCCTCGAAATCGAACCCGAGAGCCTGCACCAGCGCGTGCCCATGGTTTTCGGATCGGCGCGGGAAGTCGCGCGCATCACCCGCTACCACACCGAGCCGAGTGCCATCGGCGAGCGCGCGCCGCTGTTCAGCCGCCGCGGCCTTTTCAGGGCCTGAAGACCATGTCGGCAAAGCACCCCATCATTACCATCACCGGGTCGTCGGGCGCAGGCACCACCTCTGTCAAGCGCATCTTCGAATTGATCTTCCGGCGCGAGAACATCGGGGCCGCCTTCATCGAAGGCGATGCTTTCCATCGCTACGACCGCGCCACGATGAAGGCGAAGGTGGCCGAGGAGGAAAAGGCGGGCAATCCGAACTTCACCCACTTCCACGCCGAGGCCAATGAACTGGCAATCCTCGAAGAGGTATTCGAGGAATATGGCCGCCGGGGAACCGGAAAGACCCGCACATACATCCATGATGAGGATGAGGAGAAGCAGTACGGCACGCCGCCGGGACATTTCACCGAATGGCGCGAATTTCCGCCGAGCGACCTGCTCTTCTACGAGGGCCTGCATGGCTGCGTCGTCACCGACAAGATCAACCTGGCCAGGCACGCGGATCTCAAGATCGGCGTGGTGCCGGTCATAAATCTCGAATGGATCCAGAAGATCCATCGCGACCGCGCAACGCGCGGCTATTCCACCGAGGCGGTGATGGACGTGATCCTGCGCCGTATGCCGGACTATGTCCGCTACATCGTCCCGCAGTTTTCGCAGACCGCCATCAACTTCCAGCGCGTGCCGATCGTCGACACGTCCAATCCATTCATCGCGCGCTGGATTCCGACGCCCGACGAATCGATGCTGGTTATCCGCTTCGCCAATCCCCGCGGCATCGATTTCCCCTACCTGCTTTCGATGATCCACGACTCGTTCATGTCGCGGCCGAATTCCATAGTGGTGCCCGGCAACAAGCTCGACCTTGCCATGCAGCTGATCCTGACGCCGCTCATCCTGCAATTGATCGAACGCAAGAACCGTGTGTCGTGAGGAGGACGCCATGAACAGCCAGGCAGCAGCACTGAAGCCCGTCGCCGCCGTCTCGGAGCGCGACATGGCCAACGCCATTCGCGCACTGGCGATGGACAGCGTCCAAAAGGCCAATTCCGGTCATCCGGGCATGCCGATGGGCATGGCCGATGTCGCGACGGTGCTGTTCAGCCGCTTCATCAACATCGATCCGTCGGCCCCCAACTGGCCCGATCGTGACCGCTTCGTGCTGTCGGCCGGGCACGGCTCGATGCTGCAGTATGCGCTGCATTACCTGCTCGGCTACGAAGACATGCCGATCGAAGAATTGCAGCGGTTTCGCCAGCTGGGCAGCCGCACCGCCGGACATCCGGAATATGGCCATGCGCTTGGCATCGAGACGACGACCGGCCCGCTTGGACAAGGCATTTCGACCGCTGTCGGCATGGCGCTGGCGGAGCGCATGCTGGCGGTCCGCCACGGCGCCGATCTCGTCGACCATTTCACCTACGCAATCGCCGGCGACGGCTGCCTGCAGGAAGGCATCAGCCACGAGGCGATCGATCTTGCCGGTCACCTGAAGCTCTCCCGGCTGATCGTCTTTTGGGACGACAATGCGATCTCGATCGACGGGCCCACTTCCCTGTCGACATCGATGGACCAGCCGGCGCGGTTCAAAGCCGCTGGATGGCATGTCCAGTCGGTGAACGGCCACGACACCGAAACCGTTGCGGCGGCAATCGAAGCGGCTCAGCAATCGGACCAGCCGTCTCTGATCGCCTGCCGCACGGTGATCGGCAAGGGCGCGCCAAATCTGGGTGGTTCGGAAAAGACGCATGGCGCGCCGCTGGGCGATGCGGAGATCGCCGCGACGCGCGAAAACATCGGCTGGGCCTTCGCGCCGTTCGAGGTGCCGGACGATATCCTTTTCGCCTGGCGCGAGGTTGCCGGCCGCGGTCAAGCGGCACGCCGCGCCTGGGAGCAGCGGCTTGCCGCCTCGCCACGGCGGCAGGCCTTCGAGAGCGCGCTCGCCGGCGCCCTGCCCGACGCGGTCTTCGAAGCACTTGGCGCTTTCCGCAAGGAGCATGTCGGGAAGGCGACCAAGGTTGCAACGCGAAAAGCCTCGGAAATGGCACTCGCTGCGATCAATGGCGCAACCGAACTGACGGTCGGCGGGTCCGCTGATCTGACGCATTCGAACCTGACGATCACCAAGGGTATGAGCCGCATCGCGCCGGGCGACTACGCAGGCCGCTACATCCACTATGGAATCCGCGAGCACGGCATGGCCGCAGCCATGAACGGCATCGCACTGCATGGCGGCTTCGTGCCTTATGGCGGCACGTTCCTGTGCTTCGCCGACTATGCGCGCGGCGCGATGCGGCTCTCGGCGCTCATGGGCCAGCGCGTCATCTATGTGATGACGCATGATTCCATCGGTCTCGGCGAGGACGGCCCGACCCACCAGCCGGTCGAGCACCTGGCGATGCTGCGGGCGACGCCAAACCTCAACGTCTTCCGCCCGGCCGACATCATCGAAACGGCGGAGTGCTGGGAACTGGCGCTGAGAAGCGAGAAGCGGCCGAGCGTGCTGGTGCTCTCGCGCCAGAACCTGCCGATGCTGCGCCAAGCACCTTGCGACGAGACACACAGCGACGAGAACCGGTCGAGCCGGGGCGCCTACATCCTGCGCGAGCCAGTCGGGCAGCGCGCGGTGACGCTGATCGCCACCGGCTCGGAGGTCGAGATCGCGGTTGCCGCCGCCGAACGGCTGGAGACCGAGCACGGCGTCGCCGCCGCGGTTGTCTCGATGCCGTGCTGGGAGCTTTTCGAGGAGCAGGACGCCGGCACCCGCAAGGCCGTCCTCGGCTCGGCGCCCCGCATTGCCATCGAAGCCGCAGCACGGCTCGGCTGGGACCGCTGGATCGGCGACACCGGCACTTTCGTCGGCATGGCCGGTTTCGGCGCCAGCGCCCCTGCCCCGGATCTCTACCGGCATTTCGACATCACGCCCGAAGCCGTCGCGGCAGCGGCGCTGAAGCTCATCATCTAGGAGAAACCGACAATGGCCCGCATCACCCTTCGCCAGCTTCTCGACCATGCCGCCGAGCACGGCTACGGGGTGCCGGCATTCAACATCAACAACATGGAACAGGGCCTCGCCATCATGGAGGCCGCCAGGGCCTGCGATGCGCCGGTTATCATCCAGGCCTCACGCGGCGCCCGTTCCTATGCCAATGACATCATGCTGGCCAAAATGATGGAGGCGTTGACCGAAATCCATCCGGCCATTCCGCTCTGCATCCATCAGGATCACGGCAACAACGAAGCCACCTGCCTGTCGGCGATCCGCCACGGCTTCACCTCGGTGATGATGGACGGATCGCTGATGGCGGATGCCAAGGCACCGGCGAGCTACGATTACAACGTCGCCATCACCGAACGTGTCGCACGCATGGCGCATTGGGTCGGCGCTTCGGTCGAAGGCGAGCTCGGCGTGCTCGGCTCGCTGGAGACCGGCCAGGGCGAGGCCGAGGACGGGCACGGCGCCGAAGGTGCGCTTTCCCATGACCAGCTTTTGACCGATCCCGATCAGGCGGTCGACTTCGTCACCGCCACCCGGGTCGACGCACTGGCGATCGCCTGCGGTACCTCCCACGGCGCCTATAAATTCAGCCGCAAGCCCGACGGCGGCATCCTGGCCATGCAGGTGATCGAGGCGATTCACGAAAAGCTACCCAACACGCATCTGGTCATGCACGGGTCTTCCTCCGTGCCGCAGGAACTGCAGGATATCATCAACAACTATGGCGGCGAGATGCCCCAGACCTTTGGCGTCCCGGTCGAGGAAATCGAGCGCGGCATCCGCTACGGCGTGCGCAAGGTCAACATCGACACCGATTGCCGAATGGCCATGGCCGGGCAGTTCCGCCGCGTTGCGACGGAGGACCCGCGCGAATTCGATCCGCGTAAATTCCTGAAACCCGCCATGGACGCCCTGCGCGACCTTTGCCGCGATCGCTTCGAACGCTTCGGCACCGCAGGCCACGCGTCGAAGATCAGGGTGATCGCCATGGATGAGATGGCGAAACGTTACGCCGCAGGAAAGCTCGACCCCCAAATCGCAACCGCGAAAGCCGCCTGAGCGGCAAACAGGAGACCTGCCATGAACAAGATCGACACGCCCTCAGCAGGCACGCTCAAGGAAGGCAAGGAACGCTACAGGTCGGGCGTCATCCCCTACAAGAAGATGGGCTACTGGGAGCCGGACTACCGGCCCAAGGAGACCGACCTGATCGCCATGTTTCGGATCACGCCGCAGCCCGGCGTCGACCACGAGGAGGCGGCCGCCGCCATCGCCGGCGAATCCTCTACCGCGACATGGACCGTGGTGTGGACCGACAGGCTGACCGCCTGCGAGCTCTACCGCGCCAAGGCATTCAAATCCGAGCCGGTGCCGAACACAGGTCCAGGCACCAGGATCGAGCAACAGTACTTCGCCTACATCGCCTACGACCTCGACCTGTTCGAGCCCGGCTCCATCGCCAACCTGACTGCATCGATCATCGGGAACGTGTTCGGCTTCAAGGCCGTCAAGGCCTTGCGGCTCGAGGACATGCGCATCCCGGTGGCTTACCTCAAGACCTTCCAGGGCCCGGCGACCGGCATCGTGGTGGAACGCGAGCGGCTCGACAAGTTCGGCCGGCCGCTGCTCGGCGCGACGACGAAGCCGAAGCTTGGCCTGTCCGGCCGCAACTACGGCCGCGTCGTCTACGAGGCGCTGAAGGGTGGCCTCGACTTCGTCAAGGACGACGAGAACATCAACTCACAGCCCTTTATGCATTGGCGCGACCGCTTCCTCTACTGCATGGAGGCTGTGAACAAGGCGTCGGCCGCCACCGGCGAAGTCAAGGGCCATTATCTCAACGTCACCGCCGGCACGATGGAGGACATGTACGAGCGCGCCGAATTTGCAAAACAGCTTGGCTCCTGCATCGTCATGATCGACCTCGTCATTGGCTACACGGCGATCCAGTCGATGGCCAAGTGGGCACGCCGCAACGACATGATCCTGCACCTCCACCGGGCCGGCAACTCGACCTATTCGCGCCAGAAGAACCACGGCATGAATTTTCGCGTCATCTGCAAATGGATGCGGATGGCCGGCGTCGATCACATCCATGCCGGCACGGTGGTCGGCAAGCTGGAAGGCGACCCGCTTATGATCAAGGGGTTTTATGACACGCTGCGCGAGGAGCGCACGCCGCAGAACCTCGAAACCGGGCTGTTCTTCGATCAGGACTGGGCCTCGCTCAACAAGGTGATGCCCGTCGCCTCCGGCGGCATCCATGCCGGCCAGATGCACCAGTTGATCCATTATCTCGGCGAGGACGTCATCCTGCAGTTCGGCGGCGGCACGATCGGCCATCCGGACGGCATCCAGGCCGGCGCGACGGCCAATCGCGTCGCGTTGGAGGCGATGATCCTCGCCCGCAACGAGGGCCGCGACTATCTGCGCGAAGGAACCAAAATCCTCGAACAGGCGGCCAGATGGTGCACGCCGCTCAAGGCGGCCCTGGAGACGTGGAAGGACGTCACCTTCAACTACGAATCGACCGACACGGCCGACTTCGTGCCGACCGCAACGCCGAGCTTCTAGACGAAAGGAACCGTCGCCATGATGACCAATCCCGGAAACAAGGTCACGCAGGGACAGTTTTCGTTCCTGCCCGAGCTAACCGATGAGCAGATTTCGGCGCAGATCAAATACGCACTGAAAAACCACTGGGCGGTCAGCGTCGAGTACACGGACGATCCACATCCGCGAAACACCTATTGGGAAATGTACGGCAACCCGATGTTCGACCTGAGGGACCCGGCGGGCATCCTGCTTGAAGTCAACAATTGCCGGAGAGCTATGCCCAACATGTATGTCCGGGTCACCGCCTTCGATTCGACCAAGGGCTGGGAAGCACCGCGCATGTCATTCATCGTCAACCGGCCACCCAATGAACCCGGGTTCCGGCTGCTGCGCCAAGAGCGTGACGGCCGCAGTCAGGGCTATTCGATCGTGCCTTATGCGACCGACAGGCCCGAAGGCGAACGGAGCTAGGCGAACCATGCTGGACGCGATAGCTAAGAGCGCTGCCGCGCAGGGCGAATCGGTTGATCTACAGGCCGAGTTCGAGGCGTCCAACATCGAGGAGGTGATGGACAGGCTCGACCGCGAACTCGTCGGCCTGAAGCCCGTCAAGACCCGCATCCGCGAGATCGCGGCGCTGCTTCTGGTCGACCGGCTTCGCCGCAAGTTCGGGCTGACCTCGGGCGCGCCGACGCTGCACATGAACTTTACGGGGAATCCCGGTACCGGAAAGACCACCGTGGCGCTCAGAATGGCCGAAATCCTGCATCGTCTCGGCTATGTCCGCGAAGGCCACATGGTCGCGGTGACGCGCGACGATCTCGTCGGCCAGTATGTGGGCCACACCGCGCCCAAAACCCGCGAAGTGATCAAGCGCGCCATGGGCGGGGTGCTTTTCATCGACGAGGCCTACTATCTCTACAAGCCCGAGAACGAACGCGACTACGGCCAGGAATCGATCGAAATCCTGCTGCAATGCATGGAAAACAACCGTGACGATCTGGTTGTGATTCTTGCCGGCTACAAGGACAAGATGGACCGCTTCTTCGACAGCAATCCCGGCATGCGCTCGCGCATCGCCAATCACCTCGATTTTCCGGACTACGGCGTCAGCGAACTCAAATCAATCGCCGAGATCATGCTGGCGGAACAGAATTACCGTCTCAGCGAAGCGGCGGCCAAGGCGCTCGAAGAGTATCTCCCGATCCGCATGCGGCTGCCGCATTTCTCCAACGCCCGCTCCGTTCGCAATAGCCTCGACCGGGCGCGGCTTCGCCAGGCCGGCCGGCTTTTCGCATCGCGCGACCGGGCGTTGACGAAAATCGATCTTATCACCATCGAGGAATCCGATATTCGCGGCAGCCGCGTGTTCGCGGAAGGTAAGCTCGAAGGCGAACCGGAGACGAAGGCGCGCTGACAAGATGACGGCGATTGGTGTGCAGCGACCGGAAACGGACGACAGAATGGGAGCCGACGACCATGGATAGCAAGACAATCATCGCGCCCTCGGTGCTTTCCGCGGACTTCTCGCGGCTCGGCGACGAGGTCGAAGCGGTCGTCCGGGCGGGTGCCGATTGGATCCATCTCGATGTGATGGATGGCCATTTCGTGCCCAACATCACCTTCGGTCCGCCGGTGGTCAAGGCGATCCGTAATCGAACGGACAAGGTCTTCGACTGCCACCTGATGATCGCGCCGGCCGACGCCTATCTCGGCGCCTTCGCCGATGCCGGCTGCGACATCATTACGGTGCATGCCGAGGCCGGACCGCATCTCGACCGTTCGCTGCAGGCAATCAGGAATCTCGGCAAGAAGGCCGGCGTGTCGCTGAACCCGTCAACGCCGGAAAGCGTCATCGAATATGTACTTGACCGGCTCGATCTGGTGCTTCTGATGACGGTCAATCCGGGCTTCGGCGGCCAGGCCTTCATCGCGGCGGTCGTCGACAAGGTCAGGCGGGTCAAGGCGCTGGTCGGCCATCGTCCGATCGACATAGAGATCGACGGCGGCGTCACGCCCGAAACCGCTCCGCTGGTCACCGCGGCCGGCGCCAATGTGCTGGTCGCCGGCTCGGCCATCTTTAAGGGCGGCACCGAGGCGGCTTATCGCGCCAATATCGGCGCCATCAGGCAGGCGGCCGACGGGGCGATCCGGAAAGCGGCGTAAACCCTTTCATCGGAGGGCAAACATTTCATCGGAGGAAAACTTGGCGGCAATCCCACCTGTCTGCGATTTCGGCTGGCGAGCCATCGACGCCGTTTTGCCAGGCGTCGACGGCACATCGCATTCGATCTTAAGCCACGCCGGCCCGAACGGGCTGGTGGTGGCCTTCATCTGCAACCACTGCCCCTATGTGAAGGCGGTGATTTCACGCATGGTGCGCGACGCCAATGGCCTCAAGGCCGAAGGCATCGGCTTTGTCGCGATCAACTCCAATGATAGCGACGCCTATCCAGATGATTCCTTCGACAACATGAAGCTCTTTGCCAGGACGAACGGCCTCACTTTCCCCTATCTCCATGACGAGCACCAGACGGTGGCGCGTGCCTACGGAGCCGTTTGCACCCCGGATTTCTTCGGGCTCAACAGCGAGTTGACGCTGCAATACCGCGGCCGGCTGGACGCGTCGCGACGCGACGCCGAATCGCCCAGGCTGAGGCGCGACCTGTTCGAGGCGATGAAGCAGGTTGCCCGAACCGGCGACGGACCGCTTGACCAGATCGCTTCGATCGGCTGTTCGATCAAGTGGAAGGATGCTGCATGAACGTCGGCGCAGTCAGGCCGTTTCGCTCGCCCAAGGCGATCCTGTTCGACCTCGACGGCACACTGGTCGATTCGGCGCCTGATATAGCGGCCGCCGTCAACGAATTGCTGGCCGGCCACGATCTGCCGCCGCTGCGGCTGGATCAGGTCAAGGCCATGATCGGCGGCGGCATCAGGAAACTGGTCGAACGAGCCTTCGCGGCTTCCGGCACGCCGCTCCTCGGCAGCGCGCTCGATGAGGCCAACCGCGTCATGGCGCCGATCTATCGCAGGCATCTGACCGGCCGCACGGGGCTGATGCCTGGCGTCAGGGAGGTTCTCACGCACTTGCATTTGAGCGGAATAGCCATGGCCGTGGTGACCAACAAGCCGCAGCTGGCGGCGCGGGAAATACTGCTGCATTTTCGGCTGACGGAATATCTCGGCGCGATCGTCGGCGGAGACGCGGTGACATACTTGAAACCGGCGCCAGACGCGCTGTTGCTGGCGCTCGACCTGCTTCAGGTCGAACCTCGTGACACGCTGATGGTCGGAGACAGCAGCGCCGACGTGGCCGCCGCCCGCGCCGCCGGCATGGCCGTCATTCTGCTGCGTGGCGGATACAGCCAAATTCCCGTTGAAGAGCTTGGCGCCGACCTCGTTTGCGACAGCCTGTTCGATCTGCCGTCCGCGATGCAGAGGCTGCAAGACGCTGCATGACCCCAAGCGCAGCCCAGCCAACGCCGGCCGAGCGCAGTCCGACGGCCGGCAGTACCGCGTTATTTTGAGAATTGTTTCAGATAAGCAATGACGTTGGCGATGTCCTCGTCCTTCTTGAGGCCGACAAACGCCATCTTGGTTCCTTTGACCATCGCCCTGGGATCGCGAAGGTAGGTCGTCAGCGTGGCCTCATCCCATTTGACACCGGACTTGCCGGCCTCGGTCATGGCCTTGGAATAGCTGAACCCCGGATGCGTCCCGGCCGTTCGGCCGATAACGCCGTTCAAGGACGGGCCGACCTTGTTCTGGTCCTTGTCTGCGACGTGGCAGACCTTGCATTTGGCGAAGACCTTCTCACCCGCCGCGGCATCCTGTGCCTGAGACTGGGCAGTGACAAAGGTGGCGACGGACACGGCGGCGAAAAAAGCGACTGCGCGCATGGCATTTCCTCATTGATCGTGTGAGTGCCCGGGACACTTTACGCGTGTCGATGCCTTGATCGCCGGCATTCGTTTTAAAGCGGGAGAGCGAACCATTCGTCCTTCCTCCCCGGACTGGCAGCACCTGCACGCCTCGAAAAGCTAGACTGCCGATGAAGGAAGTCAATCGTACAAAGGTCCTGTTTCGTTTCCCGACTGCGCGAAGGGAAGTGTGTAGCGACACGCGGTCCACATCATTGACGCCTGTTGGCCGAACGCGTAGCCTCACTCCAACCGGTTTGCTGTTTGGGCACCTTCAGGAATCCGCGCAACTCCAAAGCACGAACTCTGGAGAGTTCGCCGCGCAGGCGACGATAAGTGCCAAATGGACATGGTCGATCTCATATTAACGGTGTGCCTTAGCGCCAATCCGGGCAATTGCCGAGATGAACATCTCTATTTCGAGAGCCGCGGCTCTCTGTTCCAATGCATGTTCCTGGCGCCCGCCGAGATCGCAAAATGGTCTCAGGAACATCCGAGTCTCAAGGTCGTGCGCTGGAAATGTGCCGTTCCGAGCAAGGAACGAGCGATTTGATCGACATTCCTGGTTCGTCGATGGCCCTGAAAGAGGAGACGCCATGATGATTTCGCGGCGTACGACGCTGCGCTTGGCGGCTCTGGGGGCCATCCTCGCCTCAAGGCCGGTTGCTGTCTTTGCGGCCGCTAAGGTCCGAATTGGTGTCCTGAAGTTCGGCACCGTGAGCTGGGAACTCGATACGCTGAAACGCCACAAGCTCGACGAGACCAACAGGATCGATCTGGAAATTGTCTACTTCGCCGGGGAGGATGCGACCAACGTCGCGCTGCTGGCCGGCGCGATCGACATGATCGTGACCGACTGGCTGTGGGTCTCGCGCCAGCGCTCCGAGGGCGGCGACCTTACATTGGCCCCTTATTCGACCGCCGTGGGGGCAATCATGGTGAAGGAGGAATCGCCTATCCGGACGCTCGCCGACCTCAAGGGAAAGAAAATCGGTGTCGCCGGCGGCCCGCTCGACAAGAGCTGGCTACTGGTCCAGGCGCTGGCCAGACGCGAGCACGGCCTCGACCTGCCGACAGCCTGTGACGTCGTCTTTGGCGCGCCGCCGCTGATTTCTGAAAAGGCGATGCAGGGCGAACTCGATGCCGTGCTCAATTTTTGGCATTTCTGCGCCCGGCTCGAGGCCAATGGCTTTCGCCGGTTGATCGGTGCGGATGACGCGACGAAAGCGCTTGGTGCCTCGGGCCCCGTGTCGGCACTCGGCTACGTCTTCCACGACCAATGGGCGAGCGACGATCCGGATGCCGCCCGGGGGTTTTTGAAGGCATCCAAGCAGGCCAAGGACTTGCTGGCCAAATCCGATGATGAATGGCTGCGCCTGGCGCCGCTCATTCGCGCAGAAGGCAAGGAGCTGGAAAAGCTGCGCGACCGCTATCGCCAGGGCATCCCCAGACGGCCGGTCGCCGAAGAAGCGGCCGATGCGGGCAAACTCTATCACGTGCTGGCCGCGATAGGCGGCGAGAAGCTGGTTGGCAGGGCGCCCGAGATGGCGCCCGGCACGTTCTGGCCGGAACTCGCGAAATGACCGCAACGGAAGACAAGTCGCGTCCATCCGGCTTTGCGACGGCGCTGACACCGGTGCTGACGGTAGCGGTTTCCCTGCTGGGACTTTGCCTGCTGTGGAGCCTCGCGGCCAATCTGTGGCAAAGCCGAGCTTTCCCCTCACCAGGGCAGGTCTGGCAGGTGCTGCTCAGGGAAGCGGCGAGCGGCGACCTTTTTTATCACCTTGGCGCGACGCTCGGACGGGTTGCTGCGGCGTACGTCGTCGCAATGATTATCGGCTCGGTCATCGGCGTCATCCTCGGCAGCCACCGCGGTGCGGACCGGTTCTTCAGTCCATGGGTGGTCCTGTTTCTCAACATTCCCGCGCTGGTGGTCATCGTGCTCGCCTATATCTGGTTCGGCCTCAACGAGGCGGCGGCGATTGGCGCAGTTGCCGTGAACAAGATCCCGAATGTCGTGGTGACGATGCGCGAAGGCGCCAGGGCGTTTGATCCGCGTTATGCCGAAATGGCCGCCGTCTACCGCTTCGCCCCACTCGAGCGCGTCCGCCATGTCCTGCTGCCGCAACTGCAGCCCTATTTTGCCGCGGCCTCGCGGTCCGGCATCGCCCTCATATGGAAGATCGTCCTGGTGGTCGAACTGCTCGGCCGCTCCAATGGCGTCGGTTTCCAGATCTATCTCTATTTCCAGCTCTTCGACGTCGCCGCCATTCTTGCGTACACGCTGGCTTTCGTGGCGGTGATGCTTGTCATCGAACTTCTCCTGGTGCAGCCCATTGAACGACATGCAACCCGTTGGCGCCGCCGTCCCGCTTAGGGTCGACATCGCCGAAAAGACCTTCAGGTCCGCGCAAGGCGTGTCGATCACGGCGCTTCAGGGTCTGTCCTTCGAGGTCCGGCAGGGCGAATTCGCTTGTCTGCTTGGGCCGTCGGGCTGCGGCAAGACCACGACGTTGCGCATCCTGCTTGGACTGGACAAAGACTTTTCCGGCTCTTTCCAACTGCCGCAAGGCGGCTCGAACCGCATCGCCGCCGTGTTCCAGGAGCCGACTTTGCTGCCGTGGCGGACGGTGGAGCAGAATGTCAGGCTGGCGCTGCCGAAAAGCCTAAGAGCGAAGAGTCTCGACGAGCTGTTTGACACTCTCGGCCTCGCCGGCGTGCGCTCGCTCTATCCGGCGGAGCTTTCGCTCGGCCTTGCGCGCAGGGCAGCGCTTGCCAGGGCTTTCGCCACCGAACCGGCGGTGCTTTTCCTGGACGAACCCTTTGCCTCCCTCGACGAACAGACCGCCGAGCGGCTTCGGCAATTGCTTTTGACCGTCTGGTCGGCGCGGCCTACGACCGCCTTGATGGTCACGCACAATCTGCGCGAGGCGCTGATGCTGTCGGACCGCATCATCGTGCTTGCGCAGCGCCCAGCCCACGTGCTCGGCATGTTCGACGTAAGAGTGCCGCGGCAGCATCGCAATCCACAGGTGATCAGCGACCTTTTGCAGTCGTTCCAGCAAAAATTTCCGGGTGTGGCCTGATCGCCTTACGGCTCGAATGCGGATTGCAAGGTATTTCGCAGCCAATGGCCATAGAAACGGCGGGACTGTGAGGCGCACGGCCACGCGTGCCTGTTCCGCCTGACTAAAAGCAACGTACGTCGGCTTCGGCCTGCGCGCGTTTCAGTTCCGTGCGCGCCGCCTTCGCTGGCGCGCTTTCGCGAAACAACCCTGCCGCCTCCCCTGTCGTCAGCGACATGCTTTTGAAGGTCTCCGCCCTCTCATAGTGATCGTAAGGAAGGATCGAGGCGATGACATCGATCGAGCAGGAACAGCTTTCAAGCGCCTGACGTGTCTGGCCATTTGTTTGCATGCAGCCGAGCACGTAGTCGGCAATCGTTGCCGTCGGGTAGTCTCCCGCGGCGTTGGCCAAGTTCGCAAAAGCCAGCGTCGCCGCAAAGGCCGCCGGCAAGGTGAGAGATCCAACAGACCTTATCATGAGGAACCTCCAGTTGGCCTGGACACCATGCATCCAGACGGGGTCATCGCTCCAATTGGCGACGTGCCGCAAAGCCAGTCAAGCTCCCATGGCCTGCGTATAGGACCAAAGGAGGAATGCCCTATGGACCGACAAGAGCCCGCTTCATGACCCGCTGCGCACCCTCCTTCATGCGTTCATTTCATGCTTCGCTCACTATCGGCAACGAGCGAGACGCCCGCATACTTACTCGTAAGTGCCCCGCAGAATATATCGAAATAAAGTCAAATGTGTATCACCTCGAGAATACGCGAACAATATGTTTGCTATATATCTCGCGGCTGGCGGTCATCCTCTTATTAGTTTTTCACGCGGCGCTTATTTTAATTGTTTCTAATTATTGCATCGCACCATATCGATATTGCAGCGCAGCGACCCATTGTAGGTTTTTGCTTGCCTGGCCTTTTACGATGACATAGCTTTTTCCTGTTTCCGGCTTCAAGAGCGCCACCGTCATCAGGGAGCGGCGGCAGTCTTTCGAAGACCAAGGGGGGCGGGCGGTAACGGTGCCCTCTGCTTCGGGGTAGGTCGTGACAGCTGCCGGAAAATAACTTCCCAACATGAATTGCTTGGGCAAGCCCTTGTGGGGCTTGACGGTCGATTCTTCACTGCGAACCCGGGAGGATTTTGGATGCGTGTACTTGCGAAAACTACTTACATTCTGACGACCGCGGCGTTTTTATCGCTCGGCGCTGCCTATACGGCTTCGGCCAATGAAGACCTTGCAAAGCTCGCATCGGATGCGAAGAACTGGGCGATGCAGACGGGTGACTACGCCAACACCCGCTATTCCAAACTCAACCAGATCACTGCCGACAATGTGAAGAACCTGCAGGTCAAATGGAGCTTTTCCACCGGCGTGCTGCGCGGTCACGAAGGCGGGCCGCTGGTCATCGGCGACGTGATGTATGTCCACACGCCTTTCCCAAACAACGTCTATGCTCTGGACCTCAAGAATGACGGCAAGATCCTGTGGAAATACGAGCCCAAGCAGGACACGAACGTCATTCCGATCATGTGCTGCGATACGGTCAATCGCGGTGTTGCCTATGGCGACGGCAAGATCATTCTCAACCAGGCCGACACCACCGTCGTCGCGCTCGATGCCAAGACCGGCAAGGTCGTCTGGTCTGTCAAGAACGGAGACCAGACCGACGGCGGAAAGGGCGAATCCGGCACGTCGGCACCCGTAGTCATCAAGGACAAGGTGCTCGTGGGCGTCTCCGGTGCTGAATTCGGTGTTCGCGGCTGGCTGGCCGCCTACAATCTGAAAGACGGCAAGCTCGCCTGGAAAGCCTATTCGGAAGGTCCTGACGCAGACACCCTTCTCGATCCCGAGAAGACCACCCATCTCGGCAAGCCTGTCGGAAAGGATTCCGGCACGAACACCTGGGAAGGCGAACAGTGGAAGACAGGCGGCGGCACGACATGGGGATGGTATTCCTATGATCCCAAGCTGAACCTGGTCTATTACGGCACCGGCAATCCCTCGACGTGGAACCCGGTCCAGCGCCCCGGTGACAATCGCTGGTCCATGACAATCATGGCTCGCGATGCGGATACCGGTGTTGCCAAATGGCTCTACCAAATGACCCCGCATGATGAGTGGGACTATGACGGCATCAACGAGATGATTCTCGTCGATGGCATGGAGGTCAACGGCGCCAAGCACGACGTGCTGGTGCATTTCGACCGCAACGGCTTTGCCTACACAATGGATCGAGCCAGCGGCGAACTTCTCGTCGCCAAAAAATACGATCCGGCAGTGAACTGGGCGACGGAAGTCAACATGGATCCCAAGAGCGACCAGTATGGCCGCCCGCAGGTCGTGGCCAAGTATTCGACCCAGCAGAACGGCGAAGACAACAACTCGACCGGTATCTGCCCGGCCGCGCTTGGAACCAAGGACCAGCAGCCGGCCGCCTACTCGCCGAAGACCGGGTTGTTCTACGTGCCGACCAACCATGTCTGCATGGACTATGAGCCTTACAAAGTGAGCTACACCGCCGGTCAGCCCTATGTGGGCGCCACCGTGTCGATGTATGCGGCGCCCGGCGGTGACGGTAACATGGGCAACTTCATTGCCTGGGATGCAGCCAAGGGTGAGATCGTCTGGTCGAAGCCCGAGCAGTTCTCGGTGTGGTCGGGCGCATTGGCGACAGATGGCGACGTCGTCTTCTACGGTACCCTCGAAGGCTACATCAAGGCGGTCGATAAGGACGGCAAGGAACTCTACAAGTTCAAGACCCCGTCCGGCATCATCGGCAACATCACGACCTACGAGCATGACGGCAAGCAGTACGTCGCCGTTCTGTCCGGCGTCGGTGGATGGGCCGGTATCGGTCTGGCAGGTGGGCTGCTTTCGCCCGACAACGCCGCCGCCTGGCATGGCGCCGTTGATCAGGGCCGTGCGCAGGGCGATCAGGCCGCGGTCGTTGGAACCGCCGGTCTGGGTGCCGTCGGCGGTTATGCGGCACTTGCCGACTATACGACGCTGGGCGGCCAGCTCACCGTCTTCGGCCTCCCGGACTGATAACCGGGAAGAGCCTTACGGCTAGGTTCGAAAACGAGAGCCCGGGTCACCCCGAAGCCGGGAACCGGGCTCTCGATTGCGCCGCGCACCCAACTCCGATCAATGCCGCTGCACGACGGCAGCCAGGGTTTCTGGCAAACGAAGGAAGAGCCTGAATGATCGTTCGCATTGCAGTTTCCGCTCTCGCCCTGGTCCTGCTGCCTCTGGCCAGCTCAAGTCTGGCACGGGCCGAAGACAGCATGGAGAAAGCCAAGGCGGTGAAGCAAGAAGGAGGCAAATATTTAGATGCGGACGGAAATCCGACCTACAAGATCGAAAACGGAACCGTCGATTGGTACACCTTCAGCGGGTACCGCCGGTATCACTCAGATTGCCATGTCTGTCACGGACAGGACGCCACAGGTTCGAGCTATGCGCCTGCCCTGGCTAATAGCCTGAAGACCATGGATTACGCCACGTTCCTGTCGATCGTCGCCGAGGGCCGCAAGAATGTCGGCGGCGGCAAGGAAAACGTCATGCCCGCCTTTGGCGACAACAAGAACGTCTATTGTTACCTGGACGATCTCTACGTCTATCTGCGCGCGCGCGCCGATGGCGCGGCACCCCGCGGCAGGCCGCCGAAGCACGAAAACAAGGCTCAGGCAGCCAAGGATGCCGAAGCATCCTGCATGGGTGGATGATATGACCGGCTGCACTGCATCGAAGCTGCGTGTCGTTCTGCCGATCCTCGGCGCGCTCGCCTTGCTGCCGTCGAATGTTCTGGCGCAAAATGCCGGGCTTGGCGCTGCGGGCGAACTGGTCGATCCCGACATTCTGCGCGTCTGCGCAGATCCCTCGAACATGCCCTTTACCGACAAGAACGGCCAAGGCTTCGAAAACAAGCTGGCTGAACTGGTTGCCAAGAAGACGGGGCGAAAATCAGTCGCTTACACGTGGTTTCCCACTGTCACCGGCTTTGTGCGCAATACGCTGGGGGCCAATCGATGCGACATCATCATGGGCTACGCCCAAGGCGATGAACTGGTGCAGAACACCAACGCCTACTACCGCTCCGCCTATGTGCTCGTATACCCCAAAGGCAACGGCATGGAAGGCATCGAGACGATCGAAGACCCGAAACTTTCCGGCAAGAGAATCGGCGTCGTCGAAAGCACGCCGCCAACCGCCAACATGGCCGCCAACAAGCTTCTGCGGACCGCCAAGATCTACCCGCTGGCGGTGGATACGCGCGTCACGCCTTCCATGGGGGAGGTCATGATTAAGGACATGCTCGCCGGCAAGATCGACGCGGCGGTCCTGTGGGGGCCGATGGCGGGCTACTATGCCAGGGAACTCGGAGCCGATGTCACCATTGTTCCGCTGTTGAAGGAAAAAACCGGCTCGCGCATGTCCTACCGCATTACCATGGGTGTACGTCCGTCCGACCAGGAATGGAAACGGACGCTAAACCGGGTGATCAGGGAAAACCAGGCGGAGATCACCAAGCTCCTGCTGGGTTACAATGTGCCGCTGATCGACGAGCACGACAATCCGATTACGCAATAGTTGGGATGGGTCAGGAGGAGGAAAAACCTACGCGATGAACAATTGAAGAGAAGACTACAGCTACTTTCGATACTTTTTTGTTTTTCGGTCTTTCAAAACCTTGTGTTCATTTGTCCATTTTGAGAACGTGATGGACGAGCCATTGCTTCGGTGCCCTGCAATGGTTGGCTAACCACCGGATCGGCCCCTTCGGGCTGGTAGAAGAGGAGAAATGTTATGAAGAAGAGCTGGACAAAACCGACCATGTGCCAGGTTGCTGCGGGCTTTGAAATTTCGCGCTATCTGCCTGCTGAAATTACTCCCAAGAAGTAGGCCGCAGAGGTGCGTGTCCCTGGCAACAGGGGCACGCATCCCCTTGCCGTATGGGATTTTCGTGAAAGAGTTTGAGGCGCGCAAAGCGGGCGGGCCGTTTTTTGCGGCTGCAAATTGGCTGCTGGTCAGAGAAGCCGCGGGGCGGGCGTTTTCATGCGCTTGAGAATCATCGGATCGGCGGCCGGCGGCGGCTTTCCGCAATGGAACTGCAATTATCGTCTGAGCCGTGCGGCTCGCACCGGGGTAGCTGGTGTGCATTCACGAACCCAATCGAGTGTCGCCGCGTCGGCGGATGGCCTCGGCTGGGTTCTGTTCAACGCCTCGCCCGACATTCGCCAGCAGATCGCGGCAACGCCTGAATTGCAGCCCGCGCACGATGCGCCGCTGCGCTCGACGCCTATTCGCGCGGTAGTGCTGACCAATGCCGATGTCGATCATGTCGCCGGCCTGCTCAGCCTGCGTGAGCGGCAGCCTTTCGCTATCTATGCAACGACACAGGTTCTGGCGACGCTGGAGGAGAATTCGATTTTCAATGTCCTCGATCCGGCGCTCGTGCCGCGACGCATCTTGCCGCCGGCGCAAGAACTGTCGATCTGCGACGCAGACGGCCACGACACCGGGGTGGCTGTCGAGAGCTTTCCCGTGCCCGGGAAGATAGCCCTCTATCTCGAAGAAAGAGGCCAGCCGGATGCCAATTTCAGCTCCGATGCCGGCGACACGATCGGCGTCCGTATCGCCGGTGCCGGCAGTCGCGGCTCCGTCTTCTACATCCCCGGCTGCGCCCGCATCGATGCGACCCTGCGCACGCGGCTAGCCGATGCCGCATGCCTTCTGTTCGACGGCACGGTCTTCACCGACGACGAGATGTTTGCTGCCGGCGTCGGCCAAAAGACCGGTGCACGCATGGGGCATCTGGCAATGTCGGGAGACGCGGGGTCGATCGCCGGCTTGGCCGATGTGAGGATCGGCCGCCGTGTCTTCGTCCACATCAACAACACCAATCCTGTTCTGGACGAGAATTCTGCCGAGCATGCAGCCGTCGAAGCGGCTGGCTGGGAAGTGGCCTGCGACGGGATGGAGATAGAACTTTGAGTGATTTCCACGACGCGGCCAGCAACGGCCTGTCCTCAAGCGAGCTCGAAGCAGTGCTGCGGCAGGTCGGTGCCGAGCGCTATCACAACCGCCATCCTTTCCATCACAGGATGACCAGCGGTGCGCTGTCGAGGACCGAGATGCAGGCCTGGGCGCTGAACCGCTATTGCTATCAGGCGGTCATTCCGCGCAAGGACGCCATGATCCTCGCGCATGCCGAGGATCCGGCGTTTCGCGCCGCCTGGCGCAAACGCATCGAGGATCATGACGGCGAGGACGGCTGGAGCGGCGGTATTGCGCGCTGGTTGCACCTGGCGACCTCGCTCGGTCTCGATACCGACGCGGTGAAGAGCGAGAGGCTGGCCCTGCCGGCGACACGTTTTGCGGTTGGCGCTTACCTCTCCTTTTGCACGAGCCGGACCCTGCTGGAGGCGGTCGCGTCGTCGCTGACCGAGATGTTCTCGCCGCTCATCATCGGCGAGCGGGTACCCGCGATGCTGGCCAAATACGATTATATCACCGAGGACACGCTGGCCTATTTCACCCGACGCCCCGAACAGGCCTCGCGCGACGCCGACTTCGCCCTCGCCTATGTGCTCGAACATGCCGACGCGGCGGAACGCCAGCAGCAGGCGATCGATGCACTGGTGTTCAAATGCGATATACTCTGGGCCATGCTCGACGCGCTTCAACACGCCTATGGCGAGCCGGGCAATATCCCGCCCGGCGCCTTCCGTCCCGAGGCAGCCCAATGATGGCACTGCGCGAAAGAGCCATGGTGTCGCTGCAGTCGGTTCCATCGCTGCCGAAGCACGTGCGCATACAGCATGACCCCGTGCGCCAGGCGTTCGCCGTGCTTTCGCCCGAAAAGGTGTTCTGGCCAAACGACATCAGCCTCGACATATTGCGCCGCTGCGACGGACGGTCCACGGTCGGTGACATCATTGCCGGCCTTGCCGCAGATTATGATGCCGAACGGGAGGCTGTGGCGGCCGATGTCGTCGCCTTCCTGCAGGAATGGTCGGACAAGCTGCTGGTGAAGCTATGAGCGAGCCCCCTCTCCCCCCGATCGGCATGCTGGCGGAACTGACGCATCGCTGCCCGCTGCAATGCCCCTATTGCTCCAATCCGCTCGAATTGCTGAGGGCCAATCGCGAACTCGACACGCAGAGCTGGCTCGACTTGTTCTCGCAGGCGGCCGACCTTGGCGTTCTCCAGGTGCATCTGTCCGGCGGTGAACCGACGCTGCGTCGCGATCTCGAGCAATTGATCGCCGGGCTTTCGGCGCGCGGCGTCTACACCAACCTGATCACCGCCGGGGTCGGCATTGCGGATGGCCGCATCGAGGCATTTGCCGAAGCCGGGCTCGACCATCTGCAACTGAGCTTTCAAGGCGCACGGCCGGCGACCACCGAGCGCATCGGCAATCACAGGGGCAGCCACGAAAAGAAGCTGGAGACGGCACGCCGCGCTCGCGCGGCCGGCTTGCCGCTTACCATCAACGCGCCGATCCATCGCCACAATATCGAGGAGGTACCGGAATTCATCGATCTGGCCCTTTCGCTGGGTGCGGAGCGTCTCGAGATCGCCAACGTGCAGTACGCCGGCTGGGCGCTGACCAATCGCGATCAACTGATGCCCGAGCGTGCGGCCGTCGACCGCCAGGCGGAGATCGTCGCGGCGGCGCGCGAACGGCTCACCGGCATCATGAACATAGATTTCGTCACGCCGGATTATTTCGCCGTCTATCCCAAGCCGTGCATGGGCGGCTGGGCGCGCGACGCCTTCATGGTGACGCCGGACGGCACCGTACTGCCATGCCATGCCGCCCAGACCATACCGTCGCTCGGCTTCGAGCGTTTTGGATCACGCAGCCTGGCCGCGATCTGGACCGATTCCCCGGCATTTAATGCCTTTCGAGGCACGGACTGGATGCAGGAGCCCTGCCGCAACTGTGAGCGGCGCGAGATCGACTGGGGCGGCTGTCGCTGCCAGGCGATGGCAATCGCCGGCGATGCCGCCGCGACGGACCCGGCTTGCGCGAAATCGCCGATCCATGCGCGCATGGCAATGCTGATCGACGAGGCCCAGCGCGCTGCGACGGTTCCTTCGAAGGACGAACCATTCGTCTACCGGCGCATCGGCGTCGTCACCGAGCCCGCCTGACTGCCGACCAATTCCTACGGCCTACCCTCGTGAAAGCCGTTGGGCATGCCACGTCATATGGTCATGCATGAATGTCGAAATGAAAAAATAGGAGTGATCGTATTCGTCCTGCATCCGCAATTTCAACGGAATGCCTGCCTTGGAGCAGGCGTCTTCGAGCAGCCAAGGCCTGAGGCCCTCCTGGAGGAAACCGTCTGACGTTCCCTGATCGACCAGGAATTCCGGGAAACGGTGCCCATCCTCGATGAGCGAAGTTGCATCGTAGCGCCGCCACGAGGCCTCATCCAGGCCGAGATATTTTTCGAAAGCCGGCTTCGACCAGCCGGCTGTGCTTGGCTGCACGATCGGCGCAAAGGCCGAGCAACTTCTGAAACGCCCGGGATTGTTCAGTGCGATCGTCAGCGCGCCATGCCCGCCCATCGAATGGCCGAAGATCGACTGGCGCGCCATATCGGCGGGAAATTCGCGCCCGATCACGGCTGGCAGCTCCTCGACGATATAGGAATACATGCGATAGTTCTTGGCATACGGCTCTTGCGTCGCGTCAAGGTAGAAACCGGCGCCGCTGCCGAACTGCCAATTGTCCTTTTCATCCGGAATGTCGGCACCACGCGGGCTGGTGTCGGGACAGACAACGATCACGCCAAGTTCGGCGGCAATACGTCTGTATTCACCTTTTTCCATCACATTTGCATGGGTGCAGGTGAGCCCGGAGAGGTACCAGACCACGGGACAACGGCTTTCCCGTGCCTGCGGAGGCACGAAAATGGCAAACGTCATTTCGCACGAGCAGTTCGTGGAGAGATGCGAGTAAACATGCTGGGCGCCGCCATGCGACTTGGCAGTCGAGACGAGTTTCAGGTGCTCTGGCATATATCCTTCTCCACCAATTTTAACCGCCGACCGTAGGCTCTACGACATCAAGGGTGATCGCGGCAACCTTGGTGGCCCGGCTGGCGCGCGGGGCTCTTGATCGGAGCCGGGATGGCCTGCCTTCGCCGACCGTCTTGGCGCAGCAAGGCGCGAGAGGCCGCTCGCTGGCGCAGCGCCATACGGGCCAGGCTGGGCGATTGTTGGCGATGCTGGCTATAACAAGGACGCAGTCACTGCGCAGGCATCGGCGATGCTTCCGGGACGCCGAGCCCTGCGCAAATGCGGCTTGACGTCCAGTACTTGCCAAACCTGGTCAGCGGCGGTTTCGCAACCCACTGATCGACTTTTGCCCCGCAGAAACTGCCGGCCGGTTGACGACAACCATTCGCGGTGTTCAGCAACGCCCGGATCGCCGCGGCAAATTTTCGCGCTCTGTCTGGTACTGCCGGGCCAGAACCCTGGGAACTCGCACAAGGCCTTCACGCTCACGGCCACGATGTCCGCTTTGGCCAGCAGGTCGACAGCAATGGCCGCCTGCCCCTCATCATCGGCGACATAGGCGCGCAGCAGCACATTCGTGTCGGCCGTAACCCTCATTCCTCGCCGGACCCGGCCACAGCGCCCGCTTCCGCCATCGCCTCGTTGATCTCCTCGATGCTGAGCACCCGGCCGTTCGTCTTGCCTCTGAGGAAGCCGTGGAGGTCCCGGAACGACCCCTTCGCCCGTGCAGCCCTCAATTCCGCCCGACCGTCGGGCAGCAGATCAAGCTCGATCTTCTCGCCCGGCTTGATGCCCAGATGTTGCAGCACGTCCTTGCGGAACGTCACCTGCCCCCTTGTCGTCACTGTCAACGTTGTCATATTAAACGTTTCCTGTTTATCGCGATAAGACAATGCAAATCTGCATTATTATCAATGCAGATGGTCGGGGCCAAGCTTGGCGTCCATGCGGCGACTGAATCGCGACCAGCGCTCTGCCAGAGCGAAGTCGCCAACATCACCTGGAGGTCAGCATGCAAGCCAACACCACGGCCGCTATCCGCGTCGATCTTGCCGCAATATTTGTCTCGTTAGAACTGTCTCGTTCAATGGTTCGTCACTTCGCTTCGGCTGGTGTCGGGAATGGGGCGACCGCCGCCGGGAAGCGAGGCAAGGCAGCGTCAAGTTCGAGCCAGAGATTAACCAGAGATTAACAAGAACGAAGCCATCGCCGCATAGGCGTCTGCCTGCGTGGGTATGGACGGATTCACTCATGCGCAATATGAATCATGAATGGAGATGAGGCCTGCCGTGGCGCTCACATTTTTGCCGTGTCGCTAAGGCAGGTGACGCTCGTTCAATGACGCTGCGCAGGGCGGGTTGGCCTTCTGGTCTAACGCCGCCCGCAGAAGTGTCGATATCAGGGGATCTGGTCAATGACCGACAACAAGCCAGACGTTACCAAGGATTGGCAAGCGACGCAGGGCCAGAAGTCCTCCGCCACGCGTCTTCGCCTTTTCGCCGCACTCTCGTGGGTCGTCGCCATTGGCGGCGAGATCTACGGAATTATGCTGCTTCGCCAGAACAAGTTCGACCAGGGACACCTGCCGCTGGTCATCGGCCTTCTGGTCGGCATCGCGATTTTCGCAATCGCCGGCAACTTGCTATGGAAGGCGGCCAACAGGCACGATCCGGCTCGTGCATCCGACGCGGGTAGGTTCTTCTTCCAAAACCAGCTCGGCGCAATCATCACACTGATTGCCTTCCTCCCGCTGGTTTTCCTGATCCTCACTGACAAGAACATGGATCCGCGGACCAAGAAGGTTGCCGGCGGCGTCGGCGCCGCGCTGGCCGTGCTCGCGACGGTCATGGGGATCAGTTTCAAACCCCCGTCGGTCGAACAGTACACCCAGGATATGAACGCATGCGCAGCCCAGATCAAGTCGGGGCAGCCCACCAAGGCCTGTTCGCCCGATGTCGCCGCTCAGGCGCAGGCGATTGCAACGGACACCGCCGCCGTGGCGGCGGCGACGCGGGACGCGAGCCACCCCGCCGGTCAGGATGTCGTCTACTGGATCGCGCCCGAAAACGGAGCCGCGAAGTCCAGCGAGCCGCATGTTTTCCACCTCTGCGCAGGCGTGAGCCCGCTGAAGGACAAGACTGTGAATAGTGGCTCCGTGACGGAGGCCTACGCACAGAACGCCATCCGCATCACGAAGCAGATCGATATGGAACAGAAGCAGTGCGGGTTCACCGCCACAACCAGCACCAACTGAACCCGTCTGCACTCGATCGGGTCCAGCCGTTGGTCTTGTCGAGAAGGATGGCGCGTAAGCGCAGGCTCAGTATTGACTCGCCGAAGCAATGCCAAATGCTGGGATCGCCCGGCTGGCCAATATCGTCCAGCTGCAAACTTATCCGCGGCGGGCAATGACCCGGCGTCTTACGCACCGCAGCTTCCGGCCTGAGCGCTTCGGATGGAGAATGACGTTAATGAAGCGCATTGCCGCCCGGGCAGCATTATGGGCCGGAAGCGAACCGGGAACTTCTGGCGCCAAAAAAAACGATGGCGGACATTTCACCTGGTGGGCCGCATCGACCAGAAGCGGATTGGGCAAGCGTTCCATGGCATGTAGCGTCGGGTATCGCGCACCTGCTGGACTCCTGTTGATGACTGACCGATGCCGGCCTGCTGGCTTGGAGGCTGGGGAGTGGGGAGTGGGGAGTCTCGGGGCGAACTCCGCCGAGGGCATTCGGCAGCGGCATGGCCGGCCTTCAAAGTCCTTTGGCCGGGAAGTTGGTACGGATAGTCGGAATCAGGCAATACCCCTGTTTTCCGAGCTGGATTTTGAAGCCGTGAACGAGCGGCTATGATGAACGCGCCGAGTGCAAGTAAGGTCACGAAGGCCCCTACAATAAACTTTAGAGGAGACTACGTCGATGTCGAACGTGCGCGCCCTTGTCCTCGAACGCCAGCACGAACTCAAGCTGCGTGACATCGATCTGCCACAGACCGTCGGCCCGGGCGAAGTTCGCATCAAGATCCATACGGTGGGCATTTGCGGCTCCGACGTGCACTACTATACGCATGGCCGCATCGGCCCATTCGTGGTCGAAGCGCCGATGGTCTTGGGCCATGAAGCCGCCGGCACCGTCTCCGAAACGGGGGAAGGCGTCGAGCATCTGAAGGTCGGCGACCGCGTCTGCATGGAGCCGGGTATCCCCGATCCCAATTCGCGGGCGAGCCGGCTCGGCCTCTACAACATCGATCCAGCGGTCAGGTTCTGGGCAACGCCGCCGATCCACGGCGTGCTGACGCCCTATGTCGTCCACCCCGCCAACTACACTTTCAAACTGCCCGACAATGTCAGCTTCGCCGAAGGCGCCATGGTGGAGCCCTTCGCTGTCGGCATGCAGGCGGCTGCCAAAGCAAAGATCGCGCCGGGCGACACGGCGGTGGTGATTGGCGCAGGGCCAATCGGCACGATGGTGGCGATCGCGGCGCTCGCCGGCGGCTGCGCCCGCGCCGTTGTTGCAGATCTCGCCCAACCCAAGCTCGACATCGCCGGCGGCTATCAAGGCGTGATCCCGATCAACGTCCGCGACAGGAACCTGGCGGCGGAGGTAAAGCGCCTGACCGATGGCTGGGGCGCCGACGTGGTGTTTGAATGCTCGGGCTCGTCCAAGGCATGGGAGACCCTGCTCGATCTGCCGCGGCCCGGTGGCGCGGTAGTGGTGGTCGGCCTGCCGGTGGCGCCGATCGCATTCGATGTCGCCACCGCCTCGACCAAGGAAGTTCGCATCGAAACGGTATTCCGATATGCCCACCAATATGAGCGGGCAATCGCGCTGATGGGGTCGGGCCGGGTCGACCTAAAGCCACTCATTTCGGCGACCTTCCCCTTCGAAGATTCCATCAACGCCTTCAACCGCGCAGTCGAAGCCCGGCCCGCGGACGTAAAGCTTCAGATCCTTTTGCCGGATTAAGGCGAGTTCCAAAGCCCCCGGGCTGTCCTCCTGATCTCCTCGATGCGTTGCGTAGCCTTCCGGGCTTGTAGCAAGGGCATTGGCAACCCAGTTTTTGTTGGCATCAACCGAGCCTATCGCCTGAGCGGTTTCTCCTGAAAGGTGGCTTTCAACAACGCGAGCTGGCGCGCAAGCAAGGAGGAACACATGAACTGGGATCAAATCAAGGGAAAATGGACGCAGTTCAAAGGCAAGGCGAAGGAGCAGTGGGGTGACCTCACCGACGACGATCTTGATCGCATCGAGGGCAACCGGGACCGGCTTTTGGGACGTATCCAGGAGCGATATGGCATCGCCAAGGAAGAGGCAGAGCGCCAGGTAGATGACTGGTCCCGAAGCATCAGCTGAGCCTTGGGCGCAACGCCGTCTGCTGCGCCACCACCGGGGTAAAACTCTGCGTCGCCCGCCGTGCCGACTGGTGCGGTGGCTCTTTCGACAGCGAGGCCCGCGAGGAACCTTTAGCCGCATCTAATGTTCCACTTGCGTGGCGGGCTTCGCCCCGGCGTGCGCCCAGCCCAGATGCAAGGAGTGCAATCGTGAACAACATTATCTGGCTGGTCGGCGCCATCGTGATCGTAATCGCCATTTTGAGCTTTTTGGGTCTGCGATAGGCCTTAGCCCTCTCCTCGACCTCTTCGATTCGGCAACGGCTCCCTCTCGGCGTGGCCTCACTGCCCGTTGCATTCAAGCAGGTCAGACTTAGGTCCCAAGCAAGATACTCAAGGATTGGACCGAAGCCCCGGCTGAGGAACGTAGCCGGCTGGTTCACGTTGTGGTGAGCTTTGGCGCGACGAAGATGCGTCCGGGCAGAAGAGTTCAAAGCCAGGGAGGAGAGGCCCGACGCTCCGAACGGGCGTCGGGCCTGGGCGTAATGCAAACAATCAGCAGACTGTTCAATTCCCATGCCCAGGCAGCACGTGCCGTGGCCAAGCTTCAGGCTGCCGGGATTCGTCGCCGGCAAATCAGCGTGGTCGGATCTTACAACGACAATGATGAACCGATCAGCGTTGCTGGATATTACGACGATGAGATGAGCGCTCTCTGGCGGGGTGCGATTGCTGGTGCCGCACTTGGCGCGACGGCTGGTCTGTTGGCCGGCTTCAGCGCTTTTGGAGTTCAAGACGTTGATCCCGCGGGGATGACCGGCATGGCCCTGGTCGGTGCGGCGTGGGGCGGCTTTGCCGGCGTGCTTCTCGGAACTTTCGCCAATTCTGCCCAGAAGCCGCGCAAGCCGAAGATCGCAGAAGGTGTCGTACTGGTGATGGCCCGCATCGATGAAAGGCAGGCCGGCGCCGCGCATACGGTGCTCCGGAGTTTCGCGGAGATGCCTTCCGGGCCGATGAAGAGGAGCGCTTTGCCAAGTTCAAGCCGGCTCCGCGTCCGATCTGGTGCCCGATGAAGTTTGTTTCGCGAAACGGCAATTCAAACCGGAGGCGCCCGACGAAAGCTTGGCAAACCAACACTTTGGAAGCATGCGGGCTACTTGCCGTCGTGTTGTCCTTTATTATTACCGTTCTGTTGGTTGGTCTCATCCTTGGCTGAACCCATGCCCCTGCCACCGGCGACACTATGCCGGGCAACTGGCGAAGGTTGTGGCCAGTTCGAAGGATTAAACCATTCGTGCTAAGCGTTAATAGCGTGTAGCCATAGGAGAGGACGCCAACGTGGACAAACGGGCTGAAGGAGACGCGGAGAAATTGGCTCGAGGCGAGTTCGAGCTCAGAGCCGAACGATATGGTGTGAACGCCTTTCTTCTCGTTGTCGAACTCGTAAATCTGCTGGAAAAGCGTGGAACGATCAGCAGCGACGACGTCGCGAAAATAGCCGAAGCCGCCGCACTTGCCGTTGCCGCATCCAGCGAACCCGACGTGAACAGCATCAATCTGTTGCAGGCCATCGCTGCCGCACGCCGGCCCAAATAGGCTTATATCAAATCCGCCAGCAATCGGCGCCCACCGATAAACGCTATATTGAACTGATCTCGATCGAGCGTGCGGAGCCATTCCATGTGCAATGACTACGAGCAGCACATCGCTTGGGCCGAATACTGCCGGATGATGGAATCGCTGGCGCTCAAAATCCCCAGCCATCAAACCGAACTGGATCTGCCGCAGGCGGATGACATCCACATCAACGACCCCGCACCTGTAATGCGCGCCGCCGGCGACGCAATCGAACTGGCGTCGATGACATTCGGCTTTCCCCCGGCCGGGCCAAAAGGCGGACCTGTATTCAACTTTCGCTCGGAGGGCCGGCAGTTCAGCAACAGCAAGCGCTGTCTCGTTCCGGCGTCGGCATTCTTCGAATTCACGGGAACGAAATATCCAAAAACCAAGCACAGGTTCACGCTGAATGGCCATTCGTTCATGGCGATTGCCGGGCTGTGGCGCGAGGGTGTCGGCAACAAGCCGCCGACGTTCACGATGCTGACGAGCGAGCCAGGGCCGGACGTGGCGCCATATCACAACCGGCAAGTGGTTGTGCTGCGGCCATCGGACTGGGCGGCCTGGATCCATCTCACGAGGTCCGAGGCTGAACTCCTGCGGCCGTTGCCGGTAGGGTCGCTCAGAGTGGAGACAGCTCGGGCAGGTTCGGAGTAGGAACCATCGGAAAATTGCGCGCTGAGCTGCGGCCGCGCCTCACGGCGACGCGCGCCATGCTCAGAACGAATGCCCGCGCGATATAAGCGCTTCAGCCCCGCTTGACGTAGCCGGCGGTGACCTCGTCCTTGTGGGCGGCGAAAGCTTCCAGGACTTCGGTTTTCTCAGGCTTCGGAATCTTGAAATGATCCAAGGTCCGCCCGAGTTCGGCTGCGACCTCATCGAATTCCGCGGGGGAAATCCGCAGGTCGCGATGCGCCTCCTCGAGGCCGAGCGGCGTCGTGCCGGGCTTGGTGGCGACGAACTTGAAGGGCCCGCCAGAAACGTCGCAGACCCACAGCGTGCGCATGAACTTGAGGCCGGGCAACCTTTCAAGGTTCTTGGTGTGCCATTTGCGCAGCTGCGGATTCTTGGACTTTTGGCCTACGATCGGGTTCCTTACGACGGCGTCGCTGAAGTGATCGATCACCGCTGCGATGGCAAACACGCCGCCCAGCCGCTCATACAGACTTTTCTCGGATGTGGTTTTCTTCGTCTGCGCGAGCGCCTTGTCGGCAGGCAATACCGACGTCGATGCGGCGGTCAGCGCCAGCGCGGCGACAACACTTCGTCTTGTCAGAGAAGTCGAAATTTTCATCCCTGGTTCCCTTCGAGGTTAGGCCAGAGCGAGCCGCAGCCTGTCTGGCGGGCTTCATGAAATGGCATTCGGACACTTTGCCGTATTTTAGCACCGCCTAAAGAACTAACGAGCCCTTCGCCCGAATTATTCCGATTGACCGCATTGTCATGGTCAACATGCGTAAAGGTCGCGCGGATGAGGAAGGCTTAAGCACGCGTCGCCGCACGCGGCAGAGGTCGCGAAGCCACTTCGGCCGCATCGGCGGCCCGATCGATGTTGCGGGCACCGTAGTGTTCCTGACCTCGCTGGCGGCGGTCGCCTGCGGCCAATAGCCTGTGCTTTTCGAAGATCGCGAGCTTCTGCGGATAGGTCATCCGCACCTTGGCGTTGCAACCGTCGCATCTGAAGTGCGCGATTGTTCTTAGTGCAGAGCCCTTTCTTACCGCCGGATGCAAGCAATCCGGACATTCGAATGTGAGCGCGACATCCGATAAGTCTTCGGCTAAGCCCATTTCCGTCCCCTTCGCAAGCTCGGTGGCTACACTCTGGCGATTCTCAATGGGCAATTCAGATGCCAAACGGCTGTGCCAAAGCGGGACTAGGCCAATTCGCCTCGGAACGCCCGCCAAGCTAGTGCGCCTTCTCTGCCCCTTTTGAGCGACGAAGAGACCTAACTTCCTCCAGCAGTTCGCGCTCATTGGTAGTCACGTTTCGGAAGATTGCGACAATCATCACCGCTAAGGCTTCGGCATCCAGGCTTAGAGGGTCAATGTGCTCATCTGCGCAAACCTGATCAAACACGCGTTCACAAATAGCCAAATCGTGAGGGCTGAGGCGAGTGCGATTGAAACGCCGGCGCGACATTTGCGAGCCTTCGACGCCCGCCGCCCCGTTGCAAAAGAAGCGGGCCTTGGCAAGAAACGCGAGTCGTTGAACGATTGTTCCCGGCTGCAAGCTTTGTTAAGCCGCCTGCAGCAGGGCAGACCAGAATGCATTCCCCACGCATCATGGCGCATGCGAGCGCCGTGAGGTGAGTGTGCAAGACCACAGCTTTTGACGAGCCTGTGCGCGTGACACTCGGCAGGTCGCGGGGCGCCATATTTTTCGGCAACCTCGCCAACCGCGCACAATCACCATCGAGCAGGTCAAGGAGGCCTTGGAAAATGCGCCAGCGAAACAATCTGATGCTGCGAGAGAGGATTGAACGCTAAGTGTCCCTAATAAAATCAATTATTTACGATGAGTTTTGTAACGTCGTGACGGGCGACAAAATGGCTGGGAATCACTTCTAGCCTGCGGTTCTGGCGGGATGCCAAAAGACCCGCCTCGCCTTTACTGTTTTCTCTCCAAGGCATTCTAGATCAAGCCTTCATTTGAATGCCTGGACCTTCGCCGCGCCGCCAAGCACCAGGAACCGAAATACGTTTACGACGATCCGTATGCGCCGTGATGATAGATCAGCGCCGGGCCGGGCTCTCCGCTCACCACATGCCGGACGCTGCCGAGGATCAGCGCGTGGCTGTGGCGAATAATAGTATCCTCAACCGTGCAGTCGACCGCGGCAAGCGCCTCGTCGAGTGCCAGTGCGCCGCTTGCAAGGCTGGACCAGCGAGCGCCCTCGTAGCGCGCCGACCCCTTCAGGCCACCGCGCCCGGCAAAGCGGTCGGCAATCGCGATCTGGTCGGCACGCAGCACATTCACGCAGAAATGCCGATGCCGGCTGATGGCTGCCCAGGTAGACGAGTTCAGATTGATGCTGACAACCATCACCTCTGGTTCGACCGATAGGGAATGGGCGGTGGTAACGGTTGCGCCCGTCCGTTCGTCGCCAACACCTGCGGTGACCACGGAGACAGCTCCGGCCAGGTGTCGCATCGCAAATTTCAGGGGAACCCGGGTTTCCACTAAGGTTTCCACTAGGGGAACGCGTTCGGTCAGTGTCATCTGGATAGCCTCATCGTGTTTGCAGCTTCACGACGCCTTGCGACGCAACGCCGTTTGGTATCCCAACCATTGGTGAATTTCGGCGGCGATGCGCTCGGCATGTGCGGTGACTTCGGGAATTCCCATCAGTTCGCCGACGCTGCCTCGCGCCAATGGCCCGCTGACGAAAATGCTGTCGGTCGGGCGCCCGGATGTGCCGACCGCACGGCCTTGGCTGTCGGTCTCCAAACCAAGACCAATCGGGTCGAGCCGGACCAGTCCCATCCGCGCGAGCGCCGCAATCGCCGTGTTGGTCCGCAAGATATCGGCGTGCGCCGGTCCGGTCGTCACGACCACACTGTCGAAAGCCTCGACAACGAGGCTGCGTTGGCCACGCAGCCGCTGCCTGACGCAAATGCGTCCGTCGACCTGTTCGGCGCCGACAATCGTTGCGGCGCGATAGGCAAGCTTGCCCTCGGCGACGCATCGATCGAGCACGTCCGCAACTTGCGGCGCGAGGCGGAAGCGATGCACGTCCCAGAGCGCACGAAGATGGCGTGCCACACGTCGCTGCTCGGCCAGCGGCAAGGCCTGCCAGATGGTTTGTCCCTGACGTCGGACAGCATCGAGCACCGGATGCCAGTCTTCGCCCCGGCGCTTGGCATCAAGGATCGTTACCCGGATGCGCCTGAATAGTGCCGTTGCGCTGCGTGAAGGCAGGGTCGTGAAATCGCCAATTGGATCGGCCAGCATCGCGGCTTGGCCGCGCGAGCGATAGCCGTGGCGTGACAGCGCGACGATGTGGCCACGATGCCCCTTGCGGTCGAGCGTTGCAATCACGTCCGCCGACGTCAGTCCGGTGCCCACGACCAGGACACGGTCGTCGCGGCCGATCGCTTCCAGCCTCTCGAGATCATAGGGATTGGCCACCAGCCCGGCTGTGCCAGCCACGGACTTCAGGGGCATCGGCAAGGCCGGCGGCGGATGCGTCGTCGCAATCACCACGGCGTCGGCAGCGAGCGCCCCGCCATCAGCGAGGATCAGACGGTAGCCCTCGCCGGTGCGCTCGACCGATGCGACCGCGGACCTGACATGGCGGATCGTTTTGCTGAGAAGGAAGGGCCGGAGATGAGATTCCACATAGCGCCCGAAAACGCGACGCTGCGGGTAGAGTGCTCCGTAGGCGGCAATAGCCTCGGCATCGTCTACAATGGCTCTGGTCTGCTCCAGCCAGTCGGCAAAGTGGCTGTCCTGGCCGGAGATCAGCGTCATTCTCGACGCCGGCACATTGATGCGATGTGCCGGATCGGCCGTGGAATAAGCCAGACCATAGCCGAGCCCCTCGCGGGGCTCGACGACCACGATATCGGATGCACCGGCCGGGAGCAGTCGCGCCAGATGAAACGCAGTCGCCGCACCTGAAAAGCCGCCGCCGACAATCGCTATGATCGGTGCGCTGGCGCTCAAGACTGGCTCGCGCGCAGCGCCGACGGGCGATGGTCGCCGGCCACGGTTTCGCCGAAGGGGCCCATGTTAACCGCCGTCGGCCGCGTCGAGATTTCGTGATCGAGCGGCAACAGCGGCAGCACCAGTTCGCCGAAGCGATAGGCTTCCTCCAGATGCGGATAGCCGGACAGGATGAAGGTATCGATGCCGATGCGCCGGTATTCGTCGATGCGCTCCGCCACCGTCGCCGCATCGCCGACCAGAGCGGTGCCGGCGCCGCCGCGCACCAGGCCGACACCGGCCCACAGATTCGGACTGATTTCGAGTTTGTCGCGACGGCCGCCATGCAGCCGGCTCATGCGCGACTGGCCGACGGAATCCATGCGCGCGAACACCTTCTGCGCCTTGGCGATCGTCTTGTCGTCCAGACGGCTGATCAGCCGATCGGCATCGGCCCAGGCTTCGTCATTGGTTTCACGGACGATGACATGCAATCGGATGCCAAAGCTCACCGCGCGTCCCGCCTTCTCGGCAAGGCCGCGCACATGGTCGACCTTTGCGGCGACATCGACCGGTGGTTCGCCCCAGGTCAGATATTTGTCGATCTGCTCGGCGGCGACTGCATTCGCCGCCTCCGACGAACCACCGAAATAGAGCGGCGGATGCGGCGTCTGCACAGGCGGGAACAGCAGCCTTCCGTCCTCGATGCGGAAGTGCTTGCCTTCGAAGGCAATGGTCTCGCCGCTGAGCACGGCCTTGTAGATATCGAGGAATTCCCGCGTCACCTCATAGCGCTCGTCATGGCTGAGGAAGATGCCGTCGCCCTTGTTCTCGACCGGGTCGCCGCCGGTGACGACGTTGATGAGCAGGCGCCCGCCCGAAATGCGGTCGAGCGTCGAGGTCATCCGCGCCGCGAGCGTCGGCGACTGCAGCCCGGGACGGACGGCAACGAGGAAGCGGAGCCGCTGCGTCAACGGCGCCAGCGCCGACGCCACGACCCAGCTGTCCTCGCAACTTCGGCCGGTCGGCAGCAGCGCGCCGTAATAGCCGATGGCGTCGGCGGCCTTGGCGACCTGGGTCAGATAGGGCAGGTCGACCGCCCTGCCCCCCTCGGAGGTGCCGAGATAGCGGCTGTCGCCATGGGTCGGAAGAAACCACAGGACCTTGATCCTGTCGGGGATGGCAGTGCTCATGAACAGTCCTCTATGACTTTACGGCGTTCTCGCTCAGCTCCAGGCGTGTAGCGGCGGATTGACGTCGTTCAGGTAATAGTTGCCGAGGATCGCGTATTTCCAGCGCACCGGATCGTGCAGCGTGTGGGTTCGGGCGTTGCGCCAGTGCCGGTCGAGATTGTGCTCGGCCAGTGTGGATCGCGTGCCGGCGAGTTCGAACAGTTTGTTGGTGGCGTTGATGGCGATCTCGGTGGTGAGGATCTTGGATTCGGCAACCGCGATCTGCGCTTCCGCGACGGTCTTATCGTTCGGATCGGCCACGGCGCGGTCGACCGCCAGCCCTGCCTTGTCCAGAACGGCCTGCGCCGCATTGGCCCGCAGGCGAAGGTCACCGACGGCCTGGATCGTGTAGGGATCCTGCCAGGCATGATCGACGCCGCTGTCGATCCACGCGCGCGACTTGGTGCGCACGAAGCTGACGGTTTCGTCGATCGCCGCGTTGGCGATGCCGAGATCCACAGCAGCCTGGATGATCTGGAAGATGGCGCCGTCGGCCGTCGGCCGGTCATAGCCCTTGTAGCCGGGGACGAGATGCGTCTTCGGCACTTTCACATTGTCGAGCAGGACTGTGCCGGACAGCGTCGTCTTCTGGCCGAAGCTCGACCAGTCGTCGATGACCGTCAGTCCGGGCGCGCCGCGATCGGCGATGGCATACCAGGCCCGGCCCTCGTCATCGAGCGCCACGATCGGCACCAGATGGGCGAGCAGCGCGCCGCTGGAATAGAATTTCTGGCCATTGACCACGACGTGGTCGCCAGCGTCGACGAATTTGGTCTCGAAGTCGGCCGCCCGCTTGGAGCCGAATTCCGAGAACGCGTTGCCGAACCGCGTGCCGGACAGAACTTCGGCGAAGAGCAACTGCTTCTGGGCCTCGTCAGAGACGGTGCGGATGGCGGCGACGACGCCGAGATGGTTCTGCGGAATCTGGCCGAGCGACGGATCGGCTGCCGAGATGATGGTGATCACCTTCGACAGCGTCACATAGGAGAGTTCCGGTCCGCCATAGGCCTTCGGCACGTTGATCGACCACAGGCCGCTCTGCGAAAACGCATCGAGCTCTTCCTTCGGCCAGATGCGCTCGCGATCCCGCCTGGAGGCGTCCTTGGCGAAGTCTGCGGCCAGTTTTTCCGCCACAGCGATCGCCTCGGCGTCGGTCTTGATGACATGCGCTCTGGCCGACGGACGCTCGACCGGGGGGACGGCGCTGCGGATATCGGACGGCTGCTTCGATTGGATGGTCATGCTGCGGTCTCCTTGGGAAAATGTTGCGATGGAAGCGGCGTGCCGCCGAGATAGTAGGTCTTAATGTCGTCGCGCTGGCGCAGGTCGGCGGCCGACCCTTCCAGCACGCTCTTTCCGTTTTCGAGCACGGTGGCGTGGTCGGCATATTTCAGCGCCACTGCCGAATTCTGCTCGGCGACAAGGATCGAAAGATCTTCGTCCCGATTGAGCCGCTTCAAAGCGCTGAAAATCTCGTCGACGATCAGCGGCGCCAGCCCCATCGAAGGCTCGTCCAGCACGAAGAGTTTCGGCCGCGACATCAGACCGCGGCCGATCGCCGTCATCTGCTGCTCGCCGCCGGAGGTGAGGCCGGACCGGGTTCGCCGCTTCTCGGTGAGCCTGGGGAAAAGCGCATAGACGCGGTCGAGGTCGGCCTTGACGCCGGTGCGGGAGGACGAACGCCCGAGCGCGCCGGTCAGAAGGTTCTCCTCGACCGTCAGCGAGCGGAAGCAGTGTCGGCCCTCGAGGACCTGGACCAGACCCTTGCGGACGAGGTGAGAGGGGCTTGCCCTGGAGACATCCTCGCCGTCGAAAGTGATCCGACCAGCGGTAACAGTGCCGCGCTCGGCCGGGAGGAGATTGGATACGGCGCGTAGCAGCGTCGTCTTGCCGGCGCCGTTGGAGCCGAGCAGTGCGACGATCTCGCCTTTGCCGACCGACAGGTCGACACCGTGCAGGGCGGCGATGGCGCCGTTGTAGACGGCCTCCACGCGACTGACCGACAGGATCGGATTTTCCGGGCTGGACATCGATGACTCCGCAATAGGCAGGAAATCGCGGGCCGGCCCCGGGGGCGCCCCGCCGGGTTATTGGATTTATTTGTGAGACCGCATGAGGAGCGGTGGGGCGGGGGGGGGTTTTTTGACGATATAAGGCCGAATCGCCAGGCCGCAGCAA
>NZ_JAMYLG010000043.1:0-45760 GCF_040317865.1 Mesorhizobium sp. M1365
CAACCTCACCGGCAATGAGTTCGCCCAGAGCATCGGGGGTAACGCCGGCGCCAATGTCATTAATGGCGGCGGTGGCGCCGATACGTTGGTCGGCTATGGCGGCAATGACACCTACTATGTAGACAATGCCGGCGACAGGGTGTTCGAGGCGGTGGGCGGTGGTACAGACAGGGTGTTCGCTACTGTAAGCCATACGCTTTCGGCCGGATCGGAAATCGAACTTCTTGCTACCAACCCGTCGGGCACATCGGCAATCAACCTCACCGGCAATGAGTTCGCCCAGAGCATCGGGGGTAACGCCGGCGCCAATGTCATTAATGGCGGCGGTGGCGCCGATACGATGGTCGGCTATGGCGGCAATGACACCTACTATGTGGACAATGCCGGCGACAGAGTTTATGAGGCGGTCGGCGGCGGTACCGACAGGGTGTTCGCTGCTGTGAGCCATGCGCTTTCGGCCAGTTCACAGATCGAGCTTCTCGCCACCACCAGCCCGTCCGGTACGTCTGCAATCAACCTGACCGGCAACGCCTTTGCCCAAACCATCCAAGGCAATGCCGGCGCCAATGTCATCAGTGGTGGCGGCGGTGCTGACATCTTGACCGGTAACGGAGGCAACGATGCATTCGTGTTCAACAGCGCCCTTGGACCCGGCAATATCGACAAGGTCACCGACTTCAACAAGCTCCAGGACAAGATCCAGCTCGACGACGCCGTTTTTGCCGGGCTTAAGCTGGGTGGCCTTTCATCCGATGCTTTCTTTGCTGGCACGGCTGCGCATGACAGCTCCGACCATATAATCTACAACAGCTCAACCGGAGCGCTCTCTTTCGACAGCGACGGCATCGGCGGCGCAGCTCAAATACAGTTCGCCACTCTCTCTCCAGGTCTGTCGCTTACGGCAGGTTCGTTCCTTGTGATCTGAACGACCCGGAACGGCGGACCTTCAATTCGAGACGGTCCGCCGCTTTATCTTTGTTCAAGCACCGGATTTTTCCAAAGCGGGATGCCCATTTCTGGCTGATGCTCAACCTTCGTCACCCAGCGGGTTCGAGTTGTGTGCGTCAAGTTCAGCAAAATGGCGTGGCATTGCGTTGACGTCGGCGTGTCCGCCGCGCAGCCCCCGTGTTTAGCGGAGCGGCGGACACATGACGGTGCTCAGGCGGCCAAGGCCCTCAGGCTCTCCAGCTGGGAACCGCCCTACTCTCACCTTTTGGGCGGTTTCCTAAATTGATTTGATCTCGATCACGGAGATCTGCCGACCGATACCAGGTGACGAGCGCGCAGATGCCTACGAATTGTCCACAGCTAATTGGTTGGGCAGTGAAACTGTGGAGGGGCCCGGAGTCAGAGGTTAACGTCATTTTGAATTTCCGTACGAAAGTTGACGTCTAACGCATTAAAATCTATAAATGTATAGCCATTATAAAAATATCGAGGAACTTCAAAAACTACAGCGCCTTCAAAATAAAGTCGCAATTCTGGCATCATTCTGACATCAGAAGACAATAAGCATCTTGTCCTAAGTCGCTGCTGTCAAAATAAGTCACAATCCGTGCAGCATTCCTACAAACGGTCAATGATTCTATCGACGGGTGTCTGTATGTGATTTGGCGCTAATATACGCCGTCTGTAGGTAGACGCCGGGCGCTATCGAAATCAGAAAAAGGAATATTGGATGGCAACTCTGCATTATACGTCGGGTGGATCCGCCACCGAAATCGCAACTGCCGGCTTCAATCTGGCTGACGTTCAGTACGCTTCGCAAGTCGACGCGTTGCCGGACGGCATGAAGGGTCTGGTGTACCTCAACGAGCACGAGGGCGTAACTTCATCCTTCATCGAGAAAATGACCCCCTTCCTCGGCAATCCGAATGTGTTCGGATTCTATCTGGTTGACGAGCCCGATCCCACGGGCAGGTGGGGCACCTATGCAACCGCCGAGAACCTGAAGGCGGAATCCGACTGGATCCATGAGCATTTTCCAGGCGCCAAGACCTTCGTCACCATGATGAATATGGGATCCCCTACCAATCCGGATTTTACCAACACCTACAATCCGGCCAACACGCATATCGACTATTTTGGAATAGACCCCTATCCGGTGCGCACGGGAACGGACACGGTCGACTACGACATGATCGACCGAGCCGTGGCTGCAGCGGTGAAGTCGGGCATCCCGATCAGCAACATCGTTCCGGTCTTCCAGGCCTTTGGCGGCGGCAATTGGGAGACTTCCGATGGCGGCAGACAGGTCATGCCCACCACCGAACAGATGCAAACCATGATGGATCATTGGGCCAAGCTGGTTCCGTCACCCGCCTTCGACTATACCTACAAGTGGGGAACGCAGAACGGCGATACCGCGCTTGAAAGCTCCTCGGAACTGCAAGCCGTTTTCCGGGAACACAACACCACTACCGCTGCGGCCTCAGACACCACCAGCAGCGACAGCAGTGCTGCTGCGCCCGCGTCCGACGCCGCCACCAGCGATAGCAGCTCGACTGTGACTGCGCCTTCCCATGCCGCAACCGGCGATAGCAGCTCGACTGCGACCGCGCCTTCCCATGCCGCCACCGGCGATAGCACCAGCGATGGCAGCTCGACCGCGACGGCGCCTTCGCACCTCATCGCAAGCGATGGCAGTTCGACTGCGACCGCCGCCGCCAGCGCCACCACGAGCGATGGCAGCTCGACTGCGACCGCCCCTTCCCATGCCGCCACCGGCGATAGCACCAGCGATGGCAGTTCGACTGCGACCGCCGCCGGCGCCACCACGAGCCATGGCAGCTCGACTGCGACCGCCCCTTCCACCGGCGATAGCACCAGCGATGGCAGCTCGACCGCGACGGCGCCTTCGCACCCCATCGCAAGCGATGGCAGTTCGACTGTGACCGCCGCTTCCCCCTCCGACCGCGGCGGTTTTCACGCTCTGACCGATCTGTTCGGCAGCAACGACACCAGCCATGATACTGCCGGCGACAAGGGAGGCAGCAGCGTTGACCGGGTGCTGGCCGCGTTGAGCCCCGCGCTTTCGTCCGGCTCGGAGCTTGCCGCGACCAGCAGCCCATCCGAGAAAACGGCAACCAGCCTGACCGGCCACGGGTTCGCCCAACTGCTCCAGGGCAACGAAAATGCCGGCGCCGGTGTCCACAAGAGCGCCGTCGCCGACCTGACATCCGGTCACGGCAACGATGCCTTCGACTTCAGCAAGCTTCAGGACAAAGTCCAGCTCGACCACTCCGCGCTTGCCGACCTCAAGTCGGGAGGGCTTTCATTGCATACGTCCCCTGCTGTTACGGCCACGGATGATGGTTCCCACCACATCATCTTTGACAGCTCAACCGGGTCGCTCTCTCTCGACAGCGACGCGGTCGGCGGCGCAGCTCAAGCGCAGCTCGCTACCCATCTCCCGTTGCAGCATCACTCCTTGATCTGAAAACCGGAGCGGCGGACCTTCAACTCGAGCGTGTCCGCCGCTCCGTCCGTGTTCAATTGCGCCACGGAAGCTTGACTAAGAAAAATGCGATATCGGCAGACATCAGAGAGATCGAAGTTGGTCGCATTATCGCCAATGCGAATTCCGGATTCACCACACCCTACGCAGTCTCGGCAATATTCAGCACTGCGTCGATCTCGGCCATCACCGTTTCCGGCAGCGGCCCTTTTTCCAGCGCACCGAGATTGTCCTCGACCTGCTCGGGCCGCGTGAAGCCGGGAACCGGCAAGGCGATTGCCGACTTGGCGAGTATCCAGCCGAGCGCGCCTTGCGCAAGCGTGCGTCCGCCCGAGGTGAGCAGGTCGCGGATTGCCGAGAGCCTTGACAGATAGTCCGGGTTGGCGGCGCCATCCCTGAAAAACACCATCCATTCGGCATTCCCGCCGCGCACATCGTTGGTGGGCAGCCGCATGGCCGGCGTGTATTTGCCGGTGAGCAGCCCCATTGCCAGCGGCAGCCGGCTGAACGAGACGAGGTTCTCGCGCGCCGCAACGGCCATCAGCTCGTTCGCCGGGGTAAACACATTGAAGTCGTTCTCTACGGCGACGAACCCCTCGCGCGGCGCGTAGACGGCAAGCCGTTCGCGGTGATCGGTGCTCCAGCCGAAGCCGCCGATCTTGCCCTCCTGGCGCAACAGGCCGAGCGTATCGAACACCTCGCCGGCGCGCTCGATCGGATACTCGTTGATATGTAGCAGCACGACGTCGATACAATCCCGCTGCAGGCGCTGCCGCGAATTGTCGATCGAGGTCCGGATTGCCGCGGCAGAGGCATCCTCGGGTGCGATCTTACGCGTTTCGGGATCGCCGAAATAGCCGACCTTGGTGACGATGACGGCTTCGTCCTTGCCCCTCAACGCCCGCCCGAGGATCAGTTCGGCATTGCCGGCGCCGTAGGCGGCAGCCGTGTCGAACACCCGCGCGCCGATCTCATAAGCCATCGCCAGCGCGGCTTGCGACCTGATATCGTCGACCTCGCCATAGACTGTCGCCGTGTCACGCCAGCGCGCGGGGCCACCCGCCGCCCAGGTGCCGATGCCGATGCGCGGTACCGAGCGGCCATCCCAAAGCATCATCATCTGCATGCCCGGCTCCTCAATGACGCAAGCTGGCGTGGCGGGCACGTTCGCGGATCTCTTCGCGAGAAATGCCGGCATCCGCCAGTGTGCTGTCCCGGGCCTGCCTCAAGCTCGCAAGCGTCTGGCGATAGGCAATCCAGCGGGCGAAACGGTATCGAAATTCATCCAACATGATCGTCTCCTTTGGTACGCAGAATGCCTGCGCGCCTGGGTTGGTCGGAAGCGCAAAACCTCTGCGCCAATCGCATGCGCGATCGAAAGGGTTCAGTTCGCTTCTTGGCCAGGCGAGGCGCTTGTCCCTGTCCCGCCAGGCAGGATTGTCCAACGCCTCCAATGCCTGCATACTTGCGCACGATGCCCGCTTTGCGCTACAGCCACGGTCGCAAGGAGTTTTTCATTTCTGCAAAATGGATATCGGCTGGGACGATCTGAGGTTGTTTCTCGACGTTGCGCGGCTGGGTGGCTTGAGCGCAGCGACGGGAACCACGCGCCTCAGCGCAGCCACCCTTGGACGACGCGTTACCGCGCTCGAAAAGCAGATCGGCGAACCTCTGTTCGTGCGCCAGCAGACCGGCTACCGGCTGACCCCGGTCGGCGAGGAACTGCTGCGGCGCGCCGAAGACGTCGAGGCGGCAATGCAGTCGCTGACCCGCTGGCGCGAGGGAAACCTGCCCGACCGCATTGTCCGCGTCTCGGCCGGGCCATGGACCTCGGCCTTCGTTTCCGCCCATATCGGCGAGATCTGGACGGTCGATGATGGCATAAGGGTGGAGCTCGTCACCACCACCGACCGGGTCGACATCGGTCGCCGTGCCGCCGACATCGGCATCCGCAGCGAGCGCCCGACCGAGCAGTGGCTGGCCGGCCGTCAGAGCGGCAAGGTCGCCCACGCCATTTATTCCGGACGTCACCTGATCAACGGCATCGCCGCCGGATTGTTCGTCGGCGTCACCGGCGAAGGCGCAAACATTGCCTCGGCGCGCTGGCTGCAAGCCCATCACGGCGACCGCATCGCCGTACGCGGCAACAACACCCACTCGGTGCGCGAACTGGTGGCCGCCGGCGCCGGCCTTTCGGTCTTTCCGTGCTTCGTCGGTGACGGCGATCCGCGGCTGGTTCGCGTTGCTCAGCCTATCCCCGAACTCGAAACCGACCAATGGATCGTCACCCATCACGAGGAACGTCACTCCCCGCCGGTACGGAAAGTCGCCGACCGGATTGCCGCCTTGATGCGGGCGCACCAGCCGCTGTTTCGCGGCGAGACGCCGATCCGGTAAGCCTCAGGCAGATCGGCCGCCAGTGGATCAAGAATCAGATATTTTGGTGGGCCGGACGATGGTACCGCCGCCGTTGAGGACGCCGGAGTGCGGCGCGCTGCTCGTCGAGATCCTTGCCTTGGGCGAAGAGAGCGGTATAAACCGACCAGCACGGGGCGGCCTATCCGGTCACTCGTCCTCCTGCCGGCTCATAGCCGTATGCTTCGCCCTTACGCACCACGCGACCGATACCCGGCCAGCCAAGGTGCGCGCCGGCGATCCACGTCCCCGCCTCGGCCGCGTCACTGAAAACCTTTAGGCGGGTTGCGCGCGCGGTCAGCTGATCGTCGTCATAGCCCCAACTGAACGCGGGATTGCCGAACTGCAAGGCCGGCACATGAACGATGTCCCCGAAGAATAGGAAACGATCCTCGTCCGTGTCGAACGTGTAGCCGGTATGACCGGCAGCATGACCGGGCAAGGCGACCGCCCTCAATCGCTCACCCACCTGGTCGCCATTCTGGACAGGCTTCAGCAGGGGCCGGAACTGCGCAAGGTGCGCGTAAGCGAAAAAGCTCTGCACAGCCGCCTCGGGAATTACGATCGCCTTCAAGTTTGGAAAGAGCACTCGGCCGTCGGGGGTCAAAAGTCCGTGCACATGATCCTGATGGGCGTGGGTGAGCGCCAAGACCGTGATCGAAGCCGGGTCGATCTTGGCTTCCGCCATGGCCTGCTCAAGACGCCCCACTGTCGGGGCCCAGCCCCCTCCTCCGCTGTCGATTAGAACGCCGTCAACGCCTGGACCTACCAGCGCGAAGCAATTGACAGACAGGCGAAGCGCCCCTGCCAACGCAGCTTGCGGCACCGGATTATCCTGCGGGTCCCGCAAAAGGTCCGCCGGCATCTCGACGTAACCGTCCGAGAGCGACCAGACGCGCCACCTTCCCGACGTGCTGCCGAGCACGTTATTGGTTTGCGATGTCACGATCATATGGCCACCTGCCGCGAACGAAAATGAAGGATAGGTTCGATTGTCACTATTGGCTCCCTGCATAATCTGCGCAAAGACGTGGGGAAATCGATGAAGATCGATGCGGAAAGCACGGATTGGAAGATGATCGTTGACGGATCTGCTAGCTTCGCGGCGATCTCAGCTCTTTTTTTCATGCCCATGTAGATTCCTCCCTTCGTAAGCTCGTCAATCATCTGATTTATGCGCTTTCGGCGTGTTTCCGGGTGACGGGCGCGCTCGATCCAATGCAAGTAATCATTGCGCTGATAGGGAGGCCGTTGCTCGAAAGCAGTCATCAGATTTGCGGCCTCGAGCTCTGCACGCAAACTGTCGGGCATCTTAGCCAACGGACGTTTCAGCAACTCACATCTCCGCCATTCGAATCCTGATGCTGGAATAGATCACAAGTCAGCCGTCGCGCCTGCGAGACCGCAGCCGGCCTGGCGACAGCCCTTTCAATCGGGTCACGACGCGATTCATATGGGCCTGGTGAGTGAAACCCGCGTGCTGAGCAATCTCGGCCAGCGGCAGATCGCTATTTTCCAAAAGCTCGACCGCGCGATCAACGCGGCGGCGTAAAATGAATTGATGTACCGGCAATTGCGTCGCCTCGCGAAAGGCGGCGGTGAAGGCGCGTCGTGGTATTCCCGCGATTCCGGCAAGATGGTCGATCGACACCCCCTTTTCCAGATCGCCATCAATCGCAGCGAGGACCCGGTCGAACCGCTGCGAGGTTAGGACTGGAGACTTCTGCTGCCGCTGGCGTGCATGCCCGAGACGAAGCAGGTTCGCGAAAACCAGGCCCAGCGTCCATTCGCGGACGATCGGGTTGGCGGGCGGGTCGCCTTCGAGGCGTCGACACAACTCGGCCACCAGCGAATCGCGTATCGGTCGATCGGTCAGGATTACCAGGTCCTCGGGGGTCCCGCCTGCGGATACCAGGAGCCTTGACGCCAGCGCGGAGTCAACGGTGATCATCGTCAGCTCTCGCGGCTCCTCGATCTTGAACCGCGTGGCACGCTCGGGAAGACTGAGCAGCAGGTCGCCGGGGCGGGTGAAGACGCGCCGCAGCCCGCGGCCAAGATCGATCTCTGCATAGGATGAACCGCTGCGAATCACACGCAGCTGAACGACTCCGGCCGGCGCATGGCGATAGTCGCCGGCAGGAAAGAACAACCTCTTTGCACTTGCCGCGATCACCATCGTTGTACCGGGCGTCCGGACGCAAGTTCCTCCAGGACTTCGATGATCGATCGCCGCATCCTCGATCCTTGATGCCTACACTTTTGCCCGTTTGTCGGGTCCACCAGGCGCATCATTTGCCAGGGCAGTCAGTTCACCAATCCGGGGCACAAAGATGTTGTGCAGTGTCTGGGTCATAATGGTCATTTCACGCTGAACTTGCAGTTCCTGTGCGGCGGGAAACAATGTGTCCTGCAAGAAGAGCTCCAGGCCTGCCTTGTCGTCCCATATCTCGATGATGCGATAACCATCGTCTGTGGCATGCGCGATGTGCTGGTAGATGCCGCCAGCGGGCCGTTTCTCCACGCCGATCCGATCGAGGATGCGGCTATAATCTTCGGCCGTCAGGCCGGCAATATCAAGTGTCGTCACTACGGCCATGGTTCATCCTCGCTGCTGATAGTGGTTGTTTGAGGTGGAGTTCTTGGACGGACCCCGGATCCTATTGGGCCGATGTCGTTTGGCATCGCCCGCCCTGACGGCGAGTTTGTCTCCCGAACTTCACCGACAGGAGCGGTCTTTGGTCCTCAGCCACCGAGCGCCTCGATGACAAGACGGGCGGTCGCCGCTCCGGAGAAGTTCTGCTGGCCGGTGATCAAATTGCCGTCGCGCACGGCAAAATCGCGCCACAGCCCGGCCTGAATATAGTTCGCGCCGAGCGCACGCATCTCATCCTCGATCCGCCATGGCATCAGATGCGTACCGTGCGGCAGCGCGCCCATCTCCCAGACGGCATTGTCGGCGAAGTCCTCCTCGACATTGGCGAACCCCGTAACAGTGCGCCCTTTGGCCAGCAGCTCGCCGGTTGAGAGGCGCGCGTAACGCAGCAGCGCGACGCCATGACACAAGGCAGCCGCGACCTTGCCGGCCGCGAAAAAGGCGACGAACAGCCGCTGCAACTCAGTCGCACCTTGGAAGGTGAACATCGGCGCTTGGCCGCCAGCGACGACGATCGCGTCGAACGCGTCGACCGACAGCTCTGCGATGGGCCGGGTCGTCTCCACCAGCGCCGCCAGTTTCGGCGTCGACAGGAAACCGAGCGAGATCAGATCCGTATCCGAATAGCCGGACGGATCGCGCGGGTCGCTCAACGCATCCGCCTCGCATTTGCCGCCCTCAGGCGAGAAGATCGCGACTTCGTATCCGCGGTCGGTGAAGGCGAGCCAGGGATGGGTCAACTCGCTCCACCAAAACCCGACAGGCCAGCCGGTGGTGATCGATACAGCCGGGTTGGAAAGGACCATCGCGATGCGTTTGGGATGCCGCGGGTCGAGTGGGTTGGAATCGCGCACGCTCATCGGGCCATCTCGACCGGTTCGCCAAGATTCGCCCAAATCGTCTTGTATTGGGTGTAGCTTTCCCACGCCTCGTGGCCCTGCTCGCGGCCATAGCCGCTCATCTTGAAACCTCCGAACGGCGCATTAGGATGGTACTTGTGCCAGCAGTTCAGCCAGACCGAGCCTGCCTTGATCCGGTCGGCGAGCCGCAAGGCGCGGCCGAGATCGCTGGTCTGGATGCCCGAGGCGAGCCCGTAGTTCGTATCGTTGGCGATCCGGATCGCGTCCTCCTCGCTGTCGAATGGAATCACCGGCAGGACAGGGCCGAAAATCTCTTCGCGCGATATCCTTAGGTCGTTGGTCGCATCGGCGAAGATGGTCGGCTCGATGAAGAGGCCCTTGCCGTTGACCTGGCGGGTGCCGCCGCCCGCGGCCAGTCGCGCGGTGCGCTTGCCCTCTTCGACATAGCTCAAGACCTTGTCATACTCGCCCCGCGATGCGATCGGCCCGATCATCGTCGCAGGGTCCAGCGGATCGCCGAGCGTCGCCGACTTCGCCATGGCGCTCAGCTTCTCGACGACCTCGTCATAACAGGCGCGTTCGACCAGCAGGCGCGATCCGGCGACGCAGACTTCGCCCTTGTTCCAGAAGATGCCCCAGAAGGCTGCCTGTATCGCGGCATCGATATCGGCATCGGCGAAAACGATATTGGGACTCTTGCCGCCGAGCTCCATGGTCAGGTGTTTCATCGTCCCGGCACCGTTGCGCATGATGCCCTGGCCGACGGCGGTCGACCCGGTAAAGGCGATCTTGTCGACGCGGACATCGTTGACCAGCGCGTCGCCTATGGTGCCGCCCGGGCCGGTGACGAGATTGTAGACGCCCGGCGGCACGCCCGCGTCGAGGATGACTTGCGCCAAGGCGAGGGCCGTCAGGGGCGTGTCGGTCGCAGGCTTGTGAACGACCGTGTTACCCGCCGCGAGTGCCGGCGCGATTTTCGAACAGGACAGCGCGAGGGGAAAATTGAACGGGGTGATCGCAGCGACCACGCCGAGCGGCTCGCGCCGCGTCAGGATCCTGATATTTGGTTCGTAGCTGGTACGATAGGCGCCGTCCATCGCGCTCATGGCGAGCCCGCCATGAAAGCGGAACAGTCCTGAGCAGTGCGGCATGATGATATCGCGGAAATCGCGATAGGGCATACCCATATCCATCGCCTCGCGCACTGCGAAATCCTCGGCCCGCTCGTCCATTAGATCGGCGATGCGAAACAGGATTTTAGCGCGCTCCTCATGATGCATCCGCGCCCAGGGTCCTTGCTCGAAAGCCCGCTGCGCGGCCGCGACGGCATCGCTCGTGTCGGTGACGTCCGCCTTCGCAATATCGGTGATCGCCGCGTCCGTGGTCGGATCAAAAGTCGTCGAAGTCTCGCCGCTGACGGCATCGCGCCATTGGCCATCGATCAGCAGACGTCCTACTGGAATCGCCTTGCGCCGCGCGGGTAGATAATCAGTCATGAACCGGTTCCGTCCTGTCGAATGAGATTGAAGGAAATTGTCGGCCCCATCCCGCGCCGATAGGCGAGCTGGACCAATAGCAGCATCATCGGCTCGATCAGGCGCGAGGCCGTGAGATCGCCGACATCGACCGGCATTGTCGGCAGATCGGCGAGAAGCCGGCAAACCGCCGCCTTGGCATCTGCGTCATTGCCGGCGACATAGCTCGTCACCGGATCGCCGTTGAGACGCGGATCATCCCTGTCAAGCAATTCGGCAAAGGTCGGAATGCACTTGACGACAAGGGCGCCCCGCGCGCGCCTCTGAACCTCCTCGCCTACAGACGTAGTAGTGCCTAGCAGCATCGTGGAACGGTCAGGCGCGATTGCATTGGTATTGTCCCAGACGATCTTGCCCGACAAATCGCCAAGCGCGTCCATCGCCAGCTCGAGAGCCGGCCATGGCGTCGCCAGGGCAATTACGTCGGCCCATCTCGCTACTTCGTCAGGGGCACCGAAGCCAACACGGAGGGTTGCCGCGATTGCGCGCAACTTGCCTTCGTCACGACTGAAGCTGAGGCGAATTTCGTGCCCGGCGAGGCCAAGACATTTCGCCAAGGCCTTCCCGAGCGAGCCTGGTCCGATGATCGCAACTTTCACAACTGCCTCCCGACACGCGATCGGGCTTGCCTAGCATCATTGCAGTCGCGCTTATTTCACGAATTGCCCTTGCACGATCGGGCGCACTCGTCACATGGGTCGGCGCCAATTGGCATCCGGATCCGCCGCGCGCTCACGCCCTTCCCGAACGTGTCCCTATTGGGCATGTATGTGTGGGCGACCATAGAGCAGGGTGCGATCAGCGGAGGTCCCCAGGGCACAAGCCTGCTCATATTGGTTGACGCTAGATTTTCCTTGCCTAATCCGTCGGCGTTGCGATGACTTTTGTGGCATCAGCATAACGCGATTGCCTGCAAATCCGGGGAAAGGCCGCCTCAAGACGGCTTTCCGGACTGGCACGCCCCTTGCTTCGTTATTCACGTGCAGAGCGTCTAGGGTTCCGGCCGTGTCGATCACGGTGCTGGTCCAAGAGACGCGACCGCTTGAGATGCATTGAGGCATCTGGCGGAACACGGCGGGCCAAAATCCCGGGAGAACCCTGCACGGGTTTGCTGGCGCGAACCTCTCCCGGATGCGCGCTCCGTGAACCCCCCAACAGACGTTCGGACGCAATCCGGATCGCAAACAGGGGTATGTAATGCTTCGCAAACTGGCCACAATCATCCTAGCCGCATCACTCAGCCTCCCCTTCATCTCAGCCGCGCAAGCAGCGCCCAAGAAAGACTTCAAGATTTGCTGGTCGATCTATGTCGGCTGGATGCCGTGGGGCTATCTTTCCGACAGCGGCATCATGAAGAAGTGGGCCGACAAATACGGCATCAATGTCGAGATCACCCGCATCAACGACTATGTCGAGAGCATCAACCAGTACACGGCCGGCGGCTTTGACGGCTGTTCGATGACCAACATGGATGCGCTTTCGATCCCGGCCGGCGGCGGTGTTGACACGACGGCCTTGATCGTCGGCGATTTCTCCAACGGCAACGACGCGGTCATCCTCAAGAACAAGACCGCGCTCAAGAATATTGCCGGCCAGAAGGTCAATCTCGTCGAGCTTTCCGTCTCACATTACCTACTTGCGCGCGCGCTGGAGACGGTAGGGTTGGCCGAAAAGGACATTACGGTGGTGAACACCTCCGATGCCGACATGGTCGCTGCCTACGGCACCAGCGACGTCACCTCCGTCGTCACCTGGAATCCGCTGGTCTCGGAAATCGCTGCCATGCCGGGCGCCCACAAGGTATTCGATTCGACTGAGATTCCCGGCGAGATCATCGACATGATGGTCGTCAACACCGCGACGCTGAAGGACAATCCGGCCTTGGGCAAGGCGCTTGTCGGTGCATGGTATGAAGCCATGGCGCTGATGACGTCGGGCACGCCCGAAGGCAAGGCGGCCAAGGAAGAGATGGCCAAGGCGTCGGGGACGGATCTTGCCGGTTTCGACGCTCAGCTTGCATCAACGGCGATGTTCTTCGAGCCGGCCAAGGCGGTCGCATTCACCAACGGCGCCGAACTGCCGAAGACCATGGATCTGGTGCGCAACTTCCTGTTCAGCCACGGCATTCTTGGTACCAACGCGCCGAGCGTCGACGTGATCGGCATGAGCTTTCCCGATGGCTCGACGCTGGGCGATGTCAACAACGTCAAGCTGCGCTTCGATCCGGCCTTTATGGCAGAGGCGGCGGGCGGAACGCTCTGACGCGGGAGCGCGACATGCTAGCCAGAGGAACCGGCATCATGCAGGCCGCGGCAGGCCCCGAAGTCGCGCGCCTGCAACGTAGCAGGCCGAAAGCGCGGCTTCGCCTCATCAACGCGACGGTCTCGCGCGGCGGAGCGTTGCTGCTTGGGACGCTGCCGTTTGCCGCCGTGGCAATCGCCTATCTCTTCGCTTCGTCGCAAAGGCTGGCGGTCAATCCCAGCGACAAGCTGCTGCCCTCCCCTGCACAGATGTGGTCGGCATTTTCAGACCTAGCGACAGTGCCGGACAAGCGCTCCGGCGACCTGATCCTGTGGGCCGACACCTATGCCAGCCTGATCAGGCTGTTCGCCGGAGTCGGCATGGCCACGCTGGTGGCGCTCAGCCTCGGCGTCGCCATAGGTTTCATCCCGCGCGTCAGGGCCTTTCTGCTGCCCTTGGTCACAGTTGTCTGCGTCATCCCGCCACTGGCGCTGCTGCCGATCCTGTTCATTGCGCTCGGCCTCGGCGAAACGGCCAAGATCACCTTGATCGCTCTCGGCGTCGCACCGGTCATGGTGCGCGACATCGCCAACCGGGTGATGGAATTGCCGCCGGAGCTCGTCGCCAAGGCACAGACGCTCGGCGGCAACAGCTGGACCATGGTGCTCAGGCTGGTGCTGCCACAGGTCATGCCGCGCCTCATCACTTGCGTACGGCTGGCGCTTGGGCCGGCCTGGCTGTTCCTGATCGCGGCAGAAGCCATCGCCTCCACCGAGGGGCTCGGCTACCGCATCTTCCTCGTTCGTCGCTACCTGTCGATGGACGTCATCCTGCCTTACGTCGCCTGGATCACGCTGCTTGCGGTGATGACCGACTGGCTACTCGTGCGGCTCTCTCACATCATCTCGCCCTGGGCGCATCCGGTGCGGACCAGATGAGCCGGATCCTCGTCCATGGGCTGGAGAAGAGCTACGGCGACGCCCGCGTACTGGAACGGGTCAATGTCTTCGCCGAAGCGGGTGAATTCCTGTCGCTGGTTGGCGCCAGCGGTTGTGGAAAATCGACGTTCCTGCGCATCCTGCTTGGCCTGGAACAGCAAAGTGGCGGCGTGGTCGTCGTCGGCGACCAGCCGATCGTGCCGGAGCCGACGCCGCAGCGCGGCATCGTCTTCCAGCGCTATTCCGTGTTTCCGCATCTCACCGCGCTGCAGAACTTGCTGCTGGTCGAGGACTTCCGTTCGGGCGGACCGTTCGGCCGCGTCTTCGGCGCCAGGCGCAAAAGCGTCAGGCAAGAAGCCGAAACCATGCTGGAACGGGTCGGGCTTGGCCATGCGCGCGACCTCTATCCGGCCATGCTTTCTGGCGGCATGCAGCAGCGGCTGGCGATCGCGCAGACCTTGCTCGGCCGGCCGCAGATCCTGCTTCTCGACGAGCCCTTCGGCGCACTCGATCCCGGTATTCGCATCGAGATGCATGAGCTGCTCACCGAGCTCTGGACCGAGCACGGCATGACCGTGGTCATGGTCACCCACGATATCGGCGAGGCATTCAAGCTCGGCACCCGCGTGCTGGTCTTCGACAAGGTGCGCCACGACCCCCAGTTCCCGTCCGCCTATGGCGCGACGATCACCTACGATCTGAAGCTCGACCGCAAGCACCGGGCTTCAGCACGAGACGTGGCCGAAGTGGCCGCGATGGTCGGGACGACCCGACTGGATAGCGCAATCGCGACGACGGCGTCGTGAAGGAGGTTTCATGCACAGAGATAGTCCAGAACGCCGGCATCGTCGCGCCGGGCTCACCGACCACCAGCCACGCCAACGCTTCCACCATCCGAACTTCGAGATCCGCGACATGCAGGGCTGGAAGTCTATCGAGGCGGAAGGAAAGCTGCCCGAGGACGGCTGGCGCAAGGAACAGAAATGGGCACTCGACATGGGCCTGCCCGGATCGGATTCGATCATCGACAAGTCGATCCCGACATTCGCGCGAGGCGAGTTGCCGCACTTCGCCGGCATCAACACCTTCCTCAAGGCGCCCTATGTCGAGAACGTCCGCGATGTCGGCAGATATGACGCTGCCGTCATGGGCATTCCTTTCGACAGCGGCACCACTTACCGGCCCGGAACCCGCTTCGGGCCGCAAGGCATGCGCCGCATCTCGGCGCTTTACACGCCTTACAATTACGAGCTCGGTGTCGACCTGCGCGAGCAGATGACGCTTTGCGACGCCGGCGACGTCTTCACCATCCCCGCCAATCTCGAAAAGAGCTTCGACCAGATCACCAAGGGCGTCAGCCATGTCGCCTCGTCCGGCGCGCTGCCGATCATGCTCGGCGGCGACCATTCGATCGGGTTTCCGTGCGTGCGCGGTATCGCCGACGTGACCTCCAAGCGAATCGGCATCATCCATTTCGACCGCCACATCGACATCCAGGAAAAGGATCTCGACGAACGTATGCACACGACGCCCTGGTATTGGGCGACCAACCTGCCGAACGTCTCGGCCACCAATCTGGTGCAGCTCGGTATCGGCGGCTGGCAGGTGCCCCGCTACGGCGTGGCCGAGGCGAGAAAGCGCGGAACCAACGTGCTGACGATCTCCGATATCGAACAGATGGGGCTGGAGAAGGCGGCCGAGATCGCGCTCGAGCTCGCATGGAAGGACACCGACGCCGTATACATCTCCTTCGATGTCGACAGCATCGATTGCGGTTTCGTGCCGGGTACGGGCTGGCCGGAGCCCGGTGGCTTCCTGCCGCGCGAGGCACTGAAGCTGCTCGGGCTAGTGTCGGCGCCCGGCATCTGCGGACTGGAAGTGGTCGAGGTGTCGCCGCCCTACGACACGTCAGACATCACGGCGCTGTTTGGCGTGCGGGTTGTCGTCGAGGCGCTAGGCTCGATGGTCGCGCACGGCAATCTCGGCAAACACAAATCCATCATCGACAAGCCGACGAGCTTTTGACCATGCACGATGATCATCACCACCACAGCCATGATCATGGCGACGGTCACCATCACGGGCCGAACGGTCATCATCACCATCCCCACCCCGTCGGCCACAACGGGCCGCCCGGCAAGCCGTTGCAATGGCAGACACCGCATCTACCGCACGACCATGCGCCCGAACCCGCCGACGCGCGGGCGACCGATCTCGATCTCGTCGAGATCGCGTTTCTCGAAGGGTTTTCGCGGGCGCCCGACCCGTCCAGTTTCCTGCGCCTCGCCGGGATTCCGTTCGTCGGCGAGACCGCCGACGGCGTGCGGCTGCATCTTCTGCGCGTCGAGACGCAGGACATGGTCGATGTCGGCGCCGTCATGCCGCTGATTGGTGGCGCCGGCGTCACCTATCACCCGCTGCCCGCGAAACTGACGTCGCGCCGGCGCCGCCTGGCCTTCGTCTACCATAACGGCCAGGCACAAACGCCCCTTGACTTCGGCGAGGCGCGACTTCTGGCCGACAGGTCCGGCGCCGCACAATTCACCATGCCAGGGGCCGGACAATGAGCACCGGCCTTGAACCGATCGCACCCCTATCAAACAGGTCCAGAACCATGAACAGAACGCTTTCATCCTTCGGTAGACTCGCCCTGGCAGCCGCCACAACCCTCATCCCCTCATTGGCCTTCGCCCATAGCGGCGGTTTTCATGCCCACGGGTTTGTAGACGGCCTTCAGCACCCGCTGACCGGTATGGACCACCTGCTTGCCATGATGGCTGTAGGCATCATTGCCGCTCGCGCCGGCGGCAAGGGGATCATCATCGTGCCGTCGTGCTTTGTCTCGGCGATGCTCGCTGGCGCCCTGCTCGGTATCGCCGGCATCGGCCTGCCCTCACTGGAAACCGGCATAACGCTGTCGCTGGTGGTCTTCGGCGCGATAATGGCGCTTGCCAAGCCGCTTCCGCTCGCTGTGGCCGCCTCGCTGACTGCTCTCTTCGCCCTCTTCCACGGCAATGCCCATGGCCTCGAAATTCCCGAGACGGCCAGCGGCATCGCTTATGCAATCGGCTTCGTGGTCGCTACTTCGGCTCTTCACGCGACCGGCGCGTTAGCCGCCCTGACACTTCGGCGCTGGCCGCGAGCCATCCGCACGGCAGGCGTCGGCACGTCGTTGGTCGGCGTGGCGCTGGCGGCACAGATCATCTGAACCGCAGCCCATTCATCTGCGATGAACAGGAGGCGAAGGCGTGATCAGCTGGCTAACCGTTTGGCAGCGCATTCGAAACGTGCTGTACCAGATCCTGAAGACCCGGTCTGAGCGACCCTGATCCCATCCGGAGATTGAGGCTAGCAGCTTGCCGTAAGCCGCGCGCGCGTACGGAGCGGTCCGCCGTGGGTCGCGACTAACTTCCTAGCTGCAGCCGGACCGTCTTGCCTGACGTAGCCGGCCTGTTCCCAGCTACGCCAAATGATCGCCGTCGTGAACTCCGTGCCGGCGAGCGTGACTTGGTCGTCGCCGCTGCTGGCGGCCTCCCGGGCGAGGTCATGAAGAACTGGCGTGTCAAAGCGCCGAACACATTCGATCGCGAATTCGGCTTCTCACGCATGGGCTACGAGATCGCCGCAGGGTGGGGTGCGGCGATGGCCGATGTAGCATCCAGACAGTAATTCGAGGTCGATTGCGTAGGGGACTATGCGCGGCTTTCTATTCCGAACACCGTGCCGGCGTCGTTCAAGCACTTGATAAACGATCCTGACACTCCACCGGCGGTTGGCAACACATCTGCGGCCTCCACAGGCCCACCATAAGTCAATAAAATCAAACGCTATGGACGGCGGTTCGCCAGCCTTGACTTGGCTAACCAAGTGCAACAATGCCTCTAAATCATTGAAAGATAACGATAATGGTGGGCCCGGAGGATGTGCTAGGAACGTCGATTTGATTGGGTTTTTCGTGGGCCAAAATCAGAAGTATTCCCGTATCGTTCCGTATGGTTCCGCGATGCTCTCACCGTCGAATTGGCTGTGCCCTGCTTATATTAGTCCAACAGCAGCCCAACTTCGAAGGTCCGGCATAGGCTCCGCGTGTGTCGGCTGAGCGCACATCTTAGATCACGCGCGTCCTCCGGGCGCGGCTCGACCCTGCAACGGCGAATCTAGGACGATCCGCGCTGCTGTAACGTCGCACGCCCATAGGAATCGAGGACACGGGTGATGCTGCCAATCAGCAGGTCATGCGCGACGGGCTCGATCCGACCTGCCGCAACCTCGGCATCGAGTTGCCCCAGATACTGGCTGATCAAAGGGCGGGGAATGTCCCTGTCGCCCAGAAAATCCAGCAGCGTCTGTGTCGCGTGCTGTGCGTCGGGCGTCGGCCAGTAGTAACGGATGCGGTCGCTGAAGGAGAAGTGCCGCTGCACGCGCTGCTCGTCCGGCGTACCCGGATAGTATTTCTGCCAATTGTCCGGCGAGGCCAGCATGACGCGCTCCATCGCCGCCGGTAGGCTTTCACGGGACGGGTCTGGCGCAAGCACGTCGGCGATGTGGCTCAGCCCGTACAACGCCTCGCGCAGCGCGAAGGTGAGCCAGGGTCCAACCTTGAGGATGGCGAAGCCGTCGCGCACCAGAGCCCCAAGCGCCTCGTTTGGCTGGTAGTCGGTCGAATGCGCCTCGAAGACGAATTGCGGCATGCGCCCGAGCACGGCGACCAGCTGCGTCGCCTTCCGCGGCGCGTAGGCGATGATCTCGGCATTACCGAATTCGACGCCCGGCTGGACGACGACGCCGACCGCACGCGCAAAGGCAGCATCGAGGCCGGCGCGCGAAAATGCCTGTCGGTGGATCTCGACGGTGCGCAGGGCGTCATCGGGTTCGGTGACATGCATATGGTCGAGCGCTTCGAGCGCGCCGCCCGGCACCGGAACTTCGGTGCCGATGATGTAGACCGGTTTCTCGCCGCCAATGCGTTCGACCGCCACCTCGGCGACGGCCGCAAGCGCCGCGGCGCGTGCAGCGATGGTCTCGTCGGCAAGCGCGGCTGGATCGTCGGCGCAAGCCATGCTGGTGTCGAGATGCAGCTTGGTGAAGCCGGCGCCGGCATAGGCGTCGATCATCGCCTTCGCCTTCGTCATCGCCTCGGCGGAAGGAAGATGCTTCCACGGATTGGGACCGAGATGGTCGCCGCCGAGGATCAGGCGATCGAGCGGAAAGCCGGCCCTTTGCGCATGGCCCTCGACGAAGCTGCGGAAGCCGGCGGGCGTCATGCCGGTGTAGCCGCCTTCGTGATTGACCTGGTTGCAGGTCGCCTCGATCAGCACATCGGAACCGCGCGACGCGCCGTGGCGGAGCGCGGCCTCGATCACCAGCGGATGCGCCGAACAGATCGAGGCGATGCCGCCTTTCTCACCCGCGGCGCGCTTCACCGCGATGCTGGCAAATCTCTGCATCGCGGCCCTCACGGCCGGCCCCTCCCGGCGGTGGTTGCGAAAGCCTCAACCTCGGCCAGCGGAAAGATACCTTCCATTGGCCCCTTGCGAGTAACGGCTAGCGCGCCACACGCATTGGCGATCATGAGCGCCTGGGCGGGTGCCGCACCACGAAGCCAGAATGAGACGAAGGCAGCGCCGAAACAGTCACCGGCGCCGGTCGGATCGACCTCGTTGATGGCAAAGCCCGGCAAGGCCACCGTGCCGTGACGGTCGTGGAAGGCGGCGCCGTCGGCGCCCTTCTTGAGGACGACGCAGGAAACGCCGCGCTGCAGGAGGTCGTCGACCGCGCCCTTTTCGTCGCCGGCCGACGAAAACAGGAACAGTTCGTTGCCGCTCGGCAGGAAGACATCGGTTTGCTTGAGCACTTGGTCGAGCGCTTCGCGCATGCCGGAGGCCTGCATGATCTCGCGGCGAATGTTGGGGTCGAAGGACACCGTCCCGCCCTTGGCCTTCACCGTTTGGATCGCCGACAACGCGACATCGGTGGCGCGGTCGGAGAACAGTGACGAGCCCATGATATGGACATGGTCGGCGCCGGCCAGCATGCTTGTCGCAGCGGCATCGATCCCGACCAGGCCGGCGGCGCTGTTGCGGATGTTGAAGACAAAGTGCCGGCTGCCATCCGCCCGGTAGGTGACGAAGGCGGTGCCCGTCGCGTGGCCCTTGTGAACCGCGATCGCCGACACGTCAGCTCCCAGGGTCCGCAGCCGCTCGATGTTCAACTGGCCGAAATCGTCCTCGCCGACCGCGCCGATCAGGCCGGCGGGTTGGCCGAGCGCTGCGGCCTGGCCGATGAAGATGGCGGGCGCGCCGGACGGATAAGGCCCCAGCAGCGGGCCCGGTTCGAGAAAGCTCTGGCCGATACGCTCGGCCATGATCTCGACGAGGATCTCGCCGGCTGAGACCAGCTTCTTCATCGCGGAATTCCTCCCGGCGTCTCGCTCCAGTCCGACTGCGGACTTCAGTCGCGCACAATTGTGCCTGGCGGCAACCGACATCCAGAGTCAATACGGCTTGCACTTTTTGCGCCAATTAATAAATTTACGCGTGGAATAATTTTGTTATACGCGTTAAAACAGCTACAGTTTTCTGTAAAATTTTGCCTTGCGGTTGCACGCCGGCGCACCGTAAGTAGGTGCCGGACAGCACAAGGAACGAGGTTTCCGGAAGGCGGGGAATCGCTGGCGATGAAGCACAAGACGATGGAGGATTTCGCCCGCTCCTGTGGCGTCTCCAGGCCGACCTTGTCGAAATATTTCGACGATCCGACCAGCGTCAAGCCGGCGACGCGAAAGCGCATCGAGGAAGCGCAGCGCTCGTCCGACTACCAGCCCAATTTGTTCGCGCGCAACCTCAACCGCAAGCGTACCCGCAGCATCGGCATCATGGTGCCGACGGTGGCCGATCCCTTCTATTCGGAGATGGTCAGCCGCATAGAACTCAGGCTGCGCGACGAGGGCTACTGGCCGATCGTGATCTCCTCGCACGGCTCGCGCGAACTCGAAGTGGAGGCAACGCGAACGATCCTGTCGCTGAAAGTCTCCGGCGCGCTGATCGCACCGCTCGGCGTGCGCTCGGACCACCGCACGCTGGAAAAGCTGACGAAGGCGATCCCGGTCGTCTATTTCGACACCTATCTCGAAGGCGGGACGCCGTTCGTCGGCAACAACAACGCACAGAGCGTCTCGACCATCGTCGATTATCTTTGCCGGTCCGGCGGCGCCCCGGTCTATTTCGACATCCCGCATGTCAACCACAACTCGCCGGAACGGCTGGAGAGCTATGTCGCCTCGATGAAGCGGCTCGGGCATGAGCCGGTCGTCATCGGCAACACCGAGGACTACACTTGGGATTTCGAACGGATCGGCTACGAGCAGACGGAAACGATGCTCGACAATGGCGGCCTGGCGGGAAAGACCATCCTGTGCAACAACGACCGCTTGGCCTTTGGCGTGATGGCCGCCGCCTATGCGCGCGGACTCAAGATCGGCCGCAAGGGCGATTGCGACCTGCGGGTAGCCGCCCATGACGATCATCCACTCAGCCGCTACACCTGCCCCGGTCTCACCACCATGGCGCAGGACTTCGCCTCGATGGCCGGGCGCAGCGTCGAGATGCTGCTGGCGGTGCTTGAGGAGGACGACACGGCGGTCGCACCCAAAGTCAGTCTCGATGCGACGCTGGTGATGCGTCAGTCGGCCTGATCTTTCCCAAAAGCCGAATCGAAGCCGCGCCATGCGGCGACCGCAGCGCCAACGGCCTGTCGCGCTGCCGTGCCATGGCGGCCCATGGAAACAAAACCATGGATCTGGCCTGGCCAACGCCGCAGCACGACCGGCACACCGTCATCTTGCAGACGCCCGGCGTAGGCCTCGCCTTCATCAGCGAGGATGTCGTGACCCGCGATGGCGACGAAGGCTGGCGCCGCGCCCGCGAGGCTTTCCGCCCTGAGTGGCGAGGCGCGCCAGTCGTCGATGTCGGCGGCATAGCGGACATAGTGATCGCGAAACCAGGCCATGGTCGAGGCGGTCAGGCCAAAACCTTCGGCGAAACGGCGATAGCTGTCCGCCGTCTGCGCGGCATCAGTGTTGGGATAGAACAGCAGCTGCGCGGTCAACGGAATAGGATCGCCCCGCGCGAGAAGACTAAGCACCGTGGCGAGATTGCCGCCGGCGCTGTCGCCGGCAACGGCAATGCGCAGAGCGTCGATGCCGAGATCGCCAGGTGCCTCTTGTATGAAGGAGAGCACGGCGCGGCAATCCTCGACCGCGGCCGGGAATTTGTGCTCCGGCGCCAGCCGGTAGGCGGGCGAAACGACGACGCAAGCCGCCATATTGGCGAACCAGCGGCAGATCTCGTCATGGGAATCGAGATTGCCGATCACCCAGCCGCCGCCATGCAGGTAAAGCAGCGCCGGGGCAGTTGCATCAGGCGCGTCCTGCCCGCGATAGATCCTGAGCGTCAGCGAACCGCCGGGTCCAAGGATGGCGCGCTCAGTGACCGAAGCCACCGGCTCGCGCTCACCCTGCTGGTCCGGAAGGCCTTCTTCGTAGGCACAGCGTGCCTGTTGCGGTGTACCAGTCTCGAATGGCAAGGCGTCGGCCTGCCGGCCGAGCTCGAGCACATGCCGGGCTTCCGGGTCGAGTGGGGACAGGGACGGCGCTGAAGGCGATGTCATCATGGATCTCCCTCCCCATCAGGCAAGCAGACCTGCCGCCTCGTCCTCGCCGAGCAGCGGCGGCTGGTCGACGGTCCCATTGACGGCAATTGAGCCGCGGCTTTCGCCCGAAGCCAGGATCGCCTCCATGATCTCCAGAACATGCAGCGCCAGATCGCCGGAGGCGCGGGGCTTGCGCCCATCGGCCAGCGCCCGCGCAAGATCGGCGACGCCTAGCATGCGGTAGTTGGCGCGGTCGGGTGCGACATAGGGCCAGTTGCGCGCACCGTAGAGTTCGGCCTCGCTGGCGAAATCGGCCCAGTCGTCGCCGCGCGCCGAGAGCGAAACTGTGCCGCCGAATGTGTCGGGATCGGGCAATCGCAGCGAGCCTTCGGTGCCGTGCAGTTCGATCGGATGGTTGGAGTGCTTGAACACGTCCCAGGACGCGCCGAAGGTGACGGTGGCGCCAGAGCGGAACTCCAGCAGGGACAGGATGGTGGTCGGCGTGCCGACCTTAAAGCTGGTGTTCTTGTAAGGACCTTCGGCTGATATCAGACGTTCCTCCTGACCGCGCGTCGCCATCGCCATGACGCGCTCGACCGGGCCGAGCAGGTTGACCAGCATCGTCAGGTAGTAAGGGCCCATGTCGAAGACCGGGCCGCCGCCTGGCTGATAGTAGAATTGCGGATTGGGATGCCAGTGCTCCATGCCGCGCCCCATCATGAAGGCGGTGCCGGTCACAGCGCGGCCGATCGCACCCTCATCCATCAGCCGGCGCGCCCGCCGGCCGGCAGCGCCGAGGAAGGTGTCGGGAGCCGAGCCGAGCTGCAACCGGCGCGCCCTCGCCTCCTCGACCAGCCGGCGGCCGTCGGCGGCCGATGTCGCCAAAGGCTTTTCGGTAAAGACGTGCTTTCCCGCCGAAAGCGCCGAAAGCGAAATGTCGAAATGCGCCGCCGGTATCGTCAAATTGAGAACAAGATCGATGTCCGGGTCGGCCAGCAGCGCGTCGACGCCGAGTGCGCGGATGCCATGCTCCCTGGCGCGCAGCGCAGCCATATCGGCCGAAATGTCGGCGCAGGCGCTGAGCTCTACCCCGCCGAACAGAGCCGCATTGCGCAAATAGGTCATCGAGATGTTGCCGCATCCGATGACGCCGACGCCGAGCTTTGTCTTTGATTTTCTGTGCATTTCAGATCGTACCTCTAACGCGGTCATGGCCTGGCTACGGCAAGGTTCATAGTCGAAAGCCGCTATATAACATTTTAAATCTTGACGCGCGTAAAATTTTTATAGAGCATGTGAAAACGCTGGCGCAGCATTGGAGGCCGCCAGCCTTGAGGAGGAGAACATGACTGACATGAAAAACGGCCAACGGCCGATGCGAATCCCGTGAGTCATGCGCGCACTGGATCTTTCCGTCGCGGTAGGAACCGAGACGGGTTCAGGCATAGATCACCTTGGCCCTGATCCTATCAAGCTGGCTGCGTATTGGACCGGGCAGGCCATCGTCGGTGATCACCACATCGACGGCCGACAGCGAAAATGCCTTGGAGGTCCCGCTGACGCCCCATTTGCTCGAATCGGCGAGGAGGACAACGCGCCGGGCCATGCGAACGAGGTTTCGCTTCGTTCGCGCCATGTCTTCGTTCACGTCGACCACATCCAGTGACGAGTCTATCGCATGCGCTCCAACAAAGACCTGATGCGCTACCAAGCCGCCGAGAGCCGTATCGGCATCGGTGATCAGTGTGCTCACCGTGTCGGGATAGACCCGGCCGCCGATCATATGAACGTCGAGCCCGGGACGATGCATAAGGTGCTGCACGATATTCATGGCCGTGGCCGCGACCACGACATTGCTGAGCGGCGGTAACTGCATGGCAAGCTGCATCAATGTCGAGCCGCCGTCGAAGATGACCGATTGGTTGTCCTCGAAGAGGTCTACCGCCGCCCGGGCGATGCGCTTCTTTGCGTCGAGGTTCGCTTGCATCCGCCGGGCGAACGCGGCCGTAGTCGAATCGGTGGTACGGGTCACCGCCCCTCCACGGGTCTTGGTCAGTAGTCCCTTTCGGTCCAGTATCTCGAGGTCGGAGCGCACCGTGACTTCCGACACGCCAAACCCATCTGACAGGTCCTTCGTGCGAACCTGTCCGCTGCGTTGCACCTCACCCAGGATCGATTGGCGTCTCTGCTCCGACAACATTGCCCTGCCCTTGCCTCCCTACGCCAAGCAACCGCTCTGGCCTCGGCTCAGCTTAGCAAAAATACGCAAATTCGAAAGCTTTCGAAAGATTGTTTTTCTTATTTCTTTCGGAAACACTGGGTCCAGGATTTTGAAATCAAACGATTGGGGAATTTTGCACTCATGAGCCTAGGAACCAAGGTGCGTCTTGCGCGCCTCTTCTCGCATCCATCGGGGAACCTTTTTGGCGGCGCCGTCGACCACTTCGTCGGCTATGGTGACGTGCGCAAAGGCGGCCTTGCCGACCTGCCGGGTGCGCTTGCACGCGTCATGGCGGGCAGACCCGATTACGTCAGCATCCAGCCTGGCACCGCGCGCCATCTCTGGCCGCAATATGCGGGCAAGGCTTCCCTGGTGATTCAGGCGGGCTGCTTCACTCCGGACGATCGCATCAGCGAGTTGATCGCAACGCCCGAGGATGCGGTGCGCGCCGGGGCCGATGCGTTGGCCGTGGCCATTCCGGTGCGCGGCGCGACCGAGGGCAAATACATACGCTGGCTCACCGATTCGGTAAACGCGGCGGCGCGCTACGGCATGCCTGTGGTGGCGCATATCTACCCACGCGATTTCACCGACGGAGCAAGAATCGTCTTCACCCCCGACGAGATCGCCTATGCGGCGCGCATCGGCTACGAGTCCGGCGTCGACGTGATCAAGATCGGCTACACGGGCGATTTCGAGTCGTTCCGAGAGACCGTCCGGACCTGCCCGGTGCCGGTTGTGATCGCGGGTGGTCCGAAAACCGATACACTGCTCGGCGCGCTTAAGCAGACGGCGGACGCCATCCGTGCCGGCGCACGCGGTGCCGTGGTAGGCCGCAATCTTTGGGGGCATGGCGATCCGGAGAAGGCTGCGCTTGCCTTTCGGGGCGTCATCCATGACGGCCTTTCGGCGCAAGAGGCCCTGGCGAAGGCGGGTGCCTGAACGATGCCCACCGTCCCTTCAATCCTCGGCTTCGGCGCTATTGCGATCGACGACATCGTCTATGTCGATCAGCCGTTGTCGGCGGGCAAGGGGAAGGTTCTGCATAGTGCCCGGTCTTTCGGGGGAAATGTCGCGACGGCGCTAGCCGCCGTCGCGCGGCTCGGCGGAAGCGCCGGGTTCGTCGGATGGTTGGGCAGCGCCGCTGACGATGCCGTGCTGCGCGATCTCGTTGCGAGCGGTGTTGAAACCGAATTCGCGCCGCGCCACCCGGACGCGCGCCCGGTGCGCTCGCGCATTACCGTCGGCTCGGACGGGGAACGGTTCATCGCGTATGACGACGACGCGATGCTGGGCACCGCGTCGGACTTCCCGGACGAGGTCCTCAGCCGCGCGACTGTCCTGATCGTCGATAGCTACGCGATCCGGTCGCTGGATGTCGTGGCTCGCGCTCGCGATCTCGGCCTTGCGATCCTCGGCGATATCGAATGGAGCTGCGGCCCAGCCACGGAGCGGCTGATCGCGCTCTGCGACCATCTCATTCTTCCCCTCGGCTTTGCACGGACTGCCACAGGGCGCCGATCGCCCGCCGAGATGCTCGATGCATTGTGGTCGCCGTCGCGGTCCGCCGTGGTTCTGACCGATGGCGGCAGGGGCGTGTACTATCGCGGGCGTGAAGAGACAGGTCTCTGGCATCTGCCCCCGCACCGGGTGGTGGTCGTCGACTCGACCGGCGCGGGTGACTGCTTTCATGGCGCCTACGCGCATGCCTTGATGCGCGGAGCCGACACCGCAGGCCGGGTGGCATTCGCGGCCGCGGCGGCGGCCCTCTCGATAACGGGGCGTGGCGGGCGCGAGGCGCTTCCGACCGACGACCAGGTCACGGAACTCCTGGCATCGACGAACGCGCCGTCAGCAGTCGAACTGAAAAATGCGTACGTCGATACTGGAACATAGGCTGAAACTATCCGAGGAGACATTTCGCAGGTGAACATAAGCCGAGGAAAATTATAAGAATCATTGGCTTATACTTGTGGAGGGAGGAAGATGGCAGAAGTCATTCTAGAGAATATCTGCAAAACTTACGGGAACAATTTTCGCGCAATCGACCAATTGAACCTATCGGTCGAGGACGGCGAGTTCTTGATTCTCGTCGGGCCGTCCGGCTGCGGCAAATCCACCGCGTTGCGAATGATCGCGGGATTGGAGGACATCACCAGCGGCAGCCTTCGGATCGGCGGAGTCGACGTCGTCGACATGCCGCCCAAGGACCGCGACATCGCGATGGTCTTCCAGAGCTACGCGCTCTACCCGCATATGACGGTGTTCGAAAACATCGCCTTTTCGATGCGGCTGGCAGGCAAGCCGAAGGCCGAGCGCAAGAAGCGCGTGGACGAGATCGCCAAAACCCTTCAACTGACGTCTTTGCTGGACAGCAAACCCGCGAACCTGTCAGGCGGACAGCGCCAACGGGTTGCCATGGGCCGCGCCATGGTGCGCGAGCCGGCCGCCTTTCTCATGGACGAACCCCTTTCCAACCTGGATGCTAAACTGCGTGTTCAAATGCGCGCCGAAATCACCAGCCTGCAAAAGCAGCTCGGCGTAACGACCATATACGTGACCCACGACCAAATCGAAGCGATGACGATGGCCGACAGGGTCGCGGTGTTGAAGGGCGGCGTGCTGCAGCAGGTCGACACACCCAAGAGACTGTACGAGTCGCCGGTGAATGCCTTCGTCGCCGGCTTCATCGGTTCTCCCTCGATGAACCTTTTCGAAGCGACCCTAAAGGGCGGCGAGCTCGGTTTTCGCGACTTCGCCATCCGATTGCAGGATGCAGCTTTCGTCGGCAGGCCCGCTCTGAGGTCCTATGAGGGGCGCAAGATCGTGTTCGGCATACGGCCCGAGGATCTTTTTGACAGCGGCCTCGAATCCGGCCGCAATTATCAGACGATACCCGCAAAGGTGACTTCGATCGAAGAGCTCGGCTCTGAACATATCGTCCACCTGAACATCGACGCGGTCCGGGTGGACTCCGGCGATCCGGACGCAGCGGAGGATTTTGGCCTGGCATCGAACGCGGTGGCGAGATTCGAACCGGCCAGCGCCATCCACTCCGACTCGGAAATCCGGTTGGCCCTGGATGAGGCCAAGTTCCACTTCTTCGATCCTGAGACGCATCTAGCGATCTGAAGATCTGCAGCAGACCGCAGGCGAGAGGGAGGCGCCTGCGAAAGATACTCGCAAGAAGGCTTCTGAATAAACCAGACGATCGTCCGCATTGTGCGGTCGATCTTGTAGAAGGAGGAGAACATGATGTTTCGGATGCAATCCGCGATGCTGAAAATAGCCGCGGCCGCATGGTTGCTTGGCGCAACCAGCGCCATGGCGGACACGACGCTGGAATTCACCCAATGGTGGGAGCCTGAATTGCCGGCTGGCTCGCTCAGGGCAATCATGGATGACTTCGAGGCCGCAAACCCCGGAATCAAGGTGACATTGGTCAGCGGCCCCTACGCGACCACGCGAGACCAGATCTCGGTGGGTGCCGCAACCGGAACGCTCAGCGACGTCGTCGGTCTCGACGGCGCCTGGGTGAACAATCTGAATGCGCAGAACGCACTCGCCGACATGAATCCGATGATGGATGCGAGTGGTTTCGACAAGAGCCAGGTCGCGGACATCATCAAGGTGGACGGCAAGGCGGTGATGTTTCCCGTGGCCTCCTTCGTTTATCCGGTCTTCGTGAATTTGGACCTCGCCGCCCAGGCAGGCGTGACCAAGCTGCCGTCGACCCGCGCGGAGTTTCTCGAAGCCGCCAAGAAGATGACGCACGCCGAAAAGAACCAGTATGGCTGGGTGTTGCCCCTGTCGCTGCAAACGCCATCCGGCGTCCAGAACGACATGATGTCTTGGGTTTGGGCTTCGGGTCAGTCGATGATGGCGAACGGCAAGCCCGCTCTCGAGGGCAAGCCGGTGGTGGATATGCTCACCTTCGTCAAATCACTCAACGACGCCGGCACCATCTCGCCCGGCATCGCCACCAAGACCGAGCAGGAAAAGGTCGAGGAATTCGTCAACGACCGCGTCGGGATGATGATCGACTCGCTCGCGCATGTGAACCTCATCCGCAAACGCAACCCCAAGCTGAACTTCGACCTCATCCCGGTCCCGGTCGTAGAAAACTACACCGGCAAGCGCGGCCTTCCCTATGCCTCTTGGGGCATCGGCATCTCTGCTGCCTCGAAACATCAGGAGGAAGCCTGGAAACTCGTCCAATATCTGATGAGTGAAAAGGTGAACGCCAAGCTCGTGTCGCTTGCAAACGCCTTCCCGGGCAACGTCAAAGCCAAACCCGATTTCGTGACCTCGGACAAAGCTTTCGGCAAGGCTTTCGAAATCTTCAAGACCGGTTATCTCGCCAATGAGTTCACGGGCCTGCCGGTGGCTGAAGACCTGATGACCCAGTTCGACGTTCAAGCCCAGAAGATGCTCGCCGGCGAGCAGTCTCCGGAACAAGCTGCAGCCACCGCTCAGAAGGGCTGGATGGCGAAATTCTGATAGGCCTGTTCCCGTTTGCTATGTTCGACCGGGTGGCCTGACTCGGGCAGGCCACCCGGCAACAACGGATCGGCAATTTGAGATGGACCTGTTTCCGAAGCTTACCTTCTCGCTGAAGGCGTATCCCAAGGTTGGCACATGACCCGGCAAAAGCGCTCCCATCACAAGCTGAAACGAGCGGTCGCACCCTACCTATATCTGTCGCCCTCGCTGCTCATAATCGGGCTTCTGATGCTGCTGCCGATGGTGACGGTGATTGCCTACTCGTTCCAGAACAGCGCGGTGCTGCGTCGTGACCCGTCCTTTGCCGGACTGAAACACTACCAGGCGATCTTCGACGACCCCGTGTTCTGGGCTTCGCTGTGGCACACGCTCTACTTCACATGCATGAGTGTCATTTTCCACATGACCATCGGCATGGCCTTCGCGCTCATGCTGAACAGCGAGCGCATCAATCCGACGCTGCGCAATATTCTACGCGTGCTCTACATACTGCCCTGGCTGTTCACCGCAGTGATTATCGCCGTGATCTGGCGCCTCCTGCTTGAGCCGAACGGCGTCGTGAATAGCATTCTCATGCAAATCGGCATCATCGGTTCCAAGGTCGAATGGTTTTCCTCGCCCGAGACCGCGCTGCACGCCGTCACCTTCGCCAACATCTGGGCGGGCTATCCGCTTTTCATGGTCAGCCTCCTCGCAGGCCTGCAGGGCATTCCCAAGGATTTCTACGAGGCCGCCGATATCGACGGGGCGAAGGCCTACCAGAAACTGATCTTCATCACTATCCCGCAGCTGATGCCGATCATCATCAGCATCTCGCTGCTGGATTTCATCTGGACCATGCAGGTCTTTCCATTGATCTGGATAACGACGGGCGGCGGTCCGATTTACTCGACCGAGGTCCTCAGCACCTACACGTACAAGCTGGCGTTTTCGAGCTACAACCTGTCGCAGGCGTCGGCGAGCGCCGTGGTCATCCTGCTGATCTCCCTCGGCCTGACGCTGTTCTACATCCGCTATCAAAAGGCTCGGTAGTCACCATGAGGAAAAGGCACACGCCGAAAGACAGGCTGATCACCGTCGCGCTGCATGTCGCGCTTGCTGCAGGGCTCTTTTTCGCGGCCTTCCCGATCTACTGGATGCTGAGCAGCTCGTTCAAGTCGAATACCGAAATCTTTGCCCTGCCACCAACCGTCCTGCCGAAGGCCTTCACGCTGGAAGCGTATGCGGCCATCCTTGGCGACCCGGTAAAGCTGCGCTTCTTCTTCAACAGCTACTTCGTGGCCGGGGCGGTGACCGTGCTGACGGTGCTGATCGCCTTGCTGGCGGCCTATGGGTTCAGCCGTTTCAATTTCCGCGGCAAGGGCAGCCTCAACACACTCATCATCAGCACGCAGACGATCCCGCCGATCACGCTTTTGATCCCCTTCTTCGGGCTTGTCGTCTCGTATGGCATCTTCGACACCTACGTCGCACTGATCCTGACTTACCTGGTGTTTACGCTGCCCTACGCGATCCTGCTGATGACGGGATATCTGAACACCTTGCCCCGCGATCTCGATGAAGCGGTGGCTGTCGACGGCGGCAGCAGCTGGACCGCACTCTGGCGGGTGATCGTCCCGATTTCACTGCCTGGTATCGTGGCGACGTCGGTCTACACCTTCCTGTTGTGCTGGAACGAATTTCTGTTTGCGCTGACGCTGACGAAGTCAACGTCCATGCGCACCGTCCCGATCGGCATCCAGCTGTTGATGGGGCAGCACGCCTTCGAATGGAACCAGATGATGGCAATGAGCGTGCTCGGCTCGCTACCGCTCTTGCTCATCTACCTCGTTGCCCAGAGGTTCTTCCTCGCCGGCATGACCGCGGGCTCGGTCAAGTAGGATGTCCCCCCGGAGAACTGATGGAGTAGGCCGCGCATCGAAATCGATGGATTGGACATTCTCTGCTGGCAGGCGATATCGCCGCGGCCTCAAGCGTCGTCACAGCGCCGCTGATCGTGCTGATGCTGTTCTTCCAGCGCCACATCATCGAAGGGCCTTCGCAGGTGGAATCAAGGAATGAAAGGATGAACGTGAAAGACCTCAAAGTCGGCTGCCAGACCTTCACCTGGGAAATGCTCGGAGACCGTTTTGCCGGCGGCCCCGACGACCTGCTCAAAGCGATCGCCGATGGCGGCTATGCCGGCATCGAGATCACCGACACGATGATCGGCCGCTATGCCGGCAAGCCGGCGGAGTTCGCTGCGGCGCTGAAGACATCCGGCCTGACGCTGGTCTCCTTCGCCTTCGGTTCGGACAGCGGCTTCACACTCAAGGAGAAGATCGGCGCCGACCTCGAGACCGCCAAGCGCTGGATCGATTTCGCCGCCGCCTTTCCGGGCGCGCTGGTCTCCATGGGCTCGGCCACCGTCGTGTCGGACGGTCCGCGCGACGACAAGTTCGCCATTGCGGCCGAGGTCTACAACAAGGCTGGTGAACTCGGCCGCAAGGCCGGCGTCCAGGTCGCGGTGCATCCGAGCTCGCACCACAACACGCTGCTCTACGACCGCGCCGATTACGACCGCATCTTCGGGCTGCTCGATGCCTCGCTGGTCGGCTGGGTGCCGGACACGGGCCACATTTTGCGCGGCCACAAGGACGTGGCCGACACGCTCACCACCTATCGCGATCGCATCTGCTACGTGCACCTGAAGGATGTCGATGCGAGCGGCACCTGGGCGATGCTCGGCAAGGGCGTCTGCGACACGGCGAAAGTGATAGAGATTACTAGCGCGGCGCCCAACTTCAACGGCTGGCTGGTGCTGGAGGAGGAATCTGAAACCGCCGCCGCCGATCCGGCCGGAGCGGTCAAGACCAACCGCCAGACCATGCGCGGCTACGGAGCCTGAGACAATGATCCGCAAGAAAGACCGTCGCCTTCGTGTCGGTGTGCTCGGCTGCGGGCCGATCGCGCAATTCGCGCATCTGGCGTCCTGCGTGAAGGCGAGCAATGCCGATCTCTACGCGATCTGCGACGCAGCACCCGATCTGCTCGCGCGTATGGGCGCGACCTACGAGCCGCAGAAGATGTATGGCGACTATGACGCGATGCTCGCCGACCCTGCGCTGGAAGCGGTGATCGTCGCCACCTCGGACGCCTATCACGTGCCGATGTCGATCAAGGCGCTGGAAGCCGGCAAGCACGTGCTATGCGAAAAGCCGATCGGCGTCTCGGTCGAGGAAGGCCAGAAGCTTGCCGACGCGGTCAAGCGCTCCGGCAAGGTGCTGCAGGTCGGCCACATGAAGCGCTTCGACCCGGCTCTCGAAGCAGCGCGTGACTTCGTCCGCGACGAGATGGGCGACATCCTGGGGCTGAAGGCCTGGTATTGCGATTCCACCCATCGCTACACCAACACCGACGCGATCCAACCTCTGCCCATCACCAGCAAGCTGGCGAGGAAGCCGGCCGGCAATCCGAAGGCCGATCTCAGGCAATATTTCATGCTGGCGCATGGCTCGCACCTCGTCGATACGGCGCGCTTCCTGTGCGGCGAGATCACCGCCGTGCGCGCCCGCCTCAACGAGAAATTCGGCGCCTATTGCTGGTTCGTCGAGACCGAGTTCGCCAATGGCGCGCTCGGCCATCTCGACCTCACCGTCGCCGTGCGCATGGACTGGCACGAGGGTTTTCAGCTCTATGGCGAGAACGGCTCGGTGATCGCGAAGACCTTCAATCCCTGGTACTTCCGGGCGAGTGAAGTCGACATTTTTCACGAGAAGGACGCCACCTCGCGAAAGCCGCTCGGCGCTGACGGCCATTTCTTCCGCCGCCAGCTCGAAAGCCTCGCTGAGACGGTGCTCGACGGCAAGCCGATGCGCGGCGCCAATGTCGACGACGGGCTCGCCTCGATCCGCGCCATGGTGGCGATCGCGCGCTCGGTCGAGAGCGGCGAACGCGTCGAGATCGCCAGCGTGACGGGAGCGGTCTGATGCAGATCGGGGTGTTCGCCAAGACCTTCCCGGGCAGCGAGCCCGCCGGCGTGCTGGCGTCGGTCCGTGACGCGGGTTTTGCGGTCACCCAATTCAATCTCGCATGCGCCGGCCTGCCGTCGATGCCGGATGATGTTCCCGCAGCGGCGATCCGGGCAATCGATGCCGCAGTCGACAGCTCCGGCGTCGGTCTCGTGGCGCTGTCCGGCACCTACAACATGGCGCATCCGGACAAGCAGGTACGCGACGATGGCTTGCGTCGGCTGGCGGTGGTGATCGAAGCCGCCGCAAGGCTTTCCAGGCCGCTCGTCACGCTCTGCACCGGAACGCGCAATCGTGACGACCAATGGGCGCACCATCCTGACAATGCCGATCCCTCGGCATGGACCGACATGGCGGTCGAGATGGAAAAGGCGCTCGAACTCGCCGAGCGTCACGGTGTCGATCTTGGGATCGAGCCCGAACAGGCCAACATCGTCACCTCCGCCCCTGACGCGATGCGGCTCATCGCCGAGATGGGTTCGAAGCGGCTGCGCATCGTGCTCGATCCGGCAAACCTGTTCGAACAGGCGGATACCGCGCAGGCGCGCGCCATGGTTGCGGCTGCAGTCGAGCGCACGGCAAGCCATGTCGCCATGGCCCATGCCAAGGACCGTTTCGCCGACGGCCGCGTTGCCACCGCCGGGCAAGGCGTCGTCGACTTCCCCGACTTCATCGCCCGGCTGAAGGCGACAGGTTTCGACGGGCCGTTGGTGACACATGGGCTTTCGGCCGGTGAAGCGCCCGGCGTCGCCCGTTTCCTCAAGGGGCTGCTGTGATGGCGCGCCCGACGATCCTGCTCCGCGATGGCGCCGCGCTTCGGGTTTCCGATACGGGCGACGGGCTGGCGGTCGTCTTTCAGCACGGGCTGGGTGGCGGGGAGGCGCAGGTTGCGCAGACCTTCCCCACAGGCTTTCGTCGCATCACGCTCGAATGCCGCGGCCATGGCGGCTCCGGCCTTGGCGAGCGCCGGCCATTTTCGTTCGAGATGTTCGCCGACGATGTGCTCGCGGCCGCCGACCAGGCCGGCCTCGACCGCTTCGTTGCCGGCGGCGTCTCGATGGGTGCCGCGATCGCGCTCGGCCTCGCCTGCCGCCATCCCGACCGCGTCGCCGCGCTGGTGCTGGTGCGGCCGGCGTGGACGTTCACGGCAGCACCGGTGAACATGCAGCCTATAACCGAGGTCGCCGAACTCATCCTCGACCGTGGCGCCGAGAGCGCGCGGAGTATCTTCGCGCAATCCGAGACGGCGACGCGGCTTTACCGCGAGGCGCCCGACAACCTGTCCTCGCTGTTCGGCTATTTCGACCGGCCGGACGCCCACGCCTTTGCGCAGGTGCTCGCCAACATCGCCGCCGACAGGCCCGGGATTTCCGAGCGCGACGCCGCCGCCCTGCGCATCCCGACGCTGGCCATTGGCAACGCCAGCGACGCGGTCCACCCGCTGTCGGCCGCCTATACGCTCGCCGCAGTCATCCCCAATGCGATCTTCGCCGAGATCACCCCCAAGGCGCTCGACAGCGCCAGGCATTTCACCGAATTACACGCCGAGATCTCGGCCTTCCTTCACGCCCACTCGAACGTCCGGAGCCTCATTCCGTCATGACCAGCAAATCTCTCTCAGGCCCCGCCGCGATAGCCGCTCTGCCGCGCAACCGGCTGCTCGGCGAATTCTCGCTGTGGTCGGCCGATCTCGCCAATATGGAGCGCGACCTGAAGCGCATCGAGGCCCATGCCGATCTGCATCACATCGACGTCGCCGACGCCCGCTTCACCCCCGGCTTGCTGTTCTTCCCGGATATGGTGGCGCGCATCGCCAAGCTGACGGCGAAGCCGATCCATGTGCATCTGATGGTCGAGGCCGAAATCGTCGAGGCGCAGACGCGGCAGTTCATCGAGGCCGGCGCCGACCTCATCACCATCCATGCCGAGAATGGCGAGGCGGGCTTGCGCGCCGTCAAGCTGGCGCATGAGCTCGGCGCCGAGGCCGGCGTCGTGCTCAGGCTGGAGACACCGGTCGCGGCAATCGTGCCTTTCCTGCCCGAGGTCGCCTTCGTCACGCTTCTCGGCACCTTGATCGGCGTCAAGGGCCAGAGCCTGTCCGAGCAGGCCTGCCCGCGTCTCATCGAGGCGCGCGCGCTGATCAGGAAAGCCGGCCGCGAGGCCGACATCGCGCTCGCCGCCGATGGCGGCATCCGCCATGAGACGGTGCCGCTGCTGCGCGCCGCCGGCGCCGACACCGTGGTGCTGGGCTCGCTCGCCTTCGGTGACCCTGACCTTGCGCAACGCATCGCCTGGCTGCACGGGCTGAAAGCAGCCGCCTGATGAGCACGCTTGCGCTTGCCTTCGATCTCGGCGGCACGGAGCTGCGCGGCGCGCTGGTCGAGCGCGGTGGCGACGTCGTCGCCCGCGTCTCGGCGCCGACGCTTGCCGGCGCAGGATCGGAGGCGGTGATCGGCCAAATCATCACACTGGCGGACATGTTGCTCAAGGAGCACCCACAAGCGAAAGTCATCGGTATCGGCATGTGTGCGCCCGGCCCGCTCGACCCCAAGGCGGGCATCGTCATCGGGCCGCCGACACTGGCCGGCTGGCACAATGTGCCGCTGATCGACATCCTCAGCCGGCAGTTCGGCCTGCCGGTGCGGCTGGAGAACGACGCCAATGCGGCGGCCCTCGGCGAATGGCGCTTCGGCGCCGGCCGCGGCACCGGATCGCTGGTATTCGTGACCGTGTCGACCGGCATTGGCGGCGGCGTCATCGCCGACGGCCACATCTATCACGGCAGGCGCGGGCTGGCGGCCGAGATCGGCCACATGACCATCACCGGCGAAGGCGACCGCTGCTTCTGCGGCGCCGTCGGCTGCTTCGAGGCGGTCGCCTCCGGTACGGCGCTCGGACGCCGGGCGACACGGCTGACCGCGCCGGGCGACGGCTCGCTGCTCCGGCGGCTGTCCAACAATGGCGACGTCTCGGCGCGACACGTCGTCGAGGCCGCGCGGGCGGGTGATGTAGCGGCTCGCCCACTGGTCGAGGCCGAGGCGCGGTGGCTGGGCATCGGCTTCACCAACCTCCTGCATCTCTACTCGCCCGACCTGATCGTCATGGGCGGCGGCCTTTCCAACGGCTTCGACCTCCTGGCACCGACCATCAGGGCGACCGTCGAGCACCGCGCCATGCAAGCCTATCGCGACGTGCCGATCGTTCCGGCCGAACTTGGCGACCAGGCGGGCCTGGTCGGCGCGGCGAGCCTGATCCTATGGGAGGGCGAGCCCGGCACGGCGCTGGCAATGGTGCAGAACGAGGAGACGACAACCGGCGCCAGGGGGGCAAGCCAAGGCTGAGCTCAAGCTGCGCGGCGCGCGCAAATCCTACGGAGCCGCCGAGATCATCAAGTGTATCGACCTCGACGTCGAGGACCGCGAATTCATCGTCTTCGTCGACCCGTCCGGTTGAGGGAAGTCCACGCTGCCGCGCATGATCGCCGGGCTGGAAAGAATCAGCGCAGGCGACCTCATGATCGACGGCGTGCGCGCCAACGATATCGACTCGTCCGCGCGTGGGCTGGCCATGGTGTTCCAGTCCTATGCGGACTATCCGCATATGAGCGTGGCCGAGAATAGGGGGCTTCGCACTGAAGATCGCTGGGGTGCCGCCGCAGGAGCGGGAGCGCAAGGTGAGGGAGGCGGCCGAAGTATCCGGAATGGTGGCTCCTGGCCGCAGCCTGCGCTCTGCGGAGGATCGACAACGCGCGGATCGGTAGCCGTTTGCGAGAATTTCCATCGCAAGGGTCCTGAGGCGTAATCAGTAGTGCAAAGGTGTCAAATGCCCACTCCCTACAATCCTCCGGCCGCGGTCAGACGCGCCCTGCGCAGGCTGGGAGCGAATATCCACGATGCCCGGCGGCGGCTCCCAATGGCGCTGGTGGCGAGCGCGCCTTTACCTCGCGCTCGACCCTGCAACGGGTCGAGGCGGGCGACACGAATGTCAGCGCCGGCATATATGCCGCCGCAATCACAGCTTCCTTTGGCTCGGAAAGACGGCGCGCGAGCGACGGATGAATCGACCGAGTTGACAAAACCATCGTGCAGCGTTCACCTCATTGCTCTCTAACAATGCTTCCGGGGGGCGGCTTTGCTTTTCTTTCGATCTCTCTGCCGTGCTGTGCTCTTGACTGTGGCCTTTTTTGCAGCACTGCCGACGATGCCGGCACTGGCATGGGCCCCGGATACTGTCATGACCTTCCAGGTGATCCGGAACTCGGACCCCGCATGTGAACCAACCTGCCCTGCGTGGATCTACGCTGCAGGTTCGATTGAAACCTCGTCCCCATCGGCTTTGCGCAAGCTGCTGAAGAGCCTCGGCGCAGTTCACCTGCCCATCGTCTTGGCATCTAATGGTGGTGACCGTCAGTCCGCCCAGGAACTCGGCAGGATCGCCAGAAAGAACAAGCTGACAATCGCTATTGGGACTTCACCCGTAGTTTGCAAAGACAAAGCCTTGGTCTGTCGCACGATGCCAGAGATTGACGGCCAAGGTCGATTCGAAGAAGCCAACTGCCTGTCTGCCTGCCCCTTGTTCCTTGCTGGTGGCGTCAAAAGGCTCAACAGCGACCGCAACTTTATCGCGGTCCACAAGGGACAAGCCGTCCTGTACTCAAATGGCGACAGGACCTTCACTCAAATAAAATCCGCGAAGAGGGTTGCCAAGGTTCTAGCCAATGCTCACCTGGAGAAGAAGCAATATCTCCGGGAAATGGGCGTAGCCGTCGCGCTGGAGGATGAGGCTTTCAAGCATGGCGGCGACGATTTTTATGAAGTCCCGATCGATCGGCAGCGCAGTTGGGGCTTGATCACCGGCTCAGTCGAAGAGTTGGATTTCACCGATCCCCACTTCTGCAAAAGACAGCCGCTCCCCCAAAATTGCGTCCCAAAACAAAATGGCCTGCCACGACGTAAGTCATGAAATGGGTGGCTTATTTCCGCGCAGCCACTCGACCGGAAGAGATCAGCCGCGTATCTCAGTCAAGCAAGCCGCCGTTACGAGGCCAACCGGCTCTTAAGCCGTTTCTCGCGGAGACGGGTGCCAGCCCGCCAGGTGCGGGCGGTTTGTCGTCCGTCGTCTGCTGGGCGATCCGTACCAGATCGCTGAGCGCCGAACGGATTTGCGGCCAGGGAAACTCGGAGCATTCCACCCAGGCGTCACCCTCGCGCAACACGGCATCGAGCTTGCCCGCCACGCCGGCGACAGTCGTGGCAGGCGTCGTTGAGAGCGCTTGCATCAGATCCTGCGCCCGATTGGCAGCCTCGCGCTCAGCTCGAAGGGCCGCAGCATAGCCGCCCTCCTCCGCAGCCGTGTCCCAGCGTGCCTTATGCGCCGCGAGGTCAGCTTCGGCCTTTTCCCGGAGATCCGCTGTGTCCGGGCGCTTGCCGAGCACTTCATTGAGCGCCTCGATCGAGTGGACCGTCGCATCCTCACCCTCGGGCAGGCACACGGTTGCGCAAGGAAAGCCGACGTTCGAGACAAGCCTCGTCTCCAGGCGCTGCTGCTTGCGGCAAAGCCGCTCGGTCAGCTTGTGGGTTGTCTCCCATTCCCGCCAAAGCGCCAGCGCTGGGTCAGGGCGCACATTCGTCATCCCGGCCTCGCCAGCAAACGCGTTCCCTTCAAGGGTCCACGCGGTGGTTGCCGCCACTGTTCCCGCAAGCACTCTCCTGCGGGTGACGAACGGCAGAGTCGTGGTATTGTCGGAATCAGCCATGATCCGAGCTCCAATCAGCTTGGGTGGTGGTCAGGCCGCTCAGGGTGTTACCAGCACCTCGTGCGGCCGCCTCTGTTGCCCTCCTGATATGTCACTTTTTGTGACTTTTAACAAGAAGAATGTCATGAAAAAGGACATATCGGCCCACCAGCTTCGTGCAGCGAGAGCCTTAATTGACTGGACGAGAGAGGATCTGGCCAACGCATCCGGGATAAACGTTCGCACGCTCGTCAGAATTGAGAATGCCCAAACGGCTTCGAGGCAGACCACTCTAGAGGCGCTAACTGCAGCATTAGAAGCTGCCGGTGTCGAATTCATCCCGGAAAACGGCGGTGGTGCTGGCGTTCGCCTGGCGCGTCGATCTGACGATGCAAAAGGCAAACTGTGATCCTTTTGTATGGACCGGCTCCCTTTTGCAAAGGCGTACAGGGACAGGGAAAGTGGCGCAGATGTGTCCGCCCTATAGAGCGGCGCGTTTGTGGGTCGTCGCGGGAGACCTGATACGAGTGAGTGCCCAAGTTGGGAACAATCGACGCACGCGCGGTCGAGACACAGTTCATTCTCCGGCAGATCTGAATTACGGCTCTCGCCCACCTGCGCATTTTGCGGCGCGAGCATTCCTCACATCCCGATTCCGACTCCGCGCTTTCTGCCGAAACTCCAGTCGATGCCCCCGCTGTCTTGCACGAGCCCGCTGATGTGCTGGCCGACGCGCTTGTCGAGCATCGGCTGCCAGGGAACGAGCTGAAGCCCGAGCCCCGTTGTCCAGCATGGCAAAACGCCCGCTGGCAAGGCGGACCGAGTCAAGGAGGGTGCCGCCGACATAGTTGCCGGGCTGAACGGGCGCGTAGGTGAGGCCGCGCGCAGCGGCGATTTCCTTGCCGACGCGCGTGACCTCCTGGAGTTCCAGCGTGGCAACAAGGTCGCGCGAGAAGGTGAAGGTCCCGCTCCCCGCATCGCGTTCGGCATGGCCCATCCCGACGAGCTGGGCAGCCCGCCTGTCGAGAGCGTTGTCGACGTCGAGACCGAAACCTGACCGGACCAGCGGCACCGGGTTTTTGGCCGTCAGCTCCCGGTCGAGCCAGGTGGCGCCGTCGCTGCCGACCTGCGCGTCAAGATCGAACGTCGAGAGCAGGCGGACGGAGAAGTCCTTTCCGCGGCTGCGGCCATCGTAGGCGATGCCGCGCTCGGGCAAGTTTTCCGGAACGCGCCAGTGGTCGTCGTCGATACGTTCGATATGGCCGGCCCGGCGCAGCGCTTCGAGACGGCGGACATGAAAGCGGACAAAGGCGTCCGGGTCCTTGCCCTCTTCCAAAAACGTCTCGCGGATCGCCTCCAGGTGTCTGCTCGGACGATAGATGCCATCCTCGCCGGCTACGACGCTGATGTTGCGGTCGGCCGCACGCGGCTCCTCCTTCGGCGGGATCGGATCGAGCGCCACGATATGGCCGCGCTGAATGTCATCGAGCTTTGCCGCATCCGCGGTCTCGACATAGTGGGTGCGCCCGTCGACGCCATCGATGACGAGCGACAGCTTGTCGCTCATCTCATCACCCGAAAGACCCTTGGCGAGCACACGGCCGACGACCGGTTCGGTGATGGTCCGCCGGTGCATCACGTATTGGGCCGGGCCTCGCTCCTGGGCGAGACCGTGCTCCTCGAGCGCCCGGTGCATGGTCTTGATGATGTCGTTGCGCTCGCCAAGCGCTCGCAAAGTACTTTCGGCCCTGTCGGAAACCACCCATCGGCCGGGCTCGATCTCGCTCGCCAGGCCGAAATGCTCCAGCTTCTTCGCCCGGTCGATCAGCAGATATCGATTGCTGGAAATGGTGTAGCTGTCGCTGGCATTGGGACGCAGGTTAACAACATCGTGCTCCTGCTGTTCGGCGATCAGCATGCGGTCGAGGCGGGTCAGCCGTTCGGCATCCACTTCGCTGGCCAGCTTGCGGGCGACCTCGATCTCGCTTTGCAGCCCGAGTTCCCGTTCGACCAGCTCGCCTGCCCGGTGACGGATGCCATGGGCGATGTAGTCGCCGGCGATGTTCAGGATCTTGCCGTCATCGGTGATGCCGCGCACCAGGACGTGGGTATGCGGATGACCGGTGTTGTGATGGTCGACGGCGATCCAGTCGAGGCGCGTGCTGAGGTCGGTCTCCATCTGTCGCATGAGATCGCGGGTGAAGGAGCGCAGGTCTTCCATCTCGGCGGCATCCTCCGGCGCGACGATGAAGCGGAACTGGTGCCGGTCGCCGCGGCCGCGCTCGACGAAGGCCTTGCCGTCGGCCTCGTCGTCGACGGCCGAGTATACCCTGCCCTTCTCGCCGCCCCTGGTCACGCCGTCGCGCTGGAGATAACGCAGATGCGCATCGACGGCCTTGCTCGTCGTCATGAACTTTCGGCCGCGCCCGCTCGTCCCCTTGCCTCGCCCCGGCAGCTTGACGACGCGCGCCTTCACCACGACGCGACGGGAACGAAAGCGCACGCCATTGCCGTCCTGGCGCCAGCCGCCGGCGTCCTTTGGCAACCCTGCCGCGACCTTGCTGCCGCGGCCGCGGGCATTGAAGCGGCCACTCTCCTTCCCGCGACCGCTGCTTGCGCCCAAGCGATTGGGATTGCCGCCTTGCTTGCGGATGGCAATCTCGACCTGGCGCACAAAGGGCAGTGCGCGAGAATTGATCGCCGCGCCGCCGCGGCGCATCCGGCCGATGCGAACCTGGAACCTATCGCCGTCACGATCTGCCATGACGACAGCATCGGGAGCTGCATTTGGTGCTTCAAGATGGCCGGAGCGCGACGCGTGTTATGGCCCGCAAAGACTTGCTGTGGCAAACGATGGCGGATCGCACATCGTTGCGGCACCACAGTGTTGCTTTGCAGATCAATGCGATAGCGGACCAGCCGTGAGCCACGCACCTTACGTCATTCCGGCTGGTCTCCGAATCTGCCGTAAAAAACAATGTGCAGACAGAGACTTACGAGCAAAGCGAGGGCGAGCGCCAGCTCGCTTTATCTTGCCGTCTCTCTCCGCACTCTGTAACCGTCCGGATCCTGCACACCTAGTGCAATCTCGCAACGTGTGGGGTTCTTTCTTATCGAGGAGGATCTTCGGCGGTGCCTCGACGTTCCTGGGACAAGGCCGACAACTCGTACTGGTCGACGCATGTCGCGACCTGGTATCGGGGGCCGTTTTGAGGTGGAGGAATATTGCCGCCGGCGCAAGCTTTCGATGACGACTTTCGAGCTGTGGGTGCGTCATCTGGTGAGCGCGGAAGATCGGCGCAAACGTGCGGAATATCTGCGGAAATTGCGCCAGGGAAAGCCGCAAAAGCGGGGCAAGAAAGGGCCGCCGAAGCGACGCAAGAGCCCGCGCCGCTACTGCTACAGCGTGCGTACGGACACGATCCGATTTGCCCTGCAGGCGTTCTGGGGCATGCATGTGGAGGCGATGAACTGGAGCGGATTGGGGCCTGCCGAATATGCCGTGGCGCTCGGGCTTTCGCCCCATGCGCTGCGCAAATGGCGCGCTCGTCTTGAGGAATTCGAATTCGAAGTGGACTGGCGATCTCTGTTGCATCCGAGTGCCCGGGCTCAATTAAGCAGCGCTGATTGCGTGCGGCGCCAATCGCTTGAGACTGCGGGTTGACGGGCGGTCGGACCGGCGCCGCTTCAGCGACGCGCAGAAGCAGGCGATTGTGCAGGAGACGGAGAAGCCTGGTGTCAGTGGCGGAGGTTGCCGCCGCCATGGAGTCGCCACCAGCACGGCCTTCCGCTGGCGTGTCGAGTTTCGGCCTGACCGCTCGCAAGACGCCGCAATTGGCAACTGTTGCGCTCATCCATGGGGCGAAAAAACGAACGCCGGCGACGGCTCCCCTGTGCAATCTCGTGCGGCCGCCGGACGGCATGGTGGCAGTCCGACTGGACAACGGGCGGCGCGTCTTTGCGTCCGTCGGCAGCAATGCGGATGCAGTCAAGCGGCATCTCGCGGTAAGGGAGAACGCATCATGATCGTCGTTGCGGCGGGTGTGAAGATGCATCTGGCGCTCGGTCATACCGACCGTCAAGAGGCTCGACGGGCTCGCCATACTGATCCAGGAGCAGCTGAAAGATGGATCCCTTCTCGGATTCCGAGCGCAATGGACCCCGACCACATCGAACGCGATATCAGCGAAGGCGCGAACATCACTCCGCGCCGTAGCGAACCCGGAAAAGCGCAACCAAAGCGCGGGCCGCTGCCCGATCATCCGCCGCGCGTTGTTGCGGCGGCACCCTGCCCAGCATCTGCGAGAGCATTAGCGAGATCCTCGACTATACCCAGGCGCGGTTTAGATGTAGCGCCACGCCGCCCGAAATGTGCCTGCCGGACCCGTTGGCCCGAAAGAGGTTCAGGCAACTTGAACGTCGCCGACGCGTTCCAGATGAATTGCGCCCGAAGCTCCAATTCACCGCCCCGCCGCGAGGAGGACCGCGCCGCCAAGTGCCGAGAGGATAAAGATTGTACGCGCATGTTCATCGCTCGATCTGCGGTGCAGCAGCTTTCACCGGTTTATCAGCAACTCTGTCCGCAGCCGGGCAGAACGATGGAAGCGAAAGCTTGCCGGCTTGATATTTGCGACGAATACGGTTTGTTGCGGGACAACGAATTATTTGCCTGATTGGCAATAAACAGCCCATCCGTTTCAACGCGCGCCATTAGAGCCATCAGACAAGAGGAAAACTCGATGACCGTTTCTCCAGACCCACGCGACCAGGCTAATCTCGTATCAATCACCGCCGACATCGTTTCCGCCTACGTTTCGAACAATCCGCTGCCGGTCGGCGAGTTGTCGAAGCTGATCGGGGATGTCTATGTCGCTTTGCAGGGGATCGGTACACCTGTCGCTCCGACCGCAGCCAAACTGGAGCCGGCGGTGTCGATCAAGAAGTCAGTGTCACCTGATTTCATCATATGCCTGGAAGACGGGAAAAAGTTCAAATCCTTGAAGCGGCATATCGGAACGCACTACAATCTGAGTCCGGACGAATACCGTCTGAAATGGAACCTGCCCTCCGACTATCCGATGGTGGCGCCAAATTACGCGGCCACCCGCTCGGCCCTGGCGAAATCAATAGGCCTGGGACGCAAGGCGCCAGCGCCAGCGACAGCTGCGGCGGAAAAGCCAAAACGAGCTGCTCGCGCGGCAGCGGCGGCAGCAATTGCCACGGCAGTCAAGTCGCCGGTGAAGAAGGCGCGCAAGACACCCGTCAAAGCATAGCGTGCTGCACCAGATAGAGGTGCAGTGGTGAACCTGAACCATGGCGAAGCCCCGCCTTGCGCGGGGCTGCGTGTTTAGTCGGATCACTGTGCGGTGCGGCGGGACCAGATGAGCGACAACTCGCCCTCGGTGGCGGTCTCGACCAGGCTCGCATAGATCGGAGCGGGGAAGCTCGGATCGTCGAGCTTGACCGAGTGGTAGTCGCGGCCCTCGCGCGAGGTCTTCTTCCATGCCGCCCCGAACTCGATGGCGCCGGCGAAGATGCGGAAGTCCGGACCTTTTTCATTGTCGCCTTCGGCTGGCGTGAACGTCACCGACTTGACGTTGAGGTTCAGGGTTTTGACTGAGCCGGAGAAGCCGTTCGCGGTGCGGGAGAATGTGCCGATCGTCGCCATGGTGATGGTTCCTTCTGTTTCTCGGGCCGCGCCTATTGCGGCCTCGATGGTGGTCTTGAGACCGGGGGCGATCGGGCCGCACCCAAAGCAGCTGAAACGAAGTGGAAGACGGCGCCGCGAGACTTTCTTGGGCCGCGAGGAATGGACGCAAACCGGGGTCCCCGCCAGGTGTGCCGGGTGGGGTGGTACGGCCAGGGGAAGAAAACGAAGCGCCGTCGTTGCGGGAAGACGATCGAGGTTGAGCCAAGCGAAAACGGTCTTCGGTCAGACCCAATCCATTCGAGGGCGCCATGGGCGTAGCTAGGATGGACAGACAGTCACAACGGCGACCGCGATCAGTCACCCGCTTCCCAGCCCTGTCATGAGCGCTTTGGCGGTCAATACAGCTAACCCACACCTCAACCATGAGAATGATGATGCCGCTCCAGGTACCCGCGCCAAGATGGCCGGCGAGCGGAGCTGGGCCGCGCCGTGAAGCTGGGCGGACCGGATCAGTTCAGTTCAGTTCAGGAGGTGGGTGACGCGCTCCATTGCGAGTGGGCGGCCACGCTCTGGTACAGATTGTATTTGTGCGAGCGATGGCCAAAGCCATTTCTCCATCGGCGGCTCATTTGCCTTATGCTTCGTCAATGATCCGAAATCCGCGTTCCAGACTGCAATCCTATGCTGCTTGACCCTATATTGATCAGCGATCTTGCCCCAAGGCATCCATTCCAAACGGCACAACGCGCCACTTGCTGACGCAGTGCGCCGATGTACGAACGTCTCGATATTTTGGGGCCGACGAACGAACCCGCTGCGCGGGATGGGCGCATGGGGTGAGGTAGAGATCAAGAACCGGTCGTCGCGCTCGCGTTGAGCGTCGTTCGGCTCGAG
>NZ_JAMYLG010000044.1:0-41709 GCF_040317865.1 Mesorhizobium sp. M1365
TGAAGCCGTAGAACAGCTCCTCCTGCATCACACTTTGCTCGCCCATCATCGACTCAATCTCCTCTTACGACGAAGATTGAATCAGTGCTTCAGGACTGCTGCAACCCGGACTTTTTCAACACTATCGACCGAAACCTGACCTAAGCTTCATCTAACTGTCGTCGTCGCTGTCGTCGCCGTCGCTGCGCAGGGCCGGATTCAGGTCAGGATTGTCGTCAGGGGTGACAAGCTTGCCCAGCCCATGCGGTCCCTGGTAGTTGCCGTGGGTATCGAAGTTGGGGTTGCCCTGATTGTCGAATTGCGGCGTCGGATCGATCCATTGGTCGTAACGGCGCGGGCGCGGCTTCGGATAGTAATTATCGGAATGATGGCGATGCGAATTGCCGTTGTCGAGAATGGCGCCTACCACGCCGCCGACGATAATGGCTGCGGCGACGTCGCCAGCAGAGGGATTGCGGTTGGGGCCGGCGACTGCGAATTCGGCCGAGCAACCATTGTCGACCCAGATGCCGCCGCCGTCATAGCCCCAGCTTCTACCGTATACGCAACGCGCCTTCGACAGCCTGGAGGTCAACTGCACGCCCCGGCGCGTATCGACCCCGCAATAGGAATAGCGGTAGTCGGCGCTGGAGCAGACCACGCGTTTTGCCCCCGCAGCCTGCGCTGCCGCCGGCAGCAGCGAAAGCTTCGCCGGATTGCCCAGGAGGCAAACCAGGAACATCATCGAACCGGTAACCGCCATCCGTGCCGACATCGCAACTCTCCATCAGGGTCCGCTATCGACAGAATGGCACCTCTGTGTAAATCTGACAACCGGACGGGCTCAGCGAGGTTATATTAATGCGCGCTAAGATGATCGCCACAACTATACTTGCCCTTTCTGCCTGGTTGGCTTTGTCGCTGCTGCCAGCCCGGGCGGACGACAGCCTCAAGCGCATCATCGACCAGAAGACACTGACGGTCGGCGTGGCGCTCAACCCGCCATGGATCCTCAAGAAGGCCGACGGGAAGTTCGCCGGCTATGATGTCGACCTGACCAGTGCGCTGGCGTCTGATCTCGGCGTCGACCTGAAGCTGGTCGAGGTGCCCTGGAACGACCTCAAGACAAGACTGCTCAAGGGTGATTTCGACATGATCGCGGCGGGCTACGCCAGCACGCCGGAACGCGCACGCGAGGTGGTGTTCTCCAACCAGACCGGTACCGCCGATATCCGTATGGTTGCGACGATCGCCAGCCTTGGGAAAAGGCCGGGAAAGGCAGTGGCGGCGCCGGGATACAAGATCGCCGTGCTGTCCAATTCCACCGATGAAGCCGCCGCGAAGGAAGCTTTTCCCAAGGCGACCATCCTGTCTTTCGACAATACCTCAGATGTTTTCGCCGCGATCATCGGCGGCGACGCACAGGCGATGGTCGCGACGTCGCCGACGCCGCAGATGGCCGCCAGGCTCTATGACGCGAAGTTGACGATGGTGGGCGGCCCGCTGTTGCGGACGCCGGAGGCGTTTGCGATGCGCCCGGACGATGTCCGCCTCATCCAATACGTCAACAACTGGATCGGCGCGCGTACCGCCGACGGCACCATAGGCGGCGTGCGCCGCTACTGGTTCGGCAGCTTCAAATGGATGTCGCGGTTCGACACCAGCGCCAAGCCGGAGCCCGCCAAACAGTAGCGTCGCGCGACTGCTTATGCGACCTTGTCGATCAGCGGCTTCAGCGCCGGGTGGATTTCCGGCGAGGCGTGCTTGATCAGCGTCAGCAACGCGCGCTCGTTCTCATGCAGCGGCCGGTCGCCGATGTGTTCGGCGAGCCACTTCGCTTCGCCGGCATCGACCGTCTCGGCGCGGCGGGCCAGAGCCTCGGCTGCCTTGTTCTTGGACTCCCATTCGGCTTCGATATCGCCCGGTGAGCGATAGGCTTCCATGATGCCGGACAGGCCACCCGACACCATACGGCTGAAGAAACCGCCGATCTCCGGATCGGCCTGCTCGTAGAACGAATCCCGGCGCAGCGCCACGTCGCGCACCGGCGGTTCGTAGCCGGCCGAACACATGACGAAATTGGCGATCGCCTTGACGAACAGATCGTTCCAGGACGGATCGTTGTCGCCCGCCGCTGTCCGCTCGTTGATCTCGAACAGCACCTCGGCCTCGGCGCGGCTGATGGCGATGTTGCCATCGCCGCCGTAGGCGTAAAGGATGCGGCGCAACAGCTCGACCTCAGCCTTGGCAATCGACCCAGGGATAAGCCTGCCACCGGTCATCAGCGGCCCCTTGCCGTCCACGACCGCATGAGCGACCTGCTCCAGCGCATAGCTGGAAAGCGTGCTCGGCGATGATTTGGCAACTTCCAGCACATGCACCAGCAGCTCGAGTTCGGTCTGGCTGTCGACCATGCCGTCGCGCGAAATCGTCCGGATCAGCCAGTCGGCATTGTCCTGCGAAACATAGCCCGCCGGCTTTTCCTGGTGGACGATGAAATCGGTGACGGCCTCGACGAAAAACTCAAGCCATTCTGCGCATTTGTCCCTCGCCGTTGCATCCAGCGCAAACAGCGCCTCGGCCTCGCCGCGCGTTACCACGCCGTCGCCGAACACTTCGCCGCGCAGCATGACCACGTCTTCCGCCGTGATCCGATTTTTCGAGGTCAGCCCGGCCACCGGCGCGCTCATGATCAATTCGCCCATTCTGTTCCCCGCCCGCCGCCGGTAATTGCCGGCCCTTATGCGGTATATCGGCAAGGTCTTGAGAAACCGGCAAGCGGCGTGGTTAGCGAAGGCTTGCCTGTAAAGAAGGCCCGCAGAAGACCTGGCAGTAAAAATGTCGCCGGCAGGTGACAAGGTGTCGTCCACGGGCTATGGATGACGAGTCGAGGGCTCCTGACCGAGTCCTACCTGTTTGTGGGAGAGAGCAGCGAGAGCTGCCGCCGAAGGGGAAATCGCCCGAAATCTCTCAGGCAAAAGAACCGTAGACGGGAAAGACACTCTGGAAAGTCGGGGCTTGCCCCCGCGCCGAAGGTGTAAGCGCTGCCGACAGAGTTACGGGGCGCGAGTCTCTCAGGCTTCAGACAGAGGGGCACGGACTGGTCGCCATTCGCGGCCGCTTGCGTGCGACTCTGGAGATGACATGACGGGCGACGATACCAAACACCTTCCCCTCGAAGATCTGCACATGGCAGCTGGTGCGCGCTTTGGCGCCTTCGCCGGCTGGTCGATGCCGCTGACCTATCCGGCCGGCGTGATGAAGGAGCACCTGCACAGCCGTGAGCATGCCGGCCTGTTCGACATCTCGCACATGAAGCTGTTCGAAATCAGCGGTACGGGGGCAGCAGCGCTTCTGAACCGCGCCTGCCCGTTCGATGCCGGCGCACTTGAGGTTTCCCAGTCCAAATACACGTTCTTCCTCAATGAGGCGGCCGGCATTCTGGACGATCTGATCGTCACCAGGCTCGGCGCCGAGCGCTTCATGATGGTCGCCAATGCCGGCAACGCCGCCGCCGACGAAAAGCATCTGCGCGCACTGGCCAAAAATTTCGATGCAGAGGGCGATTTCGATGTAAAAGTGGATGCGCTCGACCGCGTCTTCCTGGCCATACAGGGCCCCGAAGCGTGGGCTGCCCTTTCCCGCGCCGGCATCGAGACCGGTTCGCTGGTGTTCATGCACGGCATCGAGCCGCGCGAAAAATGGTTCATGAGCCGGTCCGGCTATACCGGCGAAGACGGCTTCGAGATCGGCCTGCCGGAAGCGGATGCAAGAAACCTCGTCGCCAGGCTGCTCGAGGACGAGCGGGTGATGTGGGTCGGCCTTGCCGCCCGCGACAGCCTGCGGCTCGAAGCCGGACTGTGCCTGCACGGGCTGGACATCACGCCGGAGATCGATCCGGCCAGCGCCGGGCTGATGTGGGCCATCCCCAAGGAGGTTCGCGCCTCTGGCGCCTTCATCGGCGCCGATGCGCTGCGCGCCATCTTGGAGCGCGGCCCGGCGCAAAAACGCGTCGGCCTGAAGCCGGAAGGCCGCCAGCCGGTGCGCGCCGGTGCTGCCCTTTTCGATGCTGACGGCAACCCTGCCGGCCATGTCACCTCAGGCGGCTTCGGCCCCTCGGCCGGTCATCCGGTCGCCATGGGCTACGTCCAGACGCCGCTTGCCAAATCCGGCGCAAAACTGTTCGCCGATGTCCGCGGGACGAAAATCCCGGTCGACATCCACCCCTTGCCCTTCACGCCCCATCGCTACCGCAAAGGATGATTTCAATGGCAAAGACCTATTTCACCGAAGATCACGAATGGCTGCGCGTCGAGGGCGGCATCGCCACGGTCGGCATCACTGACTACGCGCAGCAGCAGCTCGGCGACCTCGTCTTCGTCGAACTGCCGGAACTGGGCAGAAAACTGGCCAAGGGCGACACCGCCGTGGTGGTCGAATCGGTCAAGGCCGCATCGGACGTCTACGCGCCCGTCGACGGCGAGATCACCGAGGCCAACACCTCGCTGTCATCGGATCCTTCGCTCGTCAATTCGGCGGCAACCGGCGACGGCTGGTTGTGGAAGATGAAGCTGGCCAATGAGCGCCAACTCGACGGACTCCTCGATGAAGCCGCTTACAAAGCCCATATTGGTTGATAGCAGGACCAGGAAGATGACCGCAGCACCCTACCCCTTCTCGGCTCGCCATATCGGCCCGGGCCTCCATGACGTCAGAGCCATGCTGGCGACGATCGGCGTTCCTTCGGTCGAGACCCTGATCAGCCAGGCAGTGCCGAAGTCGATCCGGCTCGACCGGCCGCTGGCCCTGCCCGCGCCCGCAAGCGAAGCGGAAGCGCTGGCCGAGCTCGCGGCGACGATGGCAAAGAACACGGTGCAGAAGAGCTTCATCGGTGCCGGGTATCATGGCGTCCACGTGCCGCCGGTGATCCAGCGCAACCTGTTCGAGAACCCGGCCTGGTATACGGCTTACACGCCTTACCAAGCCGAGATCAGTCAGGGCCGGCTGGAGATGCTGTTCAACTTCCAGACCCTGGTGACGGAACTGACCGGCCTGCCGGTGGCATCGGCCTCGCTGCTCGACGAGGCGACGGCGGTGGCCGAAGCGGTTGGCATCGCGCTGCGCCATCATCGCGACAAGCGCACCAAGGTGGCACTGGCCGGCACGCCGCACCCGCAGACGCTGGACGTCGTGCGCACGCGCGCCGAGCCGCTTGGCATCGAGGTCGACGGCGAGGTGATCGACGACAACACCGCCGCCCTGTTGGTCTCCTGGCCCGATACGTTCGGCGTCTACGGCAATCACAAGGCAGCAATCGACAAGGCCCGCGCGGCCGGCGCGCTGGTCGTCTTCATCGCCGACCCGCTTGGCCTGACGCTGACCGATGCGCCGGCCAGGCTTGGCGCCGACATCGCCGTGGGCCCGATGCAACGTTTTGGCGTGCCGATGGGCTTTGGCGGGCCGCACGCCGCCTATTGCGCCGTCTCCGACAGGCTGACGCGGCTGATGCCCGGCCGGCTCGTTGGCCAGTCGACGGATAGCAAGGGCCGTCCTGGTTATCGCCTCGCTTTGCAGACACGCGAACAGCATATCCGCCGCGACAAGGCGACGTCCAACATCTGCACCGCGCAGGCGCTGCTCGCCAACATGGCGACGGCCTATGCGATCTGGCATGGCCCTGCCGGGCTGCAGGCGATTGCCGGCCGCGTCCACACGCTGGCCAACCGCCTGGCTGCCGGCCTCAAGGCAGCGGGCGTTTCGGTGCTCGGCGACAGCCGCTTCGACACTGTGACCGTGGAAGTGAAGGGCAGAGCCGGCGCGATTGCCGCCGCCGCAGAAAAGACCAGCCGGCTGCTGCGCGTCATCGACGCCGACCATGTCGGCATCAGCTTCGACGAGACCTCCACTGAAGCCGATCTGGAGGCAATCGCAGCACTTTTCGGCGCTAAGGCCGTCGTTGTCGCCGGCAGTTCCATGCCCGGAAAAACGCGCGGCAAGGAGTTCCTCACCCAGCCCGTCTTCCGCGAAAACCACTCGGAAACCGACATGATGCGCTTCCTGCGCCGGCTGGCCGACAAGGACCTGGCGCTTGACCGCGCTATGATCCCGCTCGGCTCCTGCACCATGAAGCTCAACGCCGCCGCCGAAATGATGCCGGTGAGCTGGCCTGATGTCGCCAACCTGCATCCCTTCGCGCCGGCAAACCATTCGATAGGCTATCGCGCCATGATCGACGAGCTGGAAGGCTGGCTGGCCGAGATCACCGGCTTCGACGCGGTGACCCTGCAGCCCAATGCCGGCAGCCAGGGCGAATATGCCGGGCTGCTCGCCATTCGCGGCTATCATCTGTCGCGCGGCGAAGGCCATCGCACCGTCTGCCTGATCCCGTCCTCGGCGCATGGCACCAATCCGGCAAGTGCTGCCATGGCCGGCATGAGCGTCGTCGTCGTGCGCTGCACCGAGGACGGCAATATCGACATGGAAGACCTGCAGGCCAAGACGGCCGAGCATGCGTACAATCTTGCGGCGCTGATGTTCACCTATCCTTCGACGCATGGCGTCTTCGAGGAAGGCGCGCGCGACCTTTGTGCCCTCGTCCACAGCCATGGCGGCCAGGTCTATTTCGACGGCGCCAATCTCAACGCGCTGGTCGGCCTCGCCCGTCCCGGCGATATCGGCGCCGATGTCTGCCACATGAACCTGCACAAGACCTTCTGCATCCCGCATGGCGGCGGCGGCCCCGGCGTCGGCCCGATCGGCGTCAAGGCGCATCTGGAGCCATATCTGCCCGGCCACGTCACCGAAGGCTCGGCCCATGCCGTGGCGGCGGCACCGTTCGGCAGTGCCTCCATCCTGCCGATCACCTGGATGTATATTCGTATGATGGGCGCTTCCGGCCTGAAGCAGGCGACCGAGACGGCGATCATCTCCGCCAACTATGTGGCGACGCGGCTTGGCGAGTATTTCCCCCTGCTTTACAAGGGGCGCAACGGACGCGTCGCGCATGAATGCATCCTCGACACCCGCGTGCTCAAGGACAGCGCCGGCATCAGCGTCGACGATATCGCCAAGCGGCTGATCGACTATGGCTTCCACGCGCCGACCATGTCGTTCCCGGTCGCCGGCACGCTGATGGTCGAGCCGACCGAATCCGAGCCCAAGCGCGAGCTGGATCGCTTCTGCGAGGCGATGATCGCCATAGCCGGCGAGGCAGCCAAGGTGGCGAAGGGCGAATGGCCGTTGGCCGACAATCCTCTAGTCAATGCGCCGCACACCGCCGCCGAGGCGTTGGCCGGCCAGTGGACCCATCCCTATTCGCGCCTGGAGGCGGCCTACCCCGCCGGCGATGCCGACACGGCGGCAAAATACTGGCCGCCGGTGTCGCGCATCGACAATGTCGCCGGCGACCGCAACCTTGTCTGCTCCTGCCCGCCGCTGTCGGAATATCTGGGTGCGGCGGAATAGATCATGATCCCGAAAAGTGGAATCCGGTTTTCGGACAAGATCATGGGTCTAACAAGAAGATAGAAACCTCAATCAGGCAGAACGCAAGGCCGGCCCGTCGGCCTTGCTCGCCCGGTCCCGGACGACGACGCGATTTCGCCCGGCGCGCTTTGCCGCATAGAGTGCTGCGTCGGCTTCGGCCAGCACATCGTCGAGACCGGTGCCGTTTGTTCCGCCAAAGCCGATGCCGCCGCTGACTGTGCTTCGCAACGGACCGAGTTGGGTGGCCACGACTTCCGTGCCGAAGGCGACGCTGATCTTGCTCGCAATGTCATAGGCCTTCTCTTCCGTCATCCGCGATATGACGAGCACGAATTCCTCGCCGCCCAACCGGAAGGCGTCGACGCCGGTCCGGGCGTATTTCCTGATGACGGCGGCAAAGCGGCACAGAACCTGGTCGCCGACCGGGTGACCGAATACGTCGTTCGTCCTCTTGAAATGGTCAAGGTCGAACATGGCAACGGACATGAACGGACCGAAGACCCGCTCGCCGTAGAGTGCCGTCAACGCCCGCCGGTTCATCAGCCCGGTCAATGGATCGGTCATCGTCTCGGCCTTCAATTCGATCTGCGCCTGCAAATGGTGCAGGGAGAGCGTCAATGCGCCGAGCCCGGTCATGCAGGCGACGGCCACGACGGAATTCACCCGCTCGGCCCAATTGTCCGGTGCTACACCCAGCACCCATTGGCCCGTGACCAGCAGGACCGCGCCGCAAAGTCCGAACGACAGCGCACAGACGCCGCTCAGGAACGAGACGACCAGCAATATCCGGCGATCGTGACCACCCTCAATCCAGAACATCGCCCCGATGAGCGAGAGCAGCGCCGTTACCGTCGCGTAGGTGACAATAAAGCCGACACCATCAAACCCGAGATACGTCGCGCCCGCGCAGACAGCCATCGCAACCAAGGTCGGCAAGATGGCTCGCCTGTAGTCGCCTGTGCCGAGATATTGCATGGCCGACAGGCAGATGATCAGGAAGCCGAGGCTGAGAAGCACAAGCACGATCTGGCAAAGCCAGGGGCTTGGATCTCTTGCGTAATGCCAAAACAACACGACATGTGCGACCAGCACGAGAATGCCGCAGGCCACCGTCAGCACAAAGCGTGCCTGTGGCGCGCTGAACCAGATCGCAAACATGGTGATGCTAAGGCACGTGCCCGACAGCGCCGCCGCGAGCAGAAGCGAACTGTAATCCAACATGCTTAAGCGACAGCCTCTTGAGGGTTCCACTGCATTCTAGGTCAGCGACAGTTCGCGGATATCGTTTTTCAGCCAACCTTGCGGCGTAACCTTCGGACAAGGTTTACAAAGCGTCGATGCCCCAAGCTTCGACCCCATTTCCGCCGCTTGGCTGTCGAATGGTTTTGCAGTAAGAGGCTCTATCCTCGAACGTAACAGGAACCTCCGTCGCCTGCCCGCCAAAAGCGTGGCAGTATCGGGTGGTGATTCGCAGCATCGGAATCCAGGATCGGCATGGACGACAATAACGATCTTTTCGCCAAATTGGACAAGCAGCCGCAACCGGCTCGCGCCGCCGCGCGCCCGGCCGACCCGCTGGTGCAGGCGGCGAAGCGGCCGGCGCCCCGCGACGCCAGCGAGAGCTATAGTGCCGCCGACATCGAAGTGCTGGAGGGGCTGGAGCCGGTGCGACGGCGCCCGGGCATGTACATTGGCGGCACCGACGACAAGGCGATGCACCATCTGTTCGCCGAAGTCATCGACAATTCGATGGACGAGGCGGTCGCCGGCCATGCGACCTTCATCGATGTCGAGCTGTCCGCCGACGGATACCTGTCCGTCACCGACAACGGCCGCGGCATTCCGGTCGATCCGCACCCGAAATTCAAGAAGCCGGCGCTCGAACTCATCATGACGACGCTGCATTCAGGCGGCAAGTTCGACAGCAAGGTTTACGAAACGTCCGGCGGCCTGCACGGTGTCGGCGTTTCCGTGGTCAACGCGCTGTCCGACCATCTCGAGGTCGAGGTCGCGATTGGGCGCAAGCTCTATCGCCAGCGCTTCTCGCGAGGCGTTCCGGTGACCGGCCTGGAGCAGCTCGGCGAGGTGCACAACCGCCGCGGCACGAAGATCCGCTTCCATCCAGACGAGCAGATTTTCGGCAAGGGTGCTGCTTTCGAGCCGGCGCGGCTCTACCGCATGGCGCGGTCAAAGGCCTATCTGTTCGGCGGTGTCGAAATCCGCTGGACCTGCGATCCGTCGCTGATCAGGGAAAAGGACACGACGCCGGCCAAGGCAGAATTCCATTTTCCAGGCGGCCTCAAGGATTATCTGAAAGCCTCGCTCGGCGACGAATTCCAGGTGACCCGTGAAATGTTTGCCGGCAAGAGCGAGAAGCAGGGCGGTCACGGTTCGCTCGAATGGGCGGTAACCTGGTTCGGCGGCGACGGTTTTATCAATTCCTATTGCAACACCATCCCGACCGCGGAGGGCGGCACGCATGAGGCCGGCTTCCGCAACGTGCTGACGCGCGGCTTGCGCGCCTACGCCGACCTGGTCGGCAACAAGCGCGCCTCGATCGTCACTTCCGAGGATGTGATGATCTCGGCGGCGGGCATGCTGTCGGTGTTCATCCGCGAACCGGAATTCGTCGGCCAGACCAAGGACAGGCTGGCGACGATCGAGGCGATCCGCATCGTCGAAAGCGCCATCCGCGACCCGTTCGACCATTGGCTGGCCGACAATCCGCAGGAGGCTTCGAAACTGCTCGAATGGGTGATCGCGCGCGCCGACGAGCGGGTGCGCCGCCGCCAGGAAAAGGAAGTGTCGCGCAAGAGTGCGGTGCGCAAGCTGCGCCTGCCCGGCAAGCTCGCCGACTGCACGCAGAATGCCGCCGCCGGTGCCGAGTTGTTCATCGTCGAGGGCGATTCGGCCGGCGGTTCGGCAAAGCAGGCGCGCGACCGCGCCAGCCAGGCGGTGCTGCCCCTGCGCGGCAAGATCCTCAACGTCGCCAGCGCCGGCAACGACAAGCTTGCCGCCAACCAGCAGATATCCGACCTCATCCAGGCGCTTGGCTGCGGCACGCGCTCGAGATATCGCGACGAGGACCTGCGTTACGACCGGGTCATCATCATGACCGATGCCGACGTCGACGGCGCCCATATCGCCTCGCTGCTGATCACCTTTTTCTACCAGGAGATGCCAAGCCTGGTCCGCGGCGGCCATCTCTATCTGGCGGTGCCGCCGCTTTATTCGATCCGGCAAGGCGGCAAGGTCGCCTATGCCCGCAACGATGCGCACAAGGACGAACTCCTGCGCACCGAATTCACCGGGCGCGGCAAGGTCGAAATCGGCCGCTTCAAGGGGCTGGGCGAAATGATGGCCGCCCAGCTCAAGGAAACCACCATGGACCCGAAAAAGCGCACGCTGCTCAGGGTCGACGTTATCGATGCCGAGGCGGCGACCAAGGATGCGGTCGACGCATTGATGGGGACCAAGCCCGAGGCCCGTTTCCGGTTCATCCAGGAACGCGCGGAATTCGCCGAGACGGAAGTGCTGGATATCTGAGCTCCCGCCGCTAGCTTGGCCTTCTGAGCTGGAGACGAGCACTTGACCTGGGCGCGGCTGAAGGACGATATCGGCACGCGGATCGCTGGCCTGACGCGGCCGACGCGCTCGGACTGGATCTTTGCCCTGCGCACCGTTTCGGCCGGCCTCATCGCGATTTTGGTCGCCTATGCGCTGAAGCTCGACCATCCGCAATGGGCGATGATGACGGTGTTCATTGTCGCACAGCCGGTCGCCGGCATGGTGCTGGCGAAGGGGTTTTATCGTCTCCTCGGCACGCTTGCCGGCGCGCTGGCGGCGATCGGCATTACCACTGTTTTCGATGCCAACCCGTGGTTGCTGGTTGCAGTTCTTGCCGTCTGGATCGGCATCTGCTCGCTGGTCTCGTCGCTGCTACGCAATCCGGAAGCCTATGGCGCGGCGCTTGCCGGCTACACCGCGATGATCATCGGCCTGCCGGCTTTCGGCCAGCCGCACCTCGTCATCGATCTCGCCGTGGCGCGCTGCGCGGAAATCGTGCTTGGTATCGTCTGCGCTGCGCTGACCAGCCGGCTGATCCTGCCGAAACTGGCCGCCGACGCCATCATCTCAAGACTGAAACGCAGCATTCTCGACCTGGCGGCCTATGCGGACGGCGCTTTTTCCGGCGGCGATGCGGAAAAGCTTGCCGGGCTGCACCGCAAGCTGATCGGCGACGTCCAGACGCTCGGCGAGATGCGCACCTACGCAAGGCTGGAGGGGCCGAGCCTCGCCACCCGCGCCTATCCGGTCCGGCGTACCATCGGCCAGCTTCTGTCGGCCCTGTCGGCGGCGCGTGCGCTGCATGCCCACGCCGCGCCGAAGAATGCAGCCCTCATCCCAGTTCGCGCCGAGTTGCAGGCCGTTGTCGGCGAACTGGTAGCCAAGCCGGGCGCGCTGGACGATACGGCGCCCTGGGTGGCGCGGCTCGACGCAATCGCCGGCAAGGCACGGCAGATGCCTGACATCGCGGCCGGGCAAGACATTGACTGGGCTGGCACTGTCACCCGCCTAACCATTGCCGCCGACTTCGCCGAGGCAATGCAGCAAGTGCTGCGCGGCCTGGATGCACTCCGCTCTCCCCCGTCTCGTGCCAGTCGCGAACGGCGGCAGCCAGCGCTGGTGGTGCACCGCGATTACCGTGCGGCATCGCGCAATGCCGTGCGCGCAGCTATTGCCACGCTCCTGGTCGCCGGCTTCTGGCTGGCGACGAAATGGTCGGACGCGACGGGCACGGTCATTCTGGTCGCGGTCGTCTCCAGCCTGTTCGCCGCTCGCCCCGATCCGATCCGGTCGGCATGGAACTTCTTCGAGGGCACGTTACTCGCCCTGCCCTTTGCGTTTCTCATCGGCCAGTTGGCGCTTCCGGCTTTGCCAGGCTTCGGATGGTTCATGGTCTTTGTCGTGCCGATCCTGGTACCAGCGGCACTGGGCATGGCCAATCCGCGCTATGTCGGCGTGGCAACGGCCTTTGCGATCAATTTCCTCGCCTTCCTCAGCCCACATCAGGCGATGACCTACGATCCGTTTCCGTTCTTCGCCAATTCGGCATCGGTCCTGGTCGGCATTCTTCTGGCGATCGGCGTCTTCGCCACCGTGCTGCCCGCCGACCCCTGGGTCACCGTCAACCGCATCCTGCAAGCCATGCGCGAAGATCTTGCCCGCCTTTGTCTGCATGAGCGCATGCCGCGGCGACTGGCTTTCGAGAGCCTTGCCTATGATCGGGTCAACCAGTTGATGCCGCTGCTGCAGAACGCCGGCGAGAAAGGCGACGCCGTTCTCGACGGCGGCATTGCTGCCGTTACTGTCGGCCTCGAAATCCTGCGGCTGCGCAACGCGCAACAGAGTTCCGCGATCCCACCTGAAACAGCACTTTCCATCGCCAATTTCCTGCGCGGTCTGGCACGCGAGCTGCTGTTCAGGCGGCCCGGCGAGCCGCAGACGGCGACCGTCGCCGTCGCCAGGCAATATGCAGCTGGCATCGCGGAGCGAAGCGAAGCAGCCGAAATGCTGCAGATCGCCGCCTCGCTGCGCATCATTGCCGCCGCGATCGAGGATTTTCCGGATTTTTTCGAGAAAGACCGGGTTTAAGCAGCGGCGATCGCCAGCGCGTGCCCGCGTGCGTTCTCGCGCAGCGCGTCGAGATGGATCGATTTGACCAGCCCGGCGAGATCGCCTTCGGCGGACTGTCCGCCCAATTCCTTCAGCATCAGCCAGCTGACTTCCTGGACGCCGGCGAGGCGTTTGCCATTGGCGACCTCGCGCCAGACCTTCAGCGCGCGCAGAATGATGGCGTGGGTGGCGGCGGCAAGCCCGGCGCTGCGGAACAGTGCCTGCAGAGCCACGTCATGGCCGCCGGCCAGCAGTGCTCTCACCCGTTGTTCGGACTGTTGGCTGAGCGCGACCAGCGCCGAACCAAAGAAGTCGACCTTGCCGTGCGCAATGGTGCGGACGACGAAGCTTGCGGTCAGGTCGCCGCGCAGGCGCAGATGTTCGACAAGTGCGGTATGTTCCTCTGTCCGCGTGCCTTCGATCAGCGTCACCGAAGCCTTGATGCAAGCATCGCGCGTGACGCGCTCGGCCCTGGCGGCGCCCATCAGCGCCAGCACCAGCGGCGACCCCTTGAGCATCTCCCCGAGCTTGACCAGCAGCATATGCCGGCAATCGGCGGGCAGCCGGGTGTCGGCGATCAGCGCCTCGCGCACCAGAGGCAGATGGCCGTGCCGCTCGGCCATGCGGCGAAAGCTGACGGATGCGATATCGGCGCCGCTGTTGGCGAGCAGCGTGGTGCAAGCCTCCGGCTCACCGATCTCGGCGATCGCCGCCGCAACCGACATCGAGACACGCGGCCGGTCGGCGATCACCTTCTGCGTCGCTTTCTGGCCGCCGGCAACCCGATCAATCAGGTCGGCATCGGTAAGCAGCGGCGAGCGCGCCAGTACCAAAGCGGCCACCTCGGGCTGGTCCGACGCCAGCGCGCTGACGATCTGCGGCGGCGCGTGGTGGCTCATGGAAAGCGCGTCGGCGATTGCCAGTCGCACCTTCGACGATGCGTCGTCGAGCAGCAGCGTCAGCGCCGCCTCCGCAGCGCAGCGGTCCTCGAAAGGCAGGTCCGAGTCGACATAGGCGCGAGCCAGCGCGCTTGCCGCCGCAGCACGCTCCGACACCTTCGCCGTGTGGATCCATTTCAGGAAATGCGAAACGACCATGTCGCCTGCTTACGCCCTTTGCCAGAAGGTTTCTGGTCCCTGTCGAGACCGTAGGCACAAATGGTTTATGAACGGTTCACCATGTTCGTTAACTGGCTTGCGAGCCCGGTATGCAACGCCTATCAACCCTTAAGCAGCGGAGGAGATCGACCATGGCCGGACTTTACCTTGAGGAGTTCGTTGTCGGCCATGTGTTCAAGCACACGCTGCGCAAGACCGTGACCGAAGGCGACAACATGCTGTTTTCGGTGATGACGCTGAACCCGCAACCGCTGCACATCGATTTCGACTTCGCGGCGAAGAGCGAATGGGGCAAACCGCTGGTCAATTCGCTGTTCACACTGGGCCTGATGATTGGCATTTCAGTCAACGACATCACCGTCGGCACCACTATCGCCAATCTCGGCATGAGAGAGACGGTGTTTCCGCACCCCGTCTTCCATGGCGACACCATTCGCGTCGAGACCACGGTGGTTTCGGTGCGCGAATCCAGGTCGAAGCCGGACCGCGGCATCGTCGAGCTCGAGCATCGCGCCTATAACCAGAACGACGTGCTGGTTGCCAAATGCACGAGGCAAGCCATGATGATGAAAAAGGCATAGCCGATGCGTTCTCTGCTCTTCGTTCCCGGCGATTCGGAAAAGAAGCTGGAGAAGGGCTTTGGCGTAGGCGCCGACGTGGTCATCGTCGACCTTGAGGATTCGATTGCTGCGCAGAACAAGGGGTTGGCGCGCGACACAGCGGCGCGTTTCATCGCCGAGCACAGGCACCGGACCAGCTCCGCGATCTATGTGCGCGTCAATGACCTTTCGACCGGACTGACCGACGACGATCTGGCGGCGCTCGTGCCAGCAAAACCAGACGGCATCATGCTGCCTAAGTCGAATAGCGGACTGGATGTCCAGCATCTCTCGGCCAAGCTCAGGGTGCACGAAGCCGAAAGCGGCCTGCCGGATGGAGCGATAAGGATCCTGCCGATCATCACAGAAACGGCTGCAGGCGTCTTGGCCGCAGCGACCTACGCCCGTGCAAGCGCGCGGCTTGTCGGCGTCACCTGGGGGGCGGAAGATTTGTCGGCGGCGATTGGCGCGCGCGCGACGCGCGACGCGAATGGCCGCTACACGGATGTGTTCCGCCTCGCCCGCACCATGACCATGCTTGCCGCAAGTGCCGCGGAAGTCGCGGCAATCGACACCGTCTTTCCGGATTTTCGCGACATGGCCGGCTTCGAGGCCGAATGCGCCGAGGCCGAGCGCGACGGTTTCACCGGCAAGATGGCGATCCATCCGGCGCAGGTGCCGGTCATCAACGCCGCCTTCACGCCTTCGGCGCAAGCGGTGAAAAGCGCCCTGGCGATCGTCGAGGCGTTCGAGGCGGCAGGAAATCCAGGCGTCGTCGGCATCGACGGCAAGATGTACGATCGGCCGCATCTCAAGCTCGCAGAGCGGCTCCTGGCGCGAGCCAAGGCATCGGAGCTTGATCCTTAGGGGTCTGTTCCGCGCCGAAATTATCCCACCCACGGCCCCGAATAGTCGGCATAGAGTTTTGCCGGATCGGGCCGCGGTCGTTCCGGCGCTGGCCCCTGGTAGGAGCCGATATGGACGAAGCCGACGACCCGCTCATGCGGCGCCAGGCCGAGGATCGCCCTGCCCTCGGGCACGTCGGAATACCAGTTGCTGACCATGTTGGTGCCGTAGCCCAGCGCATTGGCGGCAAGCATCAGGTTCATCGCCGCCATGCCGCCGGACAGGAACATCTCCCATTGCGGGATCTTTGGGTTTTCCCTGGGGATAGAAATCACGCCGATGACCAGCGGCGCGCGCGAAAAGCGCGCCAGTTCCTGGTTGCGGCGGCCTTCCGGCAGCGGCCCTTCGCGCTGTTCGGCAAGTGCTGCCAGCTTCTTGCCGATATCGACGCGAGCCTCGCCGCGATAGAGGATGAAACGCCAAGGCTCCAGCCGGCCGTGGTCCGGCACCCGCGAGGCGGCGGCGATCATCGTCGCGATCTCCGCATCGCCCGGTGCCGGTTCTTTCAAATCCGGGATCGGCGCGGAATTTCGGGTCAGCAGAAAATCGATGATCGGCGACGCCATGGGCGCAAGTCTCCTGGAATTTGAGCTGAAGCGCACCATCGGGACATCGGGCGGCTTGGGCATTGGCGCGGCGCGCCGGACAAAGAGCCCTGTAGCAGAAGCCGACCGGACTCTTAAGCCTTGAAATTGCCACCGCCTTGGGCTTCAACGCAAGGCATGTTTGAGGGGACATTGCGTCTTTTCCTGATATGGCTCGCTGCCGCACTGTTGATGGTGCCGGTTTCGCTTGCCGTCGCCCAGGATGTGGACGGCCTTGGCGAGCTGAAGCTTCCCGGAATTTCGGGCTATGCACCTCCGAAAAGCGAGACATCGCTGGCATTGGGCAGCAGCGGGGCGATCACGCTGTCGGCGCAATTGACCGACAAGGGCGCCGACATCACGCGCGGCATAGTCTGGCGCGTCTTCAAACCCGAATCGGCCAGCGACGGCAAGCTGACGATGGTCGCCTCCTCTCATGGCGGCACCGCCATATTCCAGCTCGAGCCGGGTTCGTATCTGGTCCACGCCTCCTACGGGCGGGCCGGCGCCACCAAGCGCATCACCGTCGGCAAGGAAGCCAAGCGCGAGAGCCTGGTGCTCGATGCCGGTGGCCTCAAGCTCGATGCAGTGCTGTCCGGCGGGGTACGCATACCGCCGAAGAAGCTGCGCTTCTCGATCTATGAGAGCCACGCCGCGGCCGATGGCGATCGCGCCCTGATCATACCCGATGTCGAGCCGAACAGCGTCGTGCGGCTCAATGCCGGCACCTACCACGTCGTGTCGACCTATGGCGCGGTGAACGCGGTCATCCGCTCCGACATCCGCGTCGAGGCCGGCAAGCTGACCGAAGCGACCGTCGAGCACCGTGCCGCCGAGATGACCATGAAGCTGGTGCGCGAACCAGGCGGCGAGGCGATCGCCGACACCTCCTGGTCCCTGCTCAACGAATCCGGCGATCCGATCAAGGAAACCGTCGGCGCCTTTGCCTCGATGGTGCTGGCCGAGGGCGACTACACCATCATCGCCAAGAACCGCGACCGCATCTACCAGAAGGATTTTACGGTGGTGGCTGGGCACAACCAGGACATCGAGGTTCTGGCCACCGAGGCTTCGGCCATCGATTCCGAGGAAGGCGCCGACTGAGACGCGCCCCTCTAAGCTGCCTTGTGCATGGGTCGCGCCAGCGCGTCGCCGACGCGCACGTCGATCGATTTGCCAGATAGGCGTGCGGCGTGACAGGCATACAAAATATAAAAATGGCGGTCGATCGCTCCACCGCCATTCATTGCTCGTCGACTGGTTCAGGCCGCGCGGCGCTTGCGGTCGGGTGTCACCGCCTCGTCGGCAAGCAGCCTCACGGCGGCTGCGAGGCCGAGTGATTCCTGGTCACGCGACCCGAGACGACGGATATTGACCGTTTCTTCCTCGGCCTCGCGCTTGCCGCAGACGAGGATGACCGGCACCTTGGCCAGCGAATGCTCGCGGACCTTGTAGTTGATCTTCTCGTTGCGCAGATCGGCTTCGGCGATCAGCCCCGCCGCCTTCAGCTGCGCAACGACCTTCTGGGCGTAATCGTCGGCATCGGAAGTGATCGTCGCCACCACCACCTGCAGCGGCGCGAACCAGAGCGGGAAATGGCCGGAATAATTCTCGATCAGGATGCCGAGAAACCGCTCCATCGAGCCGCAGATGGCGCGATGCACCATCACCGGCTGCTTCTTTTCCGAATCCGAGCCGATGTAGAAGGCGCCGAACCGTTCAGGCAGGTTGAAATCAACCTGCGTGGTGCCGCATTGCCAGTCTCGGCCGATGGCGTCCTTCAGCACATATTCGAACTTCGGCCCGTAGAACGTGCCCTCGCCCGGATTGACGCCCGTCTTGATCCGGTTGCCCGACCGCGCCGCGATCTTGTCGAGCACGTCCTGCAGCACGCCCTCGGCATGATCCCACATCGCGTCGGTGCCGACCCGTTTTCCGGGGCGGGTCGCCAGCTTGACGGTGATTTCGTCGAAGCCGAAATCGGCATAGGTCGAGAGGATCAGATCGTTGATCTTGATGCACTCGTCGGCGAGCTGTTCCTCGGTGCAGAAGATGTGCGCATCATCCTGGGTAAAGCCGCGCACGCGCATCAGCCCGTGCAGCGCGCCGGACGGCTCATAGCGATGCACATTGCCGAATTCCGCAAGTTTTACCGGCAGATCGCGGTAGGATTTCAGCCCATGCTTGAAGATTTGGACGTGACCGGGGCAGTTCATCGGCTTCAGCGCAAACACCCGGTCGTCGTCGGTGTCGTCGCCAGCAACGGTCACCTTGAACATGTTGTCCCGGTACCAGCCCCAGTGGCCTGACGTCTCCCACAGGCTCTTGTCGAGCACCTGCGGCGCGTTGACTTCCTGATAGCCCTGCTCGTCGAGGCGGCGACGCATGTAATTGACCAGGTTCTGGAACATCCTCCAGCCCTTGGCGTGCCAGAAGACGACCCCGGGGCCCTCCTCCTGGAAGTGGAACAGGTCCATCTCACGGCCGAGCTTCCTGTGGTCGCGCTTCTCGGCCTCCTCCAGCATCGTCTGATAGGCTTCGAGCTGCGCCTGATCGGCCCAGGCCGTGCCGTAAATGCGGGTCAGCATCGGATTGTTGCTGTCGCCGCGCCAATAGGCGCCGGCGACCTTCATCAGCTTGAAGGCGCTGCCGATCTGGCCGGTCGCGGCCATATGCGGGCCGCGGCAGAGGTCGAACCAGTCGCCCTGTGCATAGATCTTGAGATCCTGGTCCTCGGCAATGGCGTCGATCAACTCGAGCTTGTAGCGCTCGCCCTTGTCGGCAAAGATCCTTTTCGCCTTTTCGCGCGACCAGACCTCCTTGGTGAACGGCTTGTTGCGTGCAATGATCTCGCGCATCTTCTTCTCGATCACCGGGAAATCGTCGGGCGTGAACGGCTCGTTGCGGGCAAAATCGTAGTAGAACCCGTTTTCGATCACCGGCCCGATGGTCACCTGCGTTCCCGGCCAAAGTTCCTGCACGGCTTCGGCCAGCACATGGGCTGCATCGTGGCGGATGAGCTCCAGCGCACGCGGGTCCTCGCGGGTGATGATCTCGACTTTGCCCGATCTGCCGATCGGGTCGGAAAGATCGCGCAGCGTGCCGTCGATCGAATAGGCAACGGCCTTCTTGGCCAGCGACTTCGAGATCGATTCCGCCAGGGCGGCGCCGGTCATCGCCGCGTCGTAATCGCGAACGGAACCATCGGGAAATGTCAGGGAAACGGAATTCAGCATAAGATTCTCCTATCCAGTCCCGCAAACGAGCGCGGGTGGTAAAATGCATGTCGCCCAAGACTGCTTAGCGGTTTTGGCGCTACGACATGCATCAGTAAGAGCCGGATGCGTCCGGCGGCGAGCGGTCTTTTATGGGCAGTTTTCGGCGCCGTAAAGCCGGATGTAGGTCACCTGAGGAGATTCGGCAGATCTTTCAGGAACATCGCCCGCGTCTTGAGTCCCTTTGGCGTGTCGGAACGTTTCGTATCGACTACCAGGCGGGCAAAGACGATCTTGCGAGCATCGGTCTGCGCCCAGCCGACAAACCAGCCAAGCGAGCGCTTGTCGGCGCTGTCGCCGAGCCTGGTCGTTCCGGTCTTGCCCTGCACCGTCCAGCCGCCTGCCCGGAAGGTCGGGACAATCGCGCTGGTCATCGCATGGGCCTTGTCCGAAACCGGCAGTTTTCGCGCCAGCAGCTTGCGCAGGAAATCGACCTGCTCGACCGGCGATATCTTGAGCGAAGAATTCACCCAGGAATGGGTGAGGCCGTCATTCTTGCCGGCAGTGCCGGAGACTTCGGTGTTGCCATAGTCCAATCTGGACACATAGCCGGCAAACTGTTTGCTGCCGAGCCGGCGCGTAATCTCGCGTGAGAACCAAAGGACCGAATCCCTTTCCCAGATCGTCGGGTCGACGGTCTTGCGGTCCCGTTTCGGGGCATTGAACTCCGCCTTGTACTCCCAGCTTGGCGTATGCTCGTCGCTCAGGATTCCAGCATCATAGCCGATCAGCGCCAGCGGAACCTTGAATGTCGAGGCGGGGCTGAAGCGCTGATCGCAGGTCCCTTGGCGATACAGCGTCTCGCCGCTTGCGGCGTCGACGATCAGCGTGCATTCGACGTCCCCGAGCGGCGCCGATTGCGCACGGATCGGAAAACCCACCAGCCACGCCAGGACATAGAGAACCACGGCGAAAATGAAGGGAAGTCGGTCTATCCGGCGCATTTGGTAATCTCTCCTGAAGGGTGTCAGGAGCGGCTTAGCGAGGTGTCTTGTCTCGATTTTGTCTCAAATGCGCTATGTCAGCGCAAGCTGCGGTTAACCCTACCAGATCGTAAAAAGCGACCCCTCTGTGCACCGCACAGTTGCGGTCAACTGTCCAGGTCGCCACGTTTTTTCCCGATCCGCCAGTACCGCCATGGCGTGAACCAGAGGTAGCGATCAGCCAGTGCCTCAGGCACCCGGTCGATGCCGTGCGTGCCGAACGGTCCGCAGCGCAGCACCCGGAAAAACCCCATCCAGCCGCCGGCCCACAGCCCGTGGCGGGCGATCGCTTCGTACGCGTATTCGGAACAGGTCGGCAGATGCCGGCAGGAATTGCCGACGAAGCCGGACAGCGTCAGCTGGTAAAGTCGGACAAGCGACGTGCCGAAGACGCGGCCCGGCGTCTTGCGCCACGGGCCGGACCAGTTGCGTCCTTGTCGAATCGGCCTGGCGCCGTGCGCATGCCGATGTTGGCCGACCACCGCAGTCTCCACATCGCGTTTCCCTACGCGATAGATGTGCGCATCGGGCCAGGAACGCAATGCCGTTCCGGCAATCCCGTCATGGCCTGGTAGGGCGAACCGGATAGCGGTCGGGCGTCGGCCTTCGGCATACGGCGACGCTGGTCGGCGGCCTCTCCTCGCACCAATCCCTATGCGGTTTCTCGTCGTACCATTGAAACGTCGCGATCCGCATCACATCGCCCAGAATGTTGAGAAACTGGATCATGGCGGCACTCCTTGAGCACCGATTAGAGCGCCGCTGGCCTTGCTCTTCAAACGAGTATAACGTCCACGTCAGATAACTCTGAGTTATGCGAATGAAGCGCGGACACCTCCCCCTGACGGCTCTGAGAAGCTTCGAAGCAGCCGGTCGTCACCTGAGCTTCAGCCGTGCGGCCGAGGAGCTTTATGTTTCGCAGGCGGCGATCAGCCGACAGATCCGCGAGCTCGAAACCTTCCTGCGCCAACCTTTGTTCTTCCGCCATCATCGCCGCGTCGAGTTAACCGACACCGGCCAGCGGCTGCTCGACCAGTTGGTCAGAAGTTTCGAGGGCATCGACAGGCTGCTTTCGGAATTGACGGCGGCCCCGACGCAGTCCGTGGTGCGTGTCAGCGTCGAGCCATCGCTTGCATCCGTATGGCTGGTGCCGCGGCTCAACCGCTTTCGCGAGTTGCGACCCGACATCGACGTTTCCCTTGAGGTCGACCCGAGATTGATAGAGTTTCGCAGCGATCAGCCCGAACTTGCCCTGCGTTTCAGTGCGCACGCCACCTCATGGCCACGCAGCGAAGCCGAACAGCTTGCCGCGGTCGTCGATTCCCCAGTTCTGTCGCCGGCACTTCTTGCATCCGGCCCAGCTCTGGAAAAGCCGATCGACCTTGGTCGCTATACATTGCTGCACGAAGAAAACCGTCAGGCTTGGGCGCGCTGGTTCGAAGCGGCGGGCGTGACGGCTGATGCCGTGCCTGCGCGCGGCCCGATGCTGGCCGATGCTTCGCTTTCGAAGCAGGCAGCCTTGCTTGGACATGGTGTCGCGCTGGGCGATCTATTGCAGATCGGCGAAGAACTTGCGTCCGGCGCGCTGATCAAGCCTTTCGACATCGACGTCGCGTCGGGCGCCTATTGGCTAGTGGCCAGAAGGCTGAATGACCTTTCCGAGCCAGCCAGGGCTTTTGCCGACTGGGTCCGGGCGGAATTCGCCGAAAGCCGGCGTTTTCTCGCCAAGGTTTAAGCTGCCTCTTCCGCCCGCTTCTTCTCGATCTGGCCGATGGCGTCGACCACTGCGTCGAAGGTCAGCATGGTCGAGGCGTGGCGCGCCTTGTAGTCGCGCACCGGTTCCAGGTATTTCAGGTCGGCGAAGCGGCCTTCGGGCGGCGGGCCGTTTTCCTTCAGCATCTTCAGCATCGTCTCGCGCACGCTGCGCAATTCTTCGGCGCTGGCGCCGACGACATGCTGCGCCATGATCGACGACGACGCCTGGCCAAGCGCACAGGCCTTCACGTCATGCGCGAAATCGCTGACGACGCCATCATCCATCTTCAGATCGACGGTCACCGTCGAGCCGCACAGCTTGGAATGTGCTCGTGCGGTTGCGTCGGGCCGGTCGAGCCGGCCGATCCGTGCGATGTTTCCGGCAAAACCCAGAATTTTCGCATTGTAGACATCGTCGATCATATTTTTCCAATCCGTCGCCGCCCAGCGAACAGTCATTGCCGCTCTGGCGTCTTCCTTTCGCTCGGCACGAACATATATAATGGCGGTAGTCGGGTATCGACAAGGCGACCACAAACCTCGTCATACCCAATTCTGTTCACGCCACTTACGGGCTGGAAACCGGGCGAGTTTCTGACACCCGAAAGGTCGTGGTCCGTTCAACTCGTTCCTCCTGAGAGAGGAACTACGGGAGACGCCTTTATGGACGCCGTTATCAAGAAGCTCATGCCGCGGTCTGCCTATATGGAAAAGCCGGTCACCGACCGGCCGAGCGAGGCCGAAGTCGAAGCCGCTGTGCGCACCTTGTTGCGCTGGACCGGCGACAACCCTGACCGCGAGGGCCTGATCGACACGCCGAAGCGCGTCACCAAGGCGTTCAGCGAAATGTTCAACGGTTATGATATGTGCCCAGCCGAGGAACTTGGCCGCACCTTTGAGGAAGTTGCCGGCTATGACGACCTCGTTCTCGTCAAGGACATATCCTTCCACTCGCATTGCGAGCATCACATGGTGCCGATCATCGGCAAGGCGCATGTCGGCTATCTGCCTGACGGCAAGGTTGTCGGCCTGTCCAAGATAGCCCGTGTCGTCGACATCTTCGCCCATCGCTTGCAGACCCAGGAAGCGATGACCGCGCAGATTGCCGGCGTCATCCAGGACGTGCTCAATCCGCGCGGTGTGGCCGTTATGCTTGAGGCCGAGCATATGTGCATGGCCATGCGCGGCATCCGCAAGCAGGGCTCCACCACGCTGACCTCAACCTTCACCGGCGTCTTCAAGGACACACCCGAAGAGCAGGTCCGCTTCGTCACCATGGTGCGCGGCGGCAGGATCTGATCGGCCTGCCGGCTTCGCTAGATAAGGACCGGCGAATGTCGGCATTGGAATTCCCGAAAGCTCCAACAGACAAGAAGGCACTCGAGGAAGGCGCGGTCCTTTCACCGCGCTTCGATGCTGCCGGCCTCGTCACTGTCGTGGTCACCGATGCCGAAGACGGCATGCTGCTGATGGTCGCGCATATGAATGCCGAGGCGCTGGCGCTGACGCTCGAGACCGGCATCGCGCACTACTGGTCGCGTTCGCGCAACGCGCTGTGGAAGAAGGGCGAAACCTCGGGCAATGTCCAGCAGGTCGTCGAGATGCTCACGGATTGTGACCAGGACGCGATATGGTTGCGCGTCAAAATGCTGGGTCACCAAGCAACTTGTCACACCGGCCGACGTTCATGCTTTTATCGGACGGTGGGGCTGAGCGATGGCAAAGGGACGCTTGCCAGCGACGGCAGCAAGCCGCTGTTCGATGCGGAAAAAACCTATCGAAAGCCCAATACACCATCAATATGAACCATTCGCAGCACTTCAGCCACGTATATTCATGATTTCGATACGGCCCGCCTATAGGATGACCGTGGGACAAGGGAGATTGTGATGCTCGACTGGGCGTCATTGCGCAACAGACCTGACGTTCGGGAGGCCAATGGCCTCTCCTCGGCCGCGGGCGCATCCGAAACCAAATCTCCGGGCAAAACTGGGATTTCGCTGGCATTGGGTGGCGGCTGTGCGCGCGGCTGGGCGCATATCGGCGTGCTGCGCGCGCTTGATGAAGCCGGCATCGAAGTGTCGATGATCGCCGGCACCTCGATCGGCGCCCTGGTCGGCGGCTGCTATGTTGCCGGCAAGCTCGACGAGTTGGAAGAATTCGCGCGCAGCCTGACCAGGCGGCGCATTTTTGGCCTTCTCGACCTCAATCTACGCGGCAGCGGCCTGTTCGGTGGCATGAAGCTCGATGCGCGGCTGCGCGAGCACATAGCCGGCATCCGCTTCGAGGACCTGCCAAAACCATTCGTCTGCGTCGCTTCGGAAATCCGCACCGGCCATGAGATCTGGCTGTCGAGCGGCTCGTTGAGCACCGCAATGCGCGCCTCCTACGCGCTGCCCGGCGTGTTCGAGCCGGTCGCCTGCAATGGGCGTGTGCTGGTTGACGGCGCACTGGTCAATCCGGTGCCGGTCTCGGTCTGCCGTGCCTACGAGCAGCCGCTCGTGGTTGCGGTGAACCTTCACTACGATCTGTTCGGCCGCGCCGCGGTGATCAAGCACAATGCCGGCGAGCTGGTCATCGAGAAAGACGCGCCGAGGGCCGGCCACGCCGATCCAGAACGCCAGTCGCGCGAGACGCGGCTCGGCATTACTGGCGTCATGGTCGAGGCCTTTAACATCATCCAGGACCGCATTTCGCGCGCCAGGCTGGCCGGCGACCCGCCGGACATATCGCTGCAGCCGAAGCTCAGCCATATCGGCCTGACCGAATTCCACCGCGCCGACGAAGCGATCCGTATCGGCTACCAGGCAACGATGGCGCAGATCGGCGACCTGACCCGGCTGCAGACCGTCCTCGCTTAGGCAGGGCGGCAGCGAGCTCTCAGGCAAGCGCCGCGTCGACGATGCGGAACTGCACCGTGCGGTTGCCGTTCCAGTGGTTGCCCGACAGCGAGCCGGCGACATGCACCGGCTTACCCCTGTTCTTGAACAGGAATTCGCCAAGAGCCGTGTCGACCGCGCGAAAGGCGATCGCCTGGATGCGGCCGCCGCTTTCCGACTGCAGGTCGGCGCGGATGTGGTTGCTGCCGACCGCCCGCGCATCGACAAGCCGGTGGCGCGGCAGCGCGAACACCGGCGCAACATGCCCGGCGCCGAACGGCCCTGCCCTCTCAAGCGCATCGAGCAGCGCAAGCGTCGCGCCCTCGGCGGCAAGCGCGCCGTCGATCGCCAGGCTCTCCTCGCCTTGCAGGCGGAACACATCCACCGCCGCGCGCTCTTCGAAGAAAGCCCTGAGTTCGCCGAGCTTCGCCCGCTCGACAGTGATGCCGGCCGCCATTCCGTGGCCGCCGCCCTTGACGATAAGTCCGGCATCGGCAGCCTCGCGCACCAGCCGGCCGAGGTCGAAGCCAGACACTGAACGGCCTGAACCGGTACCGACACCATTGGCGTTGAAGGCGATGGCAAATGCGGGCCGGCGCGCATGGTCCTTGAGCCGCGAGGCAAGCAGGCCGACAATGCCCGGATGCCAGTTGCTGCTGGCTGTGACCACGATGGCCGGACCATTGCCGCCGGCAAGCTCGGCATCGGCCTCTGAGCGCGCGGCGGCCAGCATCTCCTGCTCCATCGACTGCCGCTCCTGGTTGAGCCGATCCAGCGTCTCGGCGATGGTGCGGGCTTCGACCGGGTCGTCGGTTGCAAGCAGGCGGCTGCCAAGTGCTGCGTCGCCGATGCGCCCGCCGGCGTTGATGCGCGGGCCGATCAGAAAGGCCAGATGGAACGTGCTGATCGGCTCGCCTATACGCGAGACCCGCGCCAACGCCGCCAGCCCTTCGTTTCTCTGCTGCCGCGCCACCTGCAGCCCCTTGACCACGAAGGCGCGGTTGACGCCGGTGAGCGGCACCACGTCGCAGACTGTGCCCAGCGCCACTAGGTCGAGCAGGCCAAGCAGGTCCGGCGGTGCGGCATCCGGCAAGCGGCCGCGCAGGATCTTCGCGGTCTGCACCAGGCAAAGGAAGACGACACCGGCCGCACAAAGATGACCTTGGCCGGAAAGGTCGTCCTCGCGATTTGGGTTGACGACCGCAGCCGCCGCCGGCAGCGGCCCGCCGACCTGATGGTGATCGAGCACCACGACGTCGGCGCCGGCGGCCTTTGCGGCGTCGATGGAAGCAGCACTGTTGGTGCCGCAATCGACGGTGACGATCAGCGTCGCGCCGCGCGAGACGAGTTCGCGCATCGCTTCCGGATTGGGGCCGTAACCCTCGAAGATGCGGTCCGGTATGTAGATCTCCGACGCCACCGAGAAATATGCGAGAAAGCGCTTGAGCAGCGCCGACGAGGCGGCGCCGTCGACATCGTAGTCGCCAAAGATCGCCACTTTTTCCCTGGCCATCACCGCCTGGGCGATGCGAGCGGCGGCCCTGTCCATGTCGGTCAGCGATGCCGGGTCGGGCAGCAGATTGCGGATGGTCGGATCCAGAAACCGCTCGGTCTGATCGGCGGTGACGCCGCGCCCGGCCAGCACGCGCGCCACGATGTCGGGCACGCCATAACCTTGCGCGATGGCGAGCGCGGCCATGTCCTGGCGCTCGGTCAGCCGGTGTTCCCAGGAAACGCCGGTGGCCGATTGCCTGACATCGAGGAAAAAGCGTCTTTCCCCCGTCACGTGACGCGCCGTCTGCAATTTGTCATTGCGCACAATATGCAACGGCTAACTGAGTCGAAATCAAAACTTTTCCAGATCCTGGTGCCTGGCCTTGATCTCGCGCACGGTTCGCGATGACGAGCGCAGCACGATCGTATGCGTGGTGATGAAATTGCGGCCGAACTTGACGCCGGCCAGCATATTGCCGTCGGTGACGCCGGTCGCGGCAAACAGCGCGTCGCCGCGTGCCATGTCTTGCGTGTGGTAGATCCGTTTTGGGTCGGAGATCCCCATCTTCGCGGCGCGCGCCAGCTTTTCCGGCGTATCGAAGATCAACCTGCCCTGCATCTGGCCACCGGTGCAGCGCAAGGCGGCAGCTGCGAGCACGCCTTCGGGCGCGCCTCCGGTGCCGAGATAGATGTCGATGCCGGTCTCGTCCGGGTCGGTGGTATGGATGACCCCGGCGACATCACCGTCGCCGATCAGACGGATCGCGGCTCCGGTCGCCCGCACGGCTTCGATCAACGCGCCATGGCGTGGCCGGTCGAGAATACAGGCGGTGATCTCCGCCACCGGCACGCCCTTGGCCCTGGCGAGGCTGGCGATGTTTTCGGCCGGCGAGGCATCGATGTCGATGATGCCGTCGGCATAACCCGGACCGATCGCGATCTTGTCCATATAGACGTCCGGCGCGAACAAAAGGCTGCCTTTTTCGGCAATGGCGATAACGGCCAGTGCGTTGGGCAGGTTCTTGGCGCAGATCGTCGTGCCTTCGAGCGGATCAAGCGCGATGTCGACAGCCGGGCCTTGGCCGGTACCGACCTCTTCGCCGATATAAAGCATCGGCGCCTCGTCGCGCTCGCCTTCGCCGATCACCACCGTGCCGTTGATGGCAAGACGGTTGAGCTCCTGCCGCATGGCATCGACCGCGACCTGGTCGGCGGCTTTCTCGTCGCCGCGTCCGCGCAATCTGGCGGCCGCGACCGCGGCGCGTTCGGTGACGCGCACCAATTCCATGGTCAGTATCCGGTCGAGGCCGGCGACAATGTTCTGGGCCACATTCATCGATGGACAATCCTCGTTGGCAGTTTAGCCTCCCGCCAGAGACGCGCTTCTTGTGTCAAAGCCCCGTGACAACAGCAAGACCTGCGTTGGACCTTTTTGAAAGCGCAGCAATATCAATCGATTAAACGCAAAATGTGAGACTGCTATCCGGCCCGCTCGATGCGGATGACTTGCGGCTTGTCGGTCAGAAGGCTGTCCCTGGTGATGCCGTCGACGGCCTTGCGCACCGCCGCCTCGGTCGTCTCGTGGGTCACCAGGATGACCGTCTTCTGTGCCTCGGTTTCCGGCCCGGCGGCATGCTGAACAATCGATTCCAGCGAAATGTCGTTGTCGGCCATGCGCTTGGCTATTGCCGCGAAGACGCCGAGGCGGTCGTGCACGGTCAGCCGGATGAAATAGCCGCCGGCATGGCTGCGCATCTGCGCTTTCTTGTAAGGCTTCAATTCCTTCGCCGGCCGGCCGAAGACCGGACCATGCTGGAAGCCAGGCCGGCTCTTGGCGATGTCGGCAATGTCGCCGATCACCGCCGACGCGGTGGCGTTGCCGCCGGCGCCAGGGCCGGAAAGCAGCAATTCGCCGAGGATGTCGGTTTCGATCGCCACCGCATTGGTGACGCCGTGCACCTGCGCGATGACCGAGGCCGTCGGCACCATGGTCGGGTGCACGCGCTGCTCGATGCCGCTTTCGGTGCGTTGGGCGACGCCAAGCAGCTTGATCCGGTAGCCGAGATCGCCGGCCGCGCGGATGTCGGCCTGGCTGATGTTGGAGATGCCTTCCATGTAGATATCGTTGGCGGCGATCCTCGTGCCGAAGGCAAGGCTGGTCAGGATCGACAGCTTGTGCGCGGTGTCGTGGCCCTCGATGTCGAAGGTCGGGTCGGCTTCGGCATAGCCCAGCCGTTGCGCATCCTTCAGGCAGGCATCAAAGGACAGGCCCTCGGCTTCCATGCGCGTCAAAATATAATTGCAGGTACCGTTGAGGATTCCGAAAACGCGGGTCACCGAATTGCCGGCCATCGCCTCGCGCATCGTCTTGATGACCGGAATGCCGCCGGCCACCGCCGCCTCGTAATTGAGCAGCACGCCTTTCCTCTCGGCGATCTCGGCCAATGCCACCCCGTGCTTGGCAAGCAGTGCCTTGTTGGCGGTGACGACGTGGCGGCCGGCCTCGAGCGCCGCTTTGACGGACGAGCGTGACGGGCCTTCGTCGCCGCCGATCAGCTCGACGAAGACATCGATCTCGGCGGTCTGCGCCATCTTGACGGCATCGTCGAACCACTGTGCTGTGCCAAGATCAACGCCGCGGTCGCGTTTGGGATCGCGGGCCGAAACCGCCGACACGACGATGTCGCGTCCGCACTGTCGCGTCAGTTCAGCCGCCTTGTCGCGCAGCACGCGGGCCACCGACGCACCGACGGTGCCGAGCCCGGCAATTCCAACACGCAACGCTTCAGCCATGTCCGGCGACGCCCCATTCAGTCGGTCGATGTGTAGAAGATCAGCGAAGCGCGGCGAGCGGTACGACGTTATTCGGCTGCTTGGCGCTGGATGCGAGGAAGCGCTTGATGTTGCGCGCCGCTTGCCGGATCCGGTGCTCGTTTTCGACCAGCGCGATGCGCACGTGATCGTCGCCATGCTCGCCGAAGCCGACGCCCGGCGCCACCGCGACGTCGGCGTGCTCGATCAGGAGCTTGGAGAATTCAAGCGAGCCAAGGTGCTTGAACGGCTCCGGGATCGGCGCCCAGGCGAACATCGATGCCGCCGGTGCGGGAATGGTCCAGCCGGCGCGGCTGAAAGCGTCGACCATGACATCGCGGCGTTTGCGGTAGACGTCGCGCACTTCCGCGATGTCGGCGCCATCGCCGTTGAGTGCATGCGCCGCCGCCACCTGGATCGGCGTGAAGGCGCCGTAGTCGAGATAGGATTTCACTCGCGTCAGCGCCGAGATCAGCCGTTCATTGCCGACCGCAAAACCCATGCGCCAGCCCGGCATCGAAAAGGTCTTCGACATCGAGGTGAACTCGACGGCGACGTCTATGGCGCCCGGCACCTGCAGCACCGAAGGCGGCGGATTGCCGTCGAAATAGATCTCCGAATAGGCAAGATCCGACAGGATGATGATGTCGTTCTTCCTCGCGAAGGCCACCACCTCCTTGTAGAAATCGAGCGAAGCGACCAGTGCCGTCGGATTGGACGGATAATTGAGGATCAGTGCCAGCGGCTTCGGGATCGAATGGCGGATGCCGCGCTCCAGGGCCGGGATGAAGCCGTCGTCCGGCTCGACCTGCAGCGAGCGGATGACGCCGCCCGACATGATGAAGCCGAACGCATGGATCGGATAGGTCGGATTAGGGCAAAGGATCACGTCGCCGGGGGCGGTGATCGCCTGCGCCATATTGGCGAAGCCCTCCTTCGAGCCGAGCGTCGCCACCACCTGGCTGTCCGGGTCGAGCTTCACACCGAAGCGGCGGGCATAGTAGTTGGCCTGGGCACGACGCAGGCCCGGAATGCCGCGCGACGACGAATAGCGGTGCGTGCGCGGATCGCGTACCACCTCGCAGAGTTTGTCGACGATGGCCTTGGGCGTCGGCAGGTCCGGATTGCCCATGCCAAGGTCGATGATGTCGGCGCCGCGCGAGCGCGCGCTGGCCTTCAGCCGGTTGACCTGTTCGAAGACATAGGGCGGAAGCCGGCGGACCTTGTGAAATTCTTCCATGGCAGTTCCAGACAGTGAGGTTGCGGTCGCGCGTATAAGCCTATTTGCAACTAGGGTCGAGAGCGGGGTCGCATTTGCCTTCGATCTGCTTCAGCGCCTCGGCGCCGTGTTTTTTTGCCAGCTGGTCCAGCGCTGCCTGGTCCGCAACCTTGACGCCGCCGCCCTTGGCGGCCTGGCTCTGCTCCTCGGCCTTCAGTTGGGCGAGCTTGGCGTTCTTTTCCTCGTCGGTGAATTGCTCGGCCGCCACCTGCGGCCGGATGTTCAGGTTCGGATAGGAACCGGTGTCCTTCGCGCCGACAAGGCCGGTGGCGGGCGCCGCACCTTCCATGTTGCTGCTCGTGCAACCGGCCATCGCCAACATGACGAGCGCCATGCGGCAAAAACGACCAGTGCCGGAAAAAACGTTCTTGCCAATATTAATCGTCATGTTGTTTTCCTGGCGGCCGGGTTAGAGCACATTGGACCCTGTTCGGTATCCCATGGTAATATGTCAACAAAACGCTTCGGGAGGAACCCCGCGAACCATGTCCAAAACACCCGATTCGGGCAAAGCGGAAGATGACCAACCTTCGACCGTCGAGCAATATCTGGTGAAGGACCCGGAACGCTTCGCGCTGAACATGGCTCGCATGATCGAGCAGGCCGGCAAGGCCGCCTCGGCATGGGCCGAGCCGCGGGAAAAAGGCGAGGTGCGCGATCACGTCGCTGAGCCGGTCGTCGACATGGTGAAGACGTTCTCCAAGCTCACCGAGTACTGGCTCTCCGACCCGCAGCGCGCGCTGGAGGCGCAAACGCGGCTGTTTTCCGGCTACATGACCGTCTGGGCCAACGCCGTCCAGCGCATCGGCGCCGGCGCCGAGGACGCCGAGGACGCGGTCAAGCCCGAGCGCGGTGACAAGCGTTTCCAGGACCCGGAATGGGGCCGCAACGCCTTCTTCGATTTCCTCAAACAGGCGTATCTGGTCACCTCGCGCTGGGCGGCCGAACTGGTCGAGCACGCCGACGGCCTGGACGAGCACACCCGCCACAAGGCCGGCTTTTATGTCAAGCAGGTGTCCAATGCCATCTCGCCGTCGAATTTCATCCTGACCAATCCGGAATTGTTTCGCGAGACTGTCGCCTCCAACGGCGAAAACCTGGTGCGCGGCATGAAGATGCTGGCCGAGGACATTGCCGCCGGCAAGGGCGACCTGAAGCTGCGGCAGGCCGATTATTCGCTTTTCGAGATCGGTAAGAATCTCGCCACCACTCCCGGCAAGGTGGTCGGCCGCAGCGACGTCGCCGAAATCCTGCAATACGAACCGACTACCGACACCGTGCTCAAGCGGCCGCTGCTGATCTGCCCGCCATGGATCAACAAATACTACATCCTCGACCTCAACCCGCAAAAATCCTTCATTCGCTGGGCAGTCGAGCAAGGCCACACCGTCTTCATCATCTCCTGGATCAACCCGGACGAGCGGCACGGCGCCAAGAGCTGGGAGGCCTATATCAGGGAGGGCCTGCAATACGGCCTCGACACGATCGAGAAGGCCACCGGCGAAAGGCAAGTCAACGCCATCGGCTATTGCGTCGGTGGCACGCTTCTCGCGGCGGCCCTGGCGCTGATGGCGCAGGAAGGCGACAACCGCATCAAATCCGCCACCTTCTTCACCACCCAGGTCGATTTTACCTATGCCGGCGATCTAAAAGTGTTCGTCGACGAGGAGCAGGTCGCGGCCGTCGAAAAGGCGATGAACGAGAAAGGCTATCTCGACGGTACCAAGATGGCGACCGCCTTCAACATGCTGCGCTCGGGCGACCTGATCTGGCCCTATGTCGTCAACAACTACATGCGCGGCAAGGATCCCCTGCCTTTCGACCTGCTGTACTGGAATTCCGATTCGACCCGCATGGGCGCTGCCAACCATTCCTTCTATTTGCGCAATTGCTATCTCGAGAACAGGCTTTCGCAAGGCATGATGGAACTGGCGGGCCGCACGGTTTCGCTGAAGGACGTTACCATTCCGGTCTACAACCTCGCCTCTAAGGAGGACCATATCGCGCCGGCGCTTTCGGTCTTCCTCGGCTCGAAATATTTCGGCGGCGAGGTCGATTACGTCATGGCCGGCTCCGGCCACATCGCCGGGGTCGTCAATCCGCCGGCGGCGCAGAAATATCACTACTGGACCGGCGGCAAGCCGGCCGGCGACTTCGACCAGTGGCTCGCCGGGGCCACCGACCATCCCGGTTCCTGGTGGCCGCACTGGCAACGCTGGATCGAAGCCAAGGACAATACCCGCGTACCGGCCCGCAAACCGGGCGAGCATATGCAAGTTCTAGGCGAAGCCCCCGGCACCTATGTCAAGGTGCGCGTGTAACCATCTGTAATGTGTGGTGAGTTGACGCGCCGCCAAAAGCGGGCGAAATGGTGCCGTCAACCCTGAGCAGCCTTGATTCATCCTCTAGCCGCCAAATTACTTTGAGGCTTGCAGATTTGACACAGGTCTCGTTTCCGGTTCGGGGAACAAGGGTCATTTCGACGAGACGTTTGGACGCCGCGCCAATGACGAACCGGTCGGATATCGAGGGGGAATTTTGTTTTGAGATCAGCAGGATCGCGCCTCGCGAAGGGAGAAAGCCGCGCCATTGTGGCGGCGCTTTTCTCGGTGCTCCTGGCGTCCTGCACCTCGGCCGGCGACCCGACCATGTCGGTCGGCATGCCAGGCTACAATACCTCGGCTACCGAAATCAGCACGGCCGCCGGTGCGCCCCAGGCCAGCACGGCCGCATCATCGTCGCAGATGACAAGCGCACAAATGACGATGAATGCCGACGGCGACGCCAACCTTCCCGAGCAGGTCGCCTATGTGCCGGTGGCCAAGCCAGGGGCCAAGCTCGACGCTGGATTCCCGATCGCCGTCCCCACGGCAGCCGAGACGATCGCGGGACACACGCCGCAACCGCTGCAACCACACGCCCAGACAGCCGAACAGGCCGTGGCGCAGAACAGTGCTGATGCATCGAAGCCCGACGCCAAGGCCGCCGCACCGGCGATGACCAACCCGGTTTATGTGACCGCCGGCGAGATGCCGCAGCCACAGGCCTACGCGCCGAAGAAAAACTTCCTGGCCTCACTGTTCAGCGCCACGCCTGCTTCGGCGGCACCTTCTTCGCCGGCCAACAGCAGAGCGGGCGGGCAGCCAACGGTCATGCAGGCCAAGGCGACGCCTGCGGCAAAACCTACCGTCACCCTGGCCTCGGCCAATCCGGCTGAAAAGCCGGTGCAGCTGGTGTCGACGGGCGATACCAGTCACTTCACGGCCGATGCGCTGCCCGGCGTGCGACAGACGGCGCTGTTCGAGATCAAGCGCAAATCCGGCCTCGACGATGAGAGTGACGTCGATCTCAACGAAGACGAAGGTTCGGGTGGCGCCTACCAGGTCGCCTCCGCCGCCGGCCTTGCCCGGCTGGCGCCCAACGGCCTCCTGAAACAGAACGAAAGCGTCGATGTCGCCTGCTTGAAGCCGTCGCTGGTTCGCGTGCTGAAGACGATCGAAGGCCACTACGGCCGCAAGATGACGGTCACCTCCGGCTATCGCGATCCGGCCCGCAACCGCCGCGCCAACGGCGCAAAGAATTCGCTGCACATGTACTGCGCCGCCGCCGACATCCAGGTTCCTGGCGTCTCGAAATGGGAACTGGCGAGCTACATCCGCACCATGCCGGGCCGTGGTGGCGTCGGCACCTACTGCCACACCGAATCCGTCCATGTCGATGTCGGCCCCGAGCGCGACTGGAACTGGCGCTGCCGCAGGCGCGGCTAGGGTGAGGTTCTTCCGGCACTGCGAAGCTCCCCTCGGCGACGTTGCATCATGCCGCAAAAACCAGCTTGGCTGTCGGAAAGTCGCGGTTTGGAGCCAAAGGAAAAAAGTTGTCGCAGCCGGCGGCAGACGGGTTGCCGGTTTGTCGCGACGCAACTATAAGCGCTCACATCTGAGCGCGCCCATCGTCTAGCGGTCAGGACACCGCCCTTTCACGGCGGTAACAGGGGTTCGATTCCCCTTGGGCGTACCAGCATTTCAACTTGGCACATGTCTATCGCCAGCGTGATGCTGCGCCAGCTCTGCTGGGCCCGCCACTCTGATAGGGATGTCGGCAAGAAGAGACGAAGACGACTGAGGACTACGTCGAAGGCTGTCTAAGCCCGCAGTCCCCTCGCCTCGCCGCCGCGCTTGCGCGGAACCATCATGTCCCTGGCAAGCAGGCCGCTCACCCGGCAAAAGGCCATGAAGGCCCGCCATGCGTCTTCGGTCTCGACGATGTCCACCGTGGCGCCAAAACAGGCATTGAACGCGGCCTGATAGGTTGGTCCCTTCCGGCGAACCGGCCACGTTTGCAGGAAATCGAGCGCCTGCTCGACACTGTAGATTTCCTCGACCGGCTGGCCGGGCACAGGCGCGATCCGCACCGGCACCTCGAATTGCAGTCTGTCCATTCGATCTCTCCCGAACTGACACCCCCGCAGCAACGCCGTTCGTCGCAAAAAATTGCCGTGGCGGCTTAATGCTTGGGCCGCTTCTCACCTAGAAATGTGTCGTCACTACGGTGGTCAATGAACCTGGCGAAGCATGGGCCGTTAGAGGCAAAGAGAATGCCCCCAGGCGTGAATATCGCCGGTCTTCGGCGGTCGCCGGCAGTTCGTCCTTGAACCTTGCGCTTTCCAGTGCCAAATCTGGGAAGGTTTCTCTCGCGGAGGCTCATCCAGCCCCGCATCCCTGCAAGACGGATAAAATGGTCACCTATCTCGACGCCGCCACGGCACCGCTCAGAAACACCGGCCAGATCCGTCTTTACGACGAGGAAGGTTTTGTCGGCATGCGCAAGGCTTGCGATCTCACCGCGCGCTGCCTCGACGAACTGGTACCGATTGTGGCGCCCGGCGTCACCACCGAAGCGATTGATCGCTTCGTCTTCGAGTTCGGGATGGACCATGGCGCGCTTCCGGCGACGCTCAACTACCGTGGCTATACGAAATCATCCTGCACCTCGATCAACCACGTCGTCTGTCACGGCATACCCGACAACAAGCCGTTGAAGGATGGCGACATCGTCAATATCGACGTCACCTATATCCTCGACGGCTGGCATGGCGACTCCTCGCGCATGTATCCGGTGGGCACGATCAAGCGTGCCGCGGAGCGGCTGCTCGAAGTCACGTATGAGTGCCTGATGCGCGGCATCGCGGCAATCAAGCCGGGCGCCCGAACCGGCGCCATCGGCGCCGCCATCCAGACCTATGCCGAAGCCGAGCGTTGCTCGGTGGTGCGCGATTTCTGCGGCCACGGGGTTGGCCGGCTGTTTCATGACGCGCCGAATATCCTGCATTACGGCAGCGCCAGCGAAGGCGTCGAGATGCGGCCGGGCATGATCTTCACCGTCGAGCCGATGATCAATCTCGGCCGGCCGCATGTGAAAGTGCTGTCGGACGGCTGGACCGCGGTGACGCGCGACCGTTCGCTGTCGGCGCAGTACGAGCACACGATCGGCGTCACCGAGACCGGCTGCGAGATCTTCACGCTGTCGCCAAAAAACCTCGACCGCCCCGGCCTGCGGGCCTAGTGTCTGGCAGATCGGGCGTTACCTTGCCCGGCAAATGCTGGGTGGGGCAGCCATGAACGGCAACGACAACGAGCGGGCCTTCTTTCCCGAAAGGCCAGTGCGATCCCACGCGAAGGCGGTGGCCGCCGACAAGCCGCATTATCTCGGCCATCGCGACCGCCTGCGCGAGCGCTTCGCCGCCGGTGCCAACACCCTCCCCGACTACGAACTGCTCGAGCTTCTTTTGTTCCGGCTGATCCCGCGCGCCGACACCAAGCCGGTCGCCAAGGCATTGCTGGCACGCTTCGGTACATTGGCCGAGGTCCTCGGTGCGTCCGTCGAGCGCCTGCAGGAGGTGAAGGGCATCGGCCCGGCGGTGGCGCTCGACCTCAAGGTGGTTGCGGCAACGGCGCAGCGCATGGCGCGCGGCGAGATCGCCGGCCGCGAGCTGTTGTCGACCTGGACGCAGGTTCTCGAATACTGCCGGTCGGTGATGGCCTTCGAGGAGCGCGAGCAGTTCCGCATCCTGTTCCTCGACAAGAAAAACGCGCTGATCGCCGACGAAGTCCAGCAGGTCGGCACCGTCGACCACACACCGGTCTATCCGCGCGAGGTGGTCAGGCGCGCCTTGGAGCTCTCCGCCACGGCGATCATTCTGGCGCACAACCATCCGTCGGGAGACCCGACGCCGTCGCGCGCCGACATCGAGATGACCAAGCTGATCATCGAGACGGCCAAACCGCTTGGCATTGCCGTTCACGACCACATCATCATCGGCAGGAAAGGCCACTCCAGCATGAAGGGCCTGCTGCTGATCTGAGGTTTGGCGTTGTCTTCAGCTTTGTCCGCTGTGCGCCTATGTACCGCAACGTGAAGGCGGTCGGCTCGATAAATTCTGGCGCCGAGGCTCAGCTGGCCGTGCGCAGGCGTCGCGATCGGACAAAGGTCTTAAGTCCCTCGGAATCGAACGCGTGGCCGAAGGCATAACCCTGCAATATGTCGCAGCCCAGGCCCTTGAGTAGCCGTGCATGCTGCATCGTCTCGACGCCTTCCGCCACGACCTCGATACCCAGCGACTTGCCGATTTCAATGATCGACGAGACAACCTGCCTTCTCTGCGGCGATTTGACGATTGGGGTGACCAGCTGCCGATCTATCTTCAGCCGGCGCGGCTGCAACTTCAGCAAACTGACCATTGAAGCGTAACCGGTACCAAAATCGTCTATTTCGATGTCAATCCCCAGTTCTTTTATCTGCTCGATGTTCCACGTGACAAGGTCGTCGTTCTCGTCCAGGAAAATCGACTCAACAAGCTCAAACGAAACTGTTCCCTTCTTGATATTTTGCTCTCGCAGGCTCTTGATGAGCTCCTCATCCTGAAGGCGCCTGGCCGAGACATTGACCGACACCCGCGGAATGTGAAGTTTTGCAGCGGACCACGCTTCGAAATCCGAAAGCGATTGCTTCAATATGGCTTGGTCGATGATCGAGACAACGTTCAGTTCTTCTGCAATCCTCAGGAAGACGTCGGGCGCCAAAATACCCTTTATTGGATGTTTCCACCTCGCCAGCGCCTCAACCCCAACGATTTCGAGCGTCTTTGCGTCAAATTGGGGCTGGTAGAACGGGATGAACTCGTTGCGCTCGAGGCCGCCGAGAATTTCGTCGGCAATCCGCTTGGTATCGACGATTTCGCTTTGCATCGCGTCTGTGAAGAATTCGTATCGATTGCGCCCCCGCGCCTTTGCTCGGTAAAGCGCGATATCGGCGTTCACCAGCAGGTGTTTGGCTTCGACATCTTTTCCGTTGTCGACAGCGATTCCCACGCTGACACCAAAACGGCATCGATGACCCTGATAGTAGACCGGTTCGCGCATCTGGCTGATGACGCGGTCGGCGAGCAGCGCCAGCTGCTTGGTATCGTCGCGCACCACGCACAGAACGATGAATTCGTCTCCCCCGATACGGGCGACGAATCCCTCGTCGCCGACCTTCGACCTGAGCACGGTTGACGCGTGAACCAACATCGCGTCACCGGCGGCGTGGCCCAGCGTATCGTTGATGTGCTTGAACCGATCCAGATCTATGTGAAGCAGTGCCGCGTGCCCGCCTGAGCGCCTGGCGTTTGCCGCGTAATGTTCCAGTACCTGGTCGAGGTAACGCCGGTTGGGCAAGCCGGTCAGCGAATCATGAAGCGCGATGTGCTCTATGCGCGCTTTGGCTGACTCGAGTTCTGCATTTTTCGACTCGGACAGCTGTTTTGCACGAACCAGATCCTTGTTCAGCAGGACGTCGGAAGTCACGTCCCATTCCGCGCCGATCATTTTTGGGGTGTCGTTTGCGACCCGGTAAACGATCGCCTTGGACCGGACATGACGGATCTCGCCATCCTGACGCACAATCCGGTACTCCGACAAATATGGTCGTCCGCTGGCCACCGCCCTGTCGAAGTCCGCGTTGGCGCCAGCCAAATCATCTGGGTGTATTGCTCCCGCCCAGTCTGGATAGCCCCGGTGCTCGCCGGTTGGTTTGCCATATATTTCGTTGACGCGATCATCCCACGTAAGCTCGTTGGTCGCTAGATCGTGTTCCCAAACCCCAATAGCCGACGCTTCCAGGGCGAGTTCCAAGCGTCGTGACAATCGACGCAATTCCGCATAATTGCGCTGTCTTTCGCCAATCAGGCGGCCTGTGACCAGGAAAGGGAACACAACCAAGGCTCCGGCCGTCGCCATGATAGCGCGCAACAACCATGCGTTGCTTGGCGTCGAAGGCCAGCCATTTTTGGGAATGGCCGCGATTTGCCACGAACCGGACGGGAGCACAACGTCGGCTGTCACCGGATCGCTTTTGCTGATCCGCTCATTACCGTAGAATTGGTCTCCATTTTGGCCGAGAGCGTCCCTGCCGATCAGCGCTATGTCAATCCCGAGATCGTCGTCAAGCAGCCCGCTCGCCCGATAAAGACGCTGCACGTCGACAACGGCGGAAATGATGCCCCAGAATCTTTCCGTATTGCCCGCGCTCCGCACGAAAACCGGAAAGCGGCCGATGAAGCCTTGTCCTCCCTGCTTCAGCTCGACGGGACCGGCAAGCACCAGCTTGCGTTCGTCTCGCGCCCTTAGCGCAGCCGCACGCTGTCGCTCGTTCTTGCGGTAATCCAGGCCCATCGCCTGCTCGTTACCCTCCATCGGGTACATCAGGGAAACGACCAGATCGGGCGCGCCGGCAATATTGTTCAATTGCGAGTCGGCGCCAAACAGATTGCTCGCGAGCGAGGCGAAGCGTTGCTGACCCATATAGGGCTCGGTCACGACCGCGGCGACCAATCCACGCACGAGTTGAAGGTTTCCGTTGATATTGCCTTCGAGCTTGGCGCGGATGAGGTTGACCTTGGTCAGCACGTCCGCACGGACGGCCTGGTCCGAGACGATTTTGTTCTGGTGCTCCGCGAACGCAGCGCTGATAAGTATGACGACAAGCGCGATCGCCGCCGGAATATTTGCCGACGAAAAGACGACCTCCTTGATGCCGCCGAACCTAGCGCGGAAAAAAGCCAATAGGCGATTCCTCAAGTGCCATTTCAGGTTTTCGGGTCGACCCGATGAGGAACATTAGCTTTCAATGTTTAATTTGACCTTCACGCTCCTTAGAGCTTTTGCACTTCCGACCGTTGCTGACGTTGCAGGCCCGAGCGGTTGGAGCCAGCTGCCGACTTCCACTGCCATGGTCCCACTGATTGAGATACGCTGGCGCCGGCGATCCAGCGTCTGTCGACCATTCGCGAGGAGATCTGCTCATCTCAAGGCGCTCGTCTGTGGAAGCGGACCGAGAGAGAGGCCAGCTAGACCTGGCTTGCTCGGAAGATAGAGGAGCGCGAGCGCGATTGCACAAGTCGACGCTCCGACCCGAGTACTCTGGAGCGTTGACCTGGACTAGTGCCCCTCAATCGCCTTGGGAGACACAAGGTATGGTATCTTGCCGACGCTGCGCTTCGTCGCGCCAATGGAATAAGCCATCGGTATCTTGGGAGAGTTCTCCGGCAAGCCGTACATATCCTTGCCGGCCCGCACGGCAAATGAAAAGTGCTGCCACGAAACCGTGTCATGCTCATTGAGAAAATCGAGCGTCAGACCAGCTGAAATCAGCGCATTCACCACGTCACTGATCGGGTGGATCCATTCATAATAGCGAGGATGCTTCAAGATGCGATCATCGCCGGTGTAGGTCAGTTCCTCGTTCCAGGCGAGCGGCCGAGCTATCGGCGTTCGCCAGTCGTGCTTCAATTCCAGGGCCGCGGCCTTTCGATCGCACTGAAACAGCAATGGATGGCCCTCGGCCATGTAGAGGCGGCCGCCGGGTCGCAGAAGATCGGCAACCACCCGCGCCCAACGGAACACGTCGTCCAGCCAGTTTACCGAACCCCAGGTAACGTAAGCGATATCAAAGGTCCGGCCGAGCGCTTCCACCGCCTCGAACAGTGGCGCTTCCACGAAGCGCACTTCGGTGCCTGCCTTCGCAGCAAAATCCCGCGCTGCCACGATCGCCGTCGGTGAAAAGTCGAGCCCGGTCACGCTGCCTGCGCCGAGATTCTTCAAGCTGATCGTGTCAAGACCGATGTGACACTGCAGGTGGACGATATCCTTGCCGGCGATATCGCCGAGCTCGCGCGTTTCCAGCTCATAGAGATTGGATCCGCCGGCCAGCACATTCTCGATGTGGTAGCTGCCCGTTGTGTCGGTCGAGTGCAGTTCGGCCCGATCATCCCAATTAAGGCGGTTCGCGCCCAGAAACCGTTCCAAATTCCCCCCACCCCTGACCGACGCATGGTAAACAAGTCGTTAAAGCACCTTTGCAGCGAAAGTAGCGCGCGTCAATCCGGACCGGGCGGCAGTACGACGCCGCTCGCGAAAGCATTAGTCCCGGGAAGGCTTGCTGCTGATCAAAGGCTTCTGGCGCGATCGCCGCGCCCGGCGACAAGACCCCGCAGGCGCTCCCGGACTCCGCCGTCGTGGTCTGTATGTGGATCAGTCGGTTCCTCAGCCCGGCACAGCCACCATCGCGATATTTCTGGAGAGCTCGTTTGTGGGGGCAACTGCGTCTGCCGTGCCGCTCGTGAGTGCTCGGTAGAGTGCCAGATAATCGCTGCACATGCGCTCGACCGTGAACCGCTTCTCGAACGTCTGCCGCACTCGAGCGCGATCGAGGCTGTCTATGCGCCGGAGCGCGCCCACGGCTTCCTCCACCGTATCCACGATCCATCCGGACACACCGTCATCGATGATCTCCGGGACGGCGCCACGCCGGAACGCAACCACCGGCGTACCGCAGGCCATTGCTTCGAT